>JBARZF010000696.1:0-1667 GCA_049649675.1 Rivularia sp. (in: cyanobacteria) | reverse complement strand
ATCTCAACGGGGGATTATTCCTCAAACATCGTATCGAGCAAGATTATGAGATTTCCATTGCCGACGAGGCTTTTAAGAAGGTTCTAGATTTATTTGCGCGTTATTCTTGGAATTTGGATGATACACCGGGAGGGAAAGACGATGAAATTAACCCGGACGTTTTAGGCTACATATTTGAGAAATATATTAACCAAAAGGCTTTCGGAGCCTACTATACACGCCCTCAGATTACCGAATATCTTTGCGATCGCACTATTCATAAACTGATTGTGGATAGAGTCAATGCGGCGCTATCTCACGATCGGAATTTAAGCAGCAATAACGGAAAATGTAGTGTTCTAGATACTCAGATCCCCCCAACCCCCCTTAAACAAGGGGGGCTTTGCGTAACTCTTAATAATTATCAAGCACGTTATGAAGACATCAACGATTTACTAATTAACTTAGATGGAAATGTCTGTCGTTTATTAGTGGAAGAGATTATTCCGAATCTCTCAATCCTTGACCCAGCTTGCGGTTCGGGTGCTTTTTTAGTTGCCGCTTTAAAGACTTTAATATCGGTTTACAGTGCTGTAATTGGCACGATTAAATTACAGGGTGATGCCAGAGCAAAGAAATGGTTGCAGGAAATAGAAACTAAGCATAAATCCTTATCATATTTTATTAAAAAGCGGATTGTTACCGATAACCTTTATGGTGTAGACATCATGGAGGAAGCGACGGAAATTGCAAAGTTGCGTTTGTTTTTGGCTTTGGTTGCTTCTGTTGATAATGTCGATGAGTTGGAACCTTTACCCAATATTGATTTTAATATTATGGCGGGTAACTCGTTGATTGGGTTGATTAAAGTTGATGAAACAGCTTTTGATAATGTGGGAATTTCTAAGCAAGGGAATTTATTACAGCCTTTAAAAGCAGCAAATTATAAAAAGATATTAGACGAGAAAAATCAATCGATTGAACTTTATAAAAAACACGCTTTTCAATCGGGAGAAGAACAAGGAACCTCTCAAGATTCGCGGTTGTCGATGTTGAAGAAAGATATCGAACAGCTTAATCAAGACTCGCAAATAAAATTAAATGATTTATTGTTGGATGAATTTAATAATCTCAAAATTAAATATGAAGAGAAGCAGTTAACCGGGAAAGCTAAAAAGCGTGGTTTGACTGCAAAGGATATTGAAGTTTTAAAGCCGTTTCATTGGGGTTATCATTTTGATAAAATCCTTAAAAATGGCGTAGACGCAATAATTACAAATCCACCTTGGGAGATATTTAAACCGCAAGCAAAAGAATTTTTCGCTGAGTATAGCGACTTGGTGACGAAAAATAAGATGGATATCAAGACTTTTGAAAAACAACAGAAACAGTTATTAGCGAATCCTGAGATTGCAGAAGCTTGGTTAGAATATCAAAGTCAATATCCTTATGTTAGTGCTTACTATCGTTCATCGGAAGATTATAAAAATCAAATTTCTATAGTTAACGGTAGAAAAGCAGGAACGGATATTAATCTCTATAAGTTGTTTTTAGAAAGATGTTTTCATCTGCTACGAGATGGTGGTGAATGCGGAATTGTAATTCCTAGCGGTATTTATACAGACTTGGGTACAAAGCAACTGCGAGAAATGTTGTTTAGTCAAACAAAGGTAACTGGTTTATTTTGT
>JBARZF010000695.1:0-2483 GCA_049649675.1 Rivularia sp. (in: cyanobacteria) | reverse complement strand
AGTAACGTAGTGATAAAAAGTAGGGAAAAGAACATTACTAACCCTGACATTAAATCACCAATTGATAGATAAGTACTAGCATCATCATCTTCAATAGTTTCTGCTTCAATCTCTTCCTTGAAGTAATCATGCATGGTGATTTCTCCCGTTACCGTTGTTACGGTTGTCGTTTGCAGCTACTAAAGCCTCTGCTGTGTGAAGTAAACTGCTGCAAACATTCGCCATTGCGCTATCGGCTTCATTGAAAAACGTTTGACGCGATTCGCCGAAATGATTTTTCCAATCTGTCAAACTGTTACTAAAAGTATCGGATAATTGTCTGTATTCTCTTTGTACACCTTCTACTTGTTGATTAAGGTTACGAGAAATTTGATTAAGTTCACGAGCAATATTTTCTTGCTGTACTAAAGAAGTACTGGAATTAAGTCCAACAGCACAAACAAGTTTATTAACTTCTGTAGCTGCTGTACTAACTTGATTCATGCTCTGGTTTACCTGTTGAGCTAATTCGCTACGTCTGTTATATTCATCGTTAAAAATAGTATTTAAGTTTCTTACAACTTCAGATAAACCATCGCGTTGTTGACCTAATGTTTTTTCTAATAAATTATTTTGTTCTTTGAAGAAAGCCTGAAGATTGTTTTTGTATTCGTCCCGAAATTTTGTTAAATCATCTTGTACTGTTTGACGAGTTTCTGTAAGTGTTTGGTTAATATCTCCTAAAGTAGCGAGAAGATTATCTTTAGCACTATTCATTAATTCGGAAGCTTGATTACCAACTGTTTCAAGAGTGCTATTTTGTTGCTCAAAAACTAT
Source organism: Rivularia sp. (in: cyanobacteria) (assembly GCA_049649675.1). Classification (GTDB taxonomy): domain Bacteria; phylum Cyanobacteriota; class Cyanobacteriia; order Cyanobacteriales; family Nostocaceae; genus Rivularia. The sequence continues at coordinate 1,667 of JBARZF010000695.1, read as the reverse complement.
TTGACTTTGATTAATAAACTGATTTAAAGTTTGTCCTAAATTATTTGCAAAGTTTTGAAGTTCCACTAAAGTCTCTTGTTGAAAATTCTGAATTGTTTCAATGGAACTCGCTAAACTTTGAGAAATACCTCCGAGTTCGTTATGAAGATTTGTTACAGCTTGAGATGCTTGTCTTGTTAACTCCGCGCTTTCATTCAATCTATCAGCAACGGGTTCTATTATTTGAATTCGTAATTCTTGAATTAGTTGTTCAAAAACTTGTTGTCCTTGGTTTTCTTGCAGTTCTCGCATTCTTTGCTGCTCTTGATATATATGCCCTAGTGGCGATCGCATTCTCCGTGCTACAGCTTTACCAATTGCTTCTGATGTAAGCTGATTTAGTTGTGTAAATTTGTTTGCAATGCTTTTACCTACAGCTTCACCAATCGCTTCAGCACTCGGTGATTGTTGATTTGTCAAACTTTGTCTTAATTGCTGAATTTGTCGCGCTAATATCCGGGTGTCATTTTCTGCTGTTTCAAAGGTTGCTAAATTATCTAATTTATCTCGTAACCCATTACGTCTTTTTCGTCGTAACGAATCAGTTACAAACAAAACCAAAGTAAATAAACTGCCGCATCCCAACCCCATCAAGGAAGTAGAAAATGCTGTCTTCATATTTTTCAGCAGTTCGATACTAGAAGTCATTAGCTGTTGGGAATTTGAGATATCCCCTAAATTTAGATTTTGTAAACCCTGTTGAATACCGTAAAAGGTTCCTAATACACCGATAGAGGTACATAAAGCAGTCACGAAGCGTAGATGACTACGAGCTATTGGACGTGCTAATACGGTTGGGTATTTTCTTAATATGAATTTCTGCTTGTGTTGATATTGGTTTTCAAGTGTATTTACATCGTCTGTCCCAAAACGCTCTCTTAACCAAACATTATCAATTGATTGGTTTACTTCTTCTTTATTTTTTACCTGATTTAAAAACCTGATTATCTTTTGTATTTCCTGCCAATCTGATAAATGTAAATATTTACGTAGCCTTTTAATTTCGTAAGCTGTAGCGCCACCAAATATTGTAAGGATGATTAAATTGATAAAAATGCCTGCTAAATTCATGCAACACCCCTTTTTTGATTTTTTCGTTTACTTTTGACTAAATTTATTTATTTCTTCTGATGTAAGAATCTCGTTTACTATCCGCACTGGTAAATGATCCGCATCTTCGTATTTATCTACAGATTTTCGCAACCGTAAGCCAAATTGTGGCTCACCTTCAGCCTGATAATCAATAGCTAAATAAACATCGGTTGGTGCATAGCTACGTAACAAACGCACCTGCAAACAGCTTTTCAAATCCCGCGAAGAAGTAGATAATGGCGAATCATTTCCAAATAAATCACCTGTAACTTTCCATGCGCGATTGATTGCTTTAATTTGGTTCACTAATTCTCTTAGCGAAGGATAAAGCAATTCATCTATATCACTCATTTTTTTAATGGTTTTTATATTAGTTTATAATTTAATAGTTCCCAAAAATTGCTTAAAATTAACTTTTTAATAAAATATTATTTTGGAACCGAAAAAATTTTAATTCAAAGGATTATATTCCGAAAGAAGATTATCTAAAATTTTACGTTCGTAACGAGTTAAGTCTTTGGTAGATGCGACTAATT
>JBARZF010000694.1:0-4597 GCA_049649675.1 Rivularia sp. (in: cyanobacteria) | reverse complement strand
TAACTCCTTCATCATACCTTAACTTTATTTACCGAAGATTTTTCAGCCTCGGTTGGATCATCTACATCAACTCTTTCTTTACTCACTTTGTAATACTGTTGATAATTACTTTGAGAAATTGGAGTTGATTCTTTCGATTTATTCGCTACCAAACCTAAAATAGGAGTACCGCTGACTTGAATTTCTTCTAATGCTTGTGCGAATGCAGTGCGTTTCAATTTACCTAAACCAGCTACCAACATAACGCCATTGGTATTTGCTGCCAATAAGTTAGCATCAGCAAAACCAACTATTGCTGTAGTGTCATAAATTACTAAGTCGAAGCTGCTATGCAGTTCGTTCATCAAATCCTGCATTTTCACAGAAGCTAATAATCTGGTAGAGTCGGGTGGAACTGGACCAGCAGCCATTACATACAGATTATCTTCAAGAGGGGAGCGTTCAATCACATTGCTCCACTCCAATTCAGAAGAAATAATATCCGTTAAACCTTGGATATTCATTAATCCTACACGCTTGTGTATGGTAGGACACCGGAGATTTGCATCCACTAATAATACCCTTTGTCCCATCGCTGCTGCTGCCAAAGCTAACTGTATAGCAACAGTAGTTTTACCATCTTCTGGTGTAGCCGAACTAACTACAAGCGAACGAATCGGGGTATCCGAACCCAAAAGCAGAATATTGGTGTAAAGAGAGCGAAAAACTTCAAAAAAGGATGCACGAGCAGTTTGATGAACTCCACTAGCTTGTCCATCTTGCTTACTGATAATTGCAAGTTCTTTGCTGAAAGGAACCACCCCTAGTAACGGTAATCTGGTAGTTTCTTTCAAATCTTTAGAAGTGTAGAAAACATTGCTCAACTTGTCTACAACTAAAGCAGCACCCACACCTAATAATAAGCCTAAAGCTCCACCTAAAGCTAAATTTTTTCTAGCACTTTGTGACATAGCTTCAGGATTTTCAACTTTAGTAAGTTGAGGATCTAGTAACTTCCAAGGCTGCTGTTTTTGAGACTTTTCAATTTCCAAGGCTTGCTGCTTGGTTAAAAACTGGTTTAGCCCTTCGGTAGCAATCACTAACTCCCGTTGAATATTTTCGTAATCGCGGGTAACTGTTGCCAAATTTCTCAGTTCTGCATTGAGCTTATCTACCTTGTCAGCTAAAGATAAATCGCGAGCATATAACGTTTGGATGCGACTTTGAAATTCTTTCTGAACCCGCTGCTCTTCTCCATTCAGCATTGGAATCAAGTTAGCTTTCCTTTGCCGTAAAGTCTGTATTGTTGGATTGATATCTGTAAATTTAGCAGACTCCGTTTTAATCTGAATATCAGCTTGCTGAATTTCGTCTAAGATTTTCTGATAGCGAGAATTTTCACTCAGAATAGAATTACCAGCCCTCTCTACTGGCTGTTGCGCTAACTCTTTTTGTAACTCCTTATACTGAGCCATCATTTGTTCGTACTCTACCCGATTGCTTAATTGCTGTTGCGTCAAAGTCGCAATTTGACCGGACACTTCACCCGCTTTCTGTGAGGGTTCAATCAGGTTATTCACGCTTCGCAGCGTTCGCAATTTATTCTGCAACTCTTCAACTCGTTGTCTTAAACCCCCCTGGCTGATTCGTCCCTGAACAAAGGCGATCGCCTGATTAATGTCTTCCTGGCGATCTTTTGAACTGAAGTCTAAATAAGCATCAGCAAGTTCATTTAAAACATCACTCACCAGTTGCTTGTCTGCGGCTACATATCCTACTGTTAAAATATTTTTCTGGCTGGAGGCAATAATTAAACCCCTAACGAATGATTCGTATTCCAGATTTGGATACTTAGTCTGAAGCTTTTCTACAACTGAATTTAGTACTCGCGGACTTTGTAAAACTCGAATAGTCGTTGCCACATCTTTTTCCGACTCCGGAAATGCGATCGCATCCTTAGATCCCAAAGCTTGAGGAACGTTTGCGATCGCCTTACTTTCCGCTGTCACGGCTTGAGTTAAAATCTCAAACTGACCTTGATATATCGGAGGATCTGTTTCTGCTTTTAATACCGCAGCGGTTGCTACTACCCCTGTACAACCAACAATCAATAATGCACGCCGTCGTAGAGCCGCTCCCACTTGTCCTAAATTCAATCCACCTTCTTCAGCATCATTCAAGGGGGTACCTGCTTGAGAAAAGAGGTAAGGATTTTTTTCTGACTTCAGCATAGTCATAGTAAATTAAAAGTACTTAATATAGACATCATTTGTCGCTTTGATTTCCTAAAGACACCATCGCCAGACGATTTACCTAAATGCCTTCACAACAGCGATGCACCTTTTCTCAAGAAGTTAACAAAATACGACCGCCTGTCTACAAGCTTTCCGTCTCGTCTTGTTAACGACCTACCTGACAGATATACCACCCTGCGCGGAAGTATTGAAGATACCAGTTTACGGCTCGCGATGCACTATGCGTCCAGTAGCATTACTTAGTCGATGCTTGTTGATTCATTTACAAGTGTAATAAATTATAATTAAAATTTCACTACTATTTCTACAAAATACACAAATTCAGTTTTGAATACAGTGCTTGCATCCCAAGGTTTAGACCCCATCCGAACGTAAGTAAAATAATTTATCCTTATAATTAACTCACTGTATTATTACTCAACTGACCTTGTTTTTTCCGGAAAAAACTTATTGTCAATAATTTTACTTATTCTTACTTTCTTCCAGCATTAAAATATCGAATTTTACTCTGTGAAATAAGTAATAATTGATAAATGCAAATTATGTAGGTCAGCATTAAGTGCGATTTAGCATATTGTAGTAACAATTATCACTCATCTTCTTGTAGATCGCAACGTAGTGCTTTACGTATATTACAAAGATTCTTTAAAGAATATATGTTTAACATCTAATTAAATTGAAGCTAGTACCGCTGGGCGTTCGTAAGAAGTAAGAAGTAAAAAGTAAAAAGTAGAGATGGAGTAAGAATTTTAACCTTTTTAAATGGGTGCTTTATTTCTGCCGTGGTGTACTAGTGCAAACTAATGTATAGTTTTTTGATAGAAAATAGCAAAGTCTAGAACAATAATTTTTTTTAATATAAACAGGACTTACACAAAGCCCCCCAAATTAGCGGGGGGTTGGGGGGATCGGGGTGTTTGGAACACTATATTTTCCGTTGTCTGTGCGTAAGTCCGAATAAACTTGCAGGCTCAGAAATCAAAAAAGCGGTATTTCAAACCAATTAATCTGCTATCAAATAATATAAACAAATAAAAAACCTCTCTAATATTAGAAAGGCGATCGCTTACAAAAAATAGATTTTTAATCTTAATAAACTGGGGTGCTAGGATTCGAACCTAGGAATGGCGAGACCAAAACCCGCTGCCTTACCACTTGGCGACACCCCATTAACTTTACTCTAGTAAATATAACTTCTTATTCGGGCAGTGTCAAGTAGTTTCATATTGAATTTCGGGCAAAGGCATCGCTAACTGCTACTAGTACCGCTGCGCGGAAGTAAAAATTTTGAAGTAAAAAGTAAAAAGTCTTACAGGATAAGGATTTTAACCGTTGGTAATGGGTGCGCCCTTCCCGCCGTGGTGTACTAGGGAGCGAGACGCTCCCACTACGATTGTTTTACCCAGCTTTGATTAATTTGGTGAAGTACCACTCGTATCCATACTGCGAAAATAGAAATAATACGCCAATTACAAGCTTTATTTATTGAATAATAATTAATCTTGTTATTATATTGGGGTTGCTTTGACTAATTTCCATAGAGAAAGAAGCTCACAAGCATCGTTTGTGCAAGGAACAGCAAATTTATTTTTCTCAATTATCTTATGTCATTTAGCAGGTCGGGCATGAACCTTAACGTGTTTTTTTTGTCTCTAAGAGATTTTATCTTAGACAAATTAAAGCTGCACAAACATAAAACCCATGATTTTACTGAGTGCGTACCGGGAACAGACTACGTATTTGAAGTCGCAGAAAATCTTACAACAGCTTACATGACAGCGCGAGGTAAAGGTGTCAAACCGGATGACTATATAGTTTTACAAATTAGTTCTGAATCTTATCGATATCAAGTAGAGCAAATTGATTACTACTCGAACCCACCGGATATGTGGATGGCTTTAATCAAAAAAGTAACTAATGATTAACAAGTAATTAAGAATAACGCATCTTTATTCTATAACTATATACATCGCGCCAAAAAAATATTTGTATATCAAACTAATTAATACTCTTTCTATTACTATCTAGCAAGAATACCAAGCTTCTATGCAACTACATAGTATAAATTTACATTAACTTTATATATATGTTAACTTCATAAATTATCCGGAATTAGTTAGCAATACTTACGTATATCTTTTAAGATTATACTTAATTGCCTACAGAGCTATACAGGGCTACCTAAAGCTAACATCTACCGCTACATACAGCAAGTTGCAGTCTTGTAACCTATGCCTTTTTGACTGAATTTATTATATCGGGGCAAATAATTTGGGTCAAATCTGTTAATGTCCCAATGTAATTTTTACTTATTCATGCTTCAGCTAATACCCGATAGCTTGATAATGAGTACAAGCATCTAC
>JBARZF010000693.1:0-1603 GCA_049649675.1 Rivularia sp. (in: cyanobacteria) | reverse complement strand
GTTTGGGTAATGGTAGTGGTGACTCAGTTGGTGACGGTGATGGAAGCGCAGCTTGTGTTAGATGTAATAGAAGTTATCCATCTTGGGCTAGAAATAGAGGAATTGAAGGAAGTATAACGGTTTCTGTTGATGCTGATGCTTCAGGTAATGTTACTAATGTACAGTTGATTAGTGGTAGCGGTAACAGTAGATTGGATGACCACCATTTGAAAATGGCACGTAGATGGAAACTTAAAAGTAGTTCTAATGGTAGGCAAGGAGTGATGATTATTACTCGATATGAGCTTCAATAAATTTGTTAAAAAACGTTTTCTTTTTATCTACAGGTGCCGAGAATATTTACTGTATTGTAATATTGCTCTATTGCTTTTTTCGATTAATTACTAGAAGTAACGCAGTTGCCAAAATAGCAAAAATACTTCCAGTAATAAAAGTTGCTTCCGAACCGATTGACTCCCATAAACTACCTGCTAAAAGACTAGCGGGAAGAAGTGCAGCACCTATAGCGAGATTGATAAACCCAAAGGCAGTACCGCGTAGATTAGACGGAACTCTATCTGCTACCAATGCTAATAATATTCCTTTGCTCATGCCTTGATATAACCCATACAATGCACATAATCCCCATATTTGCCAGGGAGTATAACTAAAAGCGAAGCCCAAGTATATCAAAGCATATAAAGAAAAACCTCCTACGAGCAACCCCAATCTTCCGATGCGGTCAGATATCAATCCAACTGGATATGCACTTAAGCTGTAAGTTAGATTTATGACAAATATAGTTAAGGGTACGAATGAATTTGAGACTCCAGCTTGCCGTGCTTTGAGTATTAAAAAAGCATCGCTAGAATTTCCTAAATTAAATAATAATGCAACTGCCACTAATCCCCAGTAGTTTCTACCCAAACTACGCAAAGTATTCCAACGTAGAGGATTATTCCGCATTCTATTCACGCTACTGTTTGGCTCTCGTACACCAAGAGCTAACGAAGCTACTGCTAAAATACCTGGAATTAAGGCTAACCAAAAAACTAAACGAAAGTTTTCTCTCCCAGCAGACATCAACGCAAATGCAGCCAATGGTCCTGTAAATGCACCAATGGTATCAAGAGACTGACGTAAACCGTAAGCAGCACCAATATGAGCTTTATCGGTAGCATCTGCAACTAGAGCATCGCGGGGAGCTACACGAATTCCCTTGCCAACTCTGTCACCGAAACGAGCCATCAATACCCAAGCTGGGCTTGTCGCTAAAGCAAATAAAGGCTTAACTAAAGTCGATAAACCATATCCAGCCACAGCAAGTTTTTTACGTTGTCCGAAGTAATCGCTTAAGGCTCCGGAAAAAACTTTTAATATCGAAGCTGTTGATTCTGCAATTCCTTCAATTAAACCAACCGTTAGCAAATTTACTCCTAGTGTCGAAACTAGAAATAGAGGTAGCACCGATTCAACCATCTTGGAACTGACATCTGTCAAGAGGCTGACAAAACCTAAAATCCAAACATTACGCGGAATATTGTTAAAAATTTTCATGGCATATTCCCTGTTCCCTCTCTCCACCAATCAACTACTTATAATCACGAACTCCGAATCAAATCCC
>JBARZF010000692.1:0-4232 GCA_049649675.1 Rivularia sp. (in: cyanobacteria) | reverse complement strand
ACCAGTACAAACGTTTTCTACATTGGAATTGTTAGCTGGTTCAGCTTTTAGTGGGTTTGAAGGTGCTTTAATTTCCATAGCTTTTTTGAGTTTGCTTAAATCACCTCCTATTGCTTTTGTTACTTGTGCTGTAATTTTAGGAGCTATTATTTTTGCTCAAACCAGGCGATGGATTGAAAAGTGGGATTTAGTAATTATTCCTGCGATTACTTCATTAATTATATTTTTTATTCCCTTGTTACAAGGTGAACTTAGAATTCAAGAGATAATTGTTTTATCAATAGCCGCAAGTTTAATTACAGTGGCTCTCACATCACTATTTCGTATTATTTATAAAATATTGTCTTCAATTATTTAACTAACCTTAAATATTTATTAACTTCCTGTTAACTTAAACGGCTTATTTTTTATTCTTACATTAAGTTTTGTTACATAAATTGTAATTATCAATTATGATTGGTGATTACAAAATGTACCATTATTGACATACCAAAAATCTTATAAATTTAATCAGTTGCAAACTGCGATCTTGAATTGTGATATTCTATCAAGATATATTGCTATTAACTAAAATATTATAGTTTTCTGATGATTTTTTGTAGTCTAAAAAATGAAACTCAAGACTTTATTTAAATCTGAGAAAGCTAGACATAGAAGTTATAGCTTTAATGCAATATATTATTTTTAATAGTTTCACTCAACAGAAAATCCGTATATATAAAATGTCTTTCTTCGCGATTTAATGAGGCAGTATACTCAAGCGATGGAAACAAAGCATATTTAATAAGCAGGTATATAACTTCTGTAGATTATTTATCAAAATGAATTTATAGGGGCATCTACTTCCAATTTTATTTAGCTCTATATGAAATAGTTCGGATGGAGTTAAATTATTATTCTTTCTTATTGTCAATCACTACATATATGGCGCAAAAAAACGAAACCCCGATTTTAGTTTTAGCCCTGCTAATTACTCTCGGTGTAGTAGGTGGAGTATATTGGTGGTTGGCTAATAGTTATGGTATTCGACTTGGTTCTTTTACCAATAATCAATCTCAAGCCAACCTGCAATCTGGCGAGGAAAGTTTTAAATCAGTCAAAGAGGTTCCTTCTGGATTATTTAGCTATGGAGGTAGTACTACATGGGCACCTATTCGCACGGAAGCTGATGCTGCCATCAAAACTGCTTTACCTAAATTCCAACTCCGCTATACAAATCCCACTACAGGTGCCCCAGGTTCTGGTACTGGCATCAAAATGCTGTTGAACAACCAGTTGGCTTTTTCTCAATCTTCGCGAGGGGTAAAAGATAAAGAATACCAACAAGCACAACAGCGAGGTTTTAAACTCGAAGAAATCCCAGTTGCTATCGATGGTATTGCGATTGCTGTTAACCCTAACTTAAATATTCCGGGGCTTACCTTAACTCAACTCAAAGATATTTACACTGGAAAAATAATTAATTGGCAAGAAGTTGGGGGAGAAAATCAACCTATTACTCCTTATTCCAGAAGCAGTGAGGGAGGTACCGTTGAATTTTTTGTCAATAATATTTTGGTAAAAGAAGAGTTCGGTCAAAATGTGGAAAAAATTTCTACTACTACTGAGGGCTTGAGAAAAGTAGCTCAAAATAAGGGTGGTATTTACTATGCTTCTGCGCCCGAAGTTGTTGGACAATGTGGTATTAAACCTTTACCGATAGGGCGAACTGAATCGAAGTTAATTCCGCCCTATAAAGAACCATACATTCCACCAACTGAATGTCCGCAAAAGCGCAATCAATTAAATGTGGACGCTTTTAGAAGTGACGAATATCCTATGACTAGACGTTTGTTTGTAGTGGTTAAGAAAAATGACCAAATTGACGAACAAGCAGGTACTGCTTATGCTAATTTGCTACTCACAGATGAAGGTCAGAAATCAATTTCTAAAGCAGGATTTGTCAGAATTAGATGAATAAATAATCAAATATAATAAGACAGCTAATAGTTCTAGCATTATCTGCAATTGGCTATTAGCTATTTATTACTTGTAAATAATAAAAAATAATCAGAAGAATATTTTTATGTCACAGAAGAACGAAACACCAATTTTAATTTTTTCTTTATTAATTACCGCCGGACTGATAGCCGGTGGATGGTGGTGGTTTAATAAAAATAGTGGTGCTAATATTACTTCTCCGATCAAATCTCAACAGAATAAATCGGATTCGGGTACGTTAAATACATCTGAGTCAACAACTTTCGCTTCTGTAGAAAATGTCCCTGTTGGATTATTTAATTATGGTGGAAGTACCTCTTGGGCACCAATAAGAGAATTAGTAGATAAAAAAATTCAGGCAGAAAAAAAAGATTTTCGTCTGCGCTACGTACAACCTTTAAATAGTACGGCTGGTTCCAGTTCTGGTATTGAAATGCTAATCAACGATCGATTGGCGTTTGCTCAGTCTTCAAGACCATTGCTAAATAATGAATTAAACCGTGCTAAACAACGGGGATTCACTCTCCAACAAATTCCTGTAGCTATAGATGGATTAGCAGTAGCTGTCAATCCTAAAATAAACGTTCCGGGATTAACTATAGAACAGTTAAAGTCAATTTATACTGGCAAAATAACTAATTGGAACCAGGTGGGTGGTACCAATGTACCAATCAAAGCCTACTCACGCCGCATCAGTGATGGCGGTACGGTAGAACTATTTGTCCAAGATATTTTGGGTGGTCAGCCTATGGCTTCAACGGTGGAACTTGTGTCCACCACCACCCAAGCGCTACGAAAAGTAGCAACTAGTCCTGGCGGTATTTATTACGCTTCTGCCCCAGAAGTCGTACCTCAATGTTCAATCAAACCTTTGCCGTTGGGGCGAACGCAAGGGAAATACATTGCTCCTTACCAAGAACCATTCATCCTCCCTTCAGAATGTCCTCGATCGCGCAACAAATTGAACATTGAGGCTTTTCAATCTGGAAAGTATCCGATTACCCGAAATTTGTTTGTGGTGGTCAAACAAAATGGGCAAACCGAACAACAAGCAGGTGTTGCTTATGCCGACTTTTTACGGACTCAGCAAGGACAGGAACTCATTACCCAAAGTGGGTTTGTAAGAATTCGCTGACACCCTCGCTGCCGACAAGCCGGTACATATTAGCTCGCTTTACTTATTGACTCTGCTGGCAAGCAGATTAAATTATCCCCTTGAGTAAGGATTAGACCCCGTTGGCGCAACTTACCCATTAGGCGAGTTACGGTGACGCGAGTCGAACCAATTGCACTGCCTATTTGTGCATGAGTGAGGGGGAAGGGCAGACAATACCCATGAATTACTTCGGGGTCATTTTCGCTCATCGCCGGTTCTCCGTATTCCTCAATTAATAAAGTGAGGAATCCTAAAAGACGGTCGATGGTCCGTCGCTGTCCCAAGGCGCTTAACCACAGCAGTTTACGCTGGTGTTGATACCTAAAGGCATCCATAACTTCGCGGCGAAAATGAGGCCAATTATCTAAATCGTGCCAGTACATCCACAACACTGCTGTTTGGTCAACATGAGCGTATGACTGCAACGTGAAAGGTGATTGAGCAACAATTTCAAATGGCTGTCCCGCACCGACAAAACCCAAGAATGCTTCTTCAGGAGTTCTGTTAATCCGGCGAGACGTTAATTGAGAAGCAGTGGCACTCACTTGAGCGGTTCCCACCATGCGGATCGCACCCCTTTGCACCAAATACAGCAACCCAGGTCTAGCTGGAATTCGCTCATCTTTGCTAAAGGTGCGGCAGCGATAGTGTTCTTGTGCCCAATCAAGAATTCGTTGCCAAGTTAAAAAAGGACGTGATGCCTCGGAGAAAGAGGATGGAGATTGCATAGGTAACAAAGAGCGTTCGGCTGAAGACAAAGACGACATAAAAAGGTGCAAGGAGTGTCTTTGTGAAAGGCCATCTTAGGCGTGAAACCGCCTGGCCAGCTATCCAAAAGGTAGAATACGATCGCTTCTACTCTTTTGTTATACTCTTACTGTACAATGTTTGTAGTAAAGTTTACCCAGAATTCACTAAATTTTATGCAATTCTAATATTCTTTGACCGAATATAAAGATATGTCTAAAGACGGATGACAGAAAATCAATGTTTCTGGGTTTACAGTGTTGTCATCAGTATCTTATGTGCATCAAAAGTTACTAGTGAGTAAATACACAGCCATAATCCAGCTAATATACGGTTATTTGACTAGAGC
>JBARZF010000691.1:0-3125 GCA_049649675.1 Rivularia sp. (in: cyanobacteria) | reverse complement strand
ATAAGCTTGTGCATATTGAGGGTTAATTTCAATCGCTTTTGTAAAATCGTTAATTGCTCCATGATAATATTTTTGGTTAGCTTTAATTATCCCTTGAGAATACCAATCGCTAGCTTTTGTTTGAGTTGTTGTTTGTTTGTCTTGCGGTTGGTTAGCTTGGGTTTTAATTTGTAGGATGATTGTATTTATGATTGTTAAGGTGGCAATTGTTAGGGTTAGGGAAATAAGTTTTTTGTAAGACATAATAATGATAATAATTAATTTAATCGTAGTATGACCTCTCTCCAAACCTCTCTCCTGCAAGGAGAGAGGCTTTAAAATGTTCCCCTTCCCTAAGAGGGAAGGGGGTTAGGGGGATAGGTTAAACGATTGATCGCAAACCCTACGTTGGCTATCATCCAAATCAACATTTGTCATCAAATAATCCCGCAACCAATCGCAACCCCGCTGCTGTAATTCATCAATATCCAAATTCCACAAAATCACATTACTATCCATATCTACCGAAGCAAAAATATTATTATCTCGACTAAATTCAACTTCCTTAATTTTCCCTCGATGTCCTTTGATAGTATTAAGCAATTTTCCATCCAAGCTCCATAAATTCAAATTTTTATCTTTACTTCCAGTCATCACAAATTGATTATCGGCACTAAAAGTAACGGCGTAAACATTGTCTTGGTGAGTTAAAGTTTGCAACAGCTTACCCGTATTTTGCTGCCAAAGTTTAACTGTTTTATCGTTACTCGCAGTGGCAATTATTTTTCCATCAGAATTAAAATTCAAGGCTGCAATATTCTCTTTATGACCCGTAATTGTACGTAATAAGTTCCCTTTAATGCTCCAAATTTTTACCGTTTTATCGCCAACGGTTGCTAAAGTCTCTCCATCAGGACTAAATTTAATACTCGTCACCCAATCATCATTTAATTGCCAGCTTTGAATTAATTTTCCTTGCAAATTCCACAGCCTAACTTGCTTATCAATTCTGCTTATTGTCGCGATTATTTTACCGTCGGGACTAATACTAATATCTTGAATTGCATCAAAGCCAATATCATTATTATTTACATTATGTCCCTGCCAATTATGTAAAAGCTTTCCTTGCAAATTCCAAACTTTTATTTGATTCTCGCTATCAATCGTGGCGAAGTATCTTCCCGTGGGACTAAATATTACTTTGATAATTTCGGATTTATTCGTCGTAGTGCGAGCATCTTGCTCGCTATTATCAACAATATCTCTACGAGCAACAATATCTCTACGAGCAACAATATCTCTACTATCAACAATATCTCTATTATCAACAATATCTCTATTATCAACAATATCTGTACTATCAACAATATCTCTACTATCAACAATATCTCTACTATCAACAATATCTCTACTATCAACAATCAAACTTCCATCCCGTCGCCGCAAAGTAACCGTATTCCGATTCGCGATCGCAACAGTTTCACCATTCGGACTAATACTAACGCTATTCCCCGCAAATGTTGGTAAAATACCTTTGAGATAACTTAGTTTAACGGTTTTATCTCCACTAGCTGTTGCTAAAGTTTTACCGTCGGAACTAAACTTAACTTCAATTGCTTTGCTACCGTGTCTAATTTGCTGATATTCTTCTTTTAAAGCAACATCCCAAACTCGAATCGTATTATCAGCACTCGCTGAAGCAATCAATTTACCATCACGACTAAAACGCACGTCTAAAACTTCATCTTTATGACCTGCAAATGTATGCAATAATTTACCTGTAAAATCCCAAAGTTTAACGGTTCTGTCTTCACTACCAGAAACAAGTTGTTTGCTATCGGGACTAAAATTTACACTTAAAACTTCTTTTTCATGACCGCGTAAAGTTTTTAAAAACCTTCCTTCGCTATCCCATATCTTAATAGTATTATCTGCGCTGGCTGTAGCAACATATTTTCCATTTGGACTAAAATTTAAACTCCAGATTTTTTGATTGTGAGCAGATATAGTCTGAATTAATTTTCCTTCTAACGTCCAAAATTTGACTTTACCATTTTCGGTTGCAGTAGCCACAATATTGTTATTTGGATTAAAGGCGATCGCCCATAATTCATCGGGTTCCGATATGGTTACAAAAGGACGATTTTCAAATAAACCCTTTGTGGAATTATATCGCCACAAACTAACTGTATTATCAAAACTCCCAGCGATGAGATATTGATTATCGGCACTAAAGATAACGCTAAAAACACCGTCTTTATGTCCTTTTAAAGTTTGTATTAATTGCGTATTCTCGTATTTACCCATATTGAGATCCCCCCTTGCCCCCCTTACAAAGGGGGGTTTCATTTTCGTGTATCTAGCCCCCCTTAAGAAGGGGGGTTGGGGGGATACATCACGTTGCCAAATCTTAATAGTATTATCCTGACTTGCAGAAGCCAAAAGTTTTCCATCATCGCTAAAAGTAACGCTATTAACCGTAGCATCATGACTTGATAAAGTATTATACTCGCGAATAGAATAAAAGTTTTTTAGTAGGGAACTTAATAAAGCTATCCGAGTTTCTACATCCAAATTATTCCTCAACTCTATCAGCTTCTTATTCGCTTCTAAAGTAGAATTAAGCGCTTCAATTTGATTCCCAGAATTCAACAACGTTTTTGCAGTCAAACTCAAATTTTCAACTTGATTAATTTCACTTTTACGACGTTGCGTTTCTGCACGTTGCCATTGAAATACAGCAACCCCAGCTAATAATAAAGCAGCAATCAAACCACCAGCTAAACCAATAATAATCCGTCTTCTCGCTGCCTTTTTTTCTCGTGCTTCGCTATCCCGTAAATCCAAACTTAAATTAATAAACCTTTCTTCTACCGAACTAATTTGATTTAAACGTTGTGATAACCATTCTTCGGCATCAATTAACGGCTTACCACGCAACAAAGCCCCATCATCGCGATCGCTTTTTTCCCATTGTTTAATAAAAACCCTTAATTGCTCTTGCCAATACCGAAATTCTCCATCTTCTCGCATCCATATTTGCAACCGTCGCCAATTTTTAATTAAAGCTTCATGGACAATTTCAACGGTTTCTATTCCAGTAACTTGATTGCGATTTGTCACCACCAAACGCCCATCAGCTAAAC
>JBARZF010000690.1:0-18998 GCA_049649675.1 Rivularia sp. (in: cyanobacteria) | reverse complement strand
TTTTCATCAGCCAAACCGTTACAGGATAAGCCAAATGCTAATTTATCGCCTTGAATAGTATGCCCGCCAATTAAAGAAACTTGTGCTTGATTTAACTGTTTTAGCGCACCAGATAATAATTGAAATAAAGTTTCCTCAACTGTGGAACTTTTTCCATAGGGGATAGTAGCCAAAGCCAAAACGCTAGTAGGAATAGCACCCATTGCAAAAATATCGCTTAAACAATGATTGACCGTGATTTGTGCAAAAATATAAGGGTCATTAATTAAACTAGTAAAATAATCAATCGTTTGTACCATCACCTTTCCCGTGGGTACCTTCATCACAGCAGCATCATCCGGAGAATTCAACCCGATAATAATATCTTCCCTTTGATTAACAGGTTGCTCCAATTGAATACGACGTAAAACAGTTTCTAAAACATTACCACCAACCTTAGAACCACATCCAGCACAAGGCATTTGTAAATTTTGGATTGTTTGTTTGCCTTCCCATGCCCTATGCCCTATGCCCAATGCCCCATTCCCCATTTCTGGTAAATCCCGAAATTTGTCCATAAACTTCCTGTCAATGTAATCCTTCCAGTGCCACAACAACGTACTTGGTGGTAAAGTAAAAGATCCGCGAGTTGCGATCGCACTTCCATCTCCTGTACCGATCAAACTTAAATAATCTTTCTGCGGTACATACTTTTTGAGAGTTTTTCCTAATAAACTACGTCTTAAATTCTCAAATAAAGGTTTCCCCTGACGTACAGCAAATACCCCAGCTTTCGCACGGGGATGATTTTTGACTGTGGCAATATCGCCAGCAGCAAACACCTGGGGGTGCGATAATGACTGCAAATTATCGTTTACTAAAATAAATCCCCGCTTATCCGTGGTAATTCCCG
The DNA here is from genome assembly GCA_049649675.1 of Rivularia sp. (in: cyanobacteria). GTDB lineage: Bacteria > Cyanobacteriota > Cyanobacteriia > Cyanobacteriales > Nostocaceae > Rivularia. The sequence continues at coordinate 18,106 of JBARZF010000690.1, read as the reverse complement.
TAGATTCCAACCATTTCGGTGCAGAAGCTTGCGTTACCCAAAATATATAATTGCACTCAACCGTCTTACCCGATTCACATATAACAATATAATTTTCTATATCTCCTTCGGGTGCAATTTGGCATACTGTCTCACCCAAATGCACGATTATACCGCGCTTAATAAAAATGCGCCGCAACAGATTTCCTAATAGAGGATTGGCATTAGGCATTAATCGCTTATCTTTTCCAAATAGATGAATATCTAAATTCGGCTCGTATTGCTGCAAATTCCCCAGCATCGATAGCGCTAACTCAACACCCCCAGCACCACCACCAACGATTCCAATTTTTACAGGTTTTTGAGGATTATATGAAATTTTCTCAACCAACTCATACCAATGATGCAGCAAATTTCCTACAGGTTTTGCTGGAATTGCATATTTTGTAGCACCCGGTACAGAAATTATTGCAGGAGTAGAACCTATATCAATAGATAATAAATCAAAACTGACATCAGGACGATTTGCACAAATAACTCGATTATTTTTTAAATCAATACCAGTTACACAATCTATATATAGTTGTGCTTGAGCAAAACTCGCCAACTTCCGCAAATCGATATGGCATCGTTCGTGAGTATAAAATCCCGCTATATGTCCTGGTAGCATTCCGGAGTAAGGAGTATAGCTATTCGACGTAATTAAAGTTATTCGGATACCCGGCAAAGGATTCATAGCAAACATTTTCAGCGCGATTGCATGAGAATGCCCCCCACCAATCAACACCAGGTTTTTGAGAAAAGGCTGTATATTTTGCTGCTGCATCAGGCGATTTTAGATTTTGGATTTTGGATTTTGGATTGAAAATTGTAGAGACGTAACAATGCTACGTCTGTTATTGAGTCAGGAGTGAGGAGTTAAGAATATTGGATTCACATCTTTTTTCTGCCTCATCTCCCCATCTCCCGCTTTCCTTCTACCTCCTCTACCCCCTCTACCCGTTCCCGATTTCCTGTTCCTTTACTTAGATTAATTTCAAAAAATATAGTTGTATTGCTTTTTAAAATACATATATCAAATAACAAGAATGTTTATTGTAGTAAATGTAAAACTAATGCTGTACTTATTCGTATTTTTTATAAAGAATAGAAAAAGGATTAGCAGTCAATAAAACTTTGCGATTATATACTTATTCAACAAATATGATGAATTTACCCAAATATAAAAACATAAATAAGCTTTTAAAAAATGCCATACAGCAAATAAGTAGTTCTCAAATAGAACAGAGATTAATAGCAATCAATGATTTGAAAGAATTAGGTAGCGAAAATCCGGAACAATACGATAATATTATTCAAATTTTAACTAACTTTATAATCGAAAAGCGGTCATTAAATAATTTAAAGGATTCTGAGATTAGTCCCATAAGCGAAATTAATATTGATATTCAACTTGCTTTAAATATCATAACTAATCCGGATATCGATCGATACTTGCGTAGAGATATATTTAACTTAAGTTATGTAGACATTAGAGGAGCAAATCTTTGTGGGGCAAATTTAAAGAAAGTTAATCTAGGGCAATCAATTCTTTATCGAGCAAACTTAATTGACGCAAACCTAGAAAATGCTAATTTAAAAGGTGCGGTATTAAGTGCAGCTAATTTAAAAGGTGCAAATCTTGCTCGGGCTAACTTATGTGGTGCTATATTAAATGCAGCAAATCTTTATGGAACAAATCTTACCCATGCTGATTTGCGTTGTGCTAACTTGTTTTTAGCTAATTTGCAAAAAGCAAATCTCAGCGGTGCTAACTTAAATGGGGCTAATTTAAGAGAAGCCGAAGAAGGGCGGAAATAAGGCTACTCAGTAAACTTAAAATTTAAAATAGTAGTGTTTACATTTATTATGAAAGACGGTGTTTCTACATCACTGTCTGGGGGCATCTACGTAATATTACTGTCCCGTAGAATATAACTTTAGCATTATATTAGAGAGAATCTATCAGCACTCTACCGACATTACAGATTGTAACTGCAACTTTCGACAGATATTGCATTTTTTTGACAAATGGTATACTCTTTAATCCCAATCATATCGGTAATAATTCTGTGTTGTGAGGAATACTGATTCTATGTCTGCTAAAAACACAGACGCATTAACGAATTGGTTAATAGGAATAACAATCTTTTTTTCTGTTTCACCAATTCTGATTTTCACAGCGATTTCAAAAATAGAAGGATTGTCAAATGAAGAAAGAATCGAATACAAAAGTCAAGGCTTAATGACTTCTGGCGGATTGTTTCTTGGATTGGCAATAATTATCAATGCTTATTATGGAGCCAAGCGTGCTGTATTATTAGAAAAAACCTTGTTAGCAGCTCAGAAAGATAACCGAATAAATAAAAAAAATATAGAAGTCAACCAGCAAAAGCTGCTAGCTGAACGTTTAATGAGCGCAATTACCCAACTTGGGCACGATAGTATTGCGACTCGTACCGGAGCTATTTATCTTTTAGAAAGAGTTGCTCAAGACTCTCCCCAAGAGCATTGGACAATTATGGAAATTCTTACAGCTTTTGTAAGAGAAAATGGTGTGAGTGCGAAATTGACAAAATCTCAGGCAGGCACCGAACAAGAAATTAAAGTTCCCACGGATATTCAAGCAGCAGTAACTGTAATTGGTAGACGAAATACTTCTCAAGATCCCTCTGATAAGAAAATTGATTTAAGGAATGCTCAACTTCAGGGAGTAGATTTTAGTAATGCGAATCTACAACGAGCAAATTTAAGCAATTCGGACTTGTGTGGAGCTTGTTTGCAAGGTGCCGACCTTTTTAAGGCTAACCTCGATGGTGCTAAACTCTCACAGTGCAATCTTTATCAAGTCAACCTGCAAGAAGCAAGCCTCCGTGGTGCCAATTTAGCAGGATCGATTGCTAATAAAGGTTTGTTTTATGGTGCGAATCTCCGAGATGCCAACTTGGTGGGAGCTTCATTACGAGGAGCCAATTTTATGGGGGCTAACCTATACAAAGCCAATTTGATGGGAGCCAACCTCAAAGCAGCTAACTTAGGAGGAGCAAAACTATTTCTGGCAAACTTACAATCAGCAAAGCTTGACAAAGCGAAAATGCACGAAGCTGGTTTAATTGGAGCCAATTTGCAGCAAGCTAACCTGAATGGAGCCAACTTGCGACAAGCAAATCTGAATGCAGCTAAACTTCAACACGCAGAAGTCTTTTTTGCTAACTTCTCAGGAGCTTCCTTAAGAGAAACCGATCTTTCCGGAGCAAACCTGATGGGAACCGATTTTCAGTCATGCATTCTCTATGAAACTAACCTTAGTGGTGCCAATTTAACCGCTGCGAATCTTTCCTTAACCGACTGCTACGACGTAAATCTTGAAGGAACAATCCTTAAAGGAGCTAAAAATATGCAACCGCAATTGCAAAAAATGGCTATGGGCAAATATTAAACTAACCCTCAATCGTTTTCTAACAAAAGTATCCATCTACCATTTCCTCGAACATCATTTAACGATTTAACGATTTAACGTTTAATTCGTTTTAATTACCAGGGTGCTTGCCACCATTTGTGCTTACCAATTAATAATTAAAATTAATCAGATTTTTGAGCTTTCTCTTCATTAGAATAAAGGGCATTGGGCATTGAGCATGATTCCTCATTTTTAACCTTCAATCCAAAATCCAAAATCTAAAATCCAAAATCTAAAAAGTTATACCATGCTCGTAATCCCAGCATTTACCATCTTCCCAGGTTCTATTAGTATGCTTGCATTCGGATTCATTATGAATCCAAGGAATTGATGTGGGGAATACCGAAGCGGGTTTTAGAAAGAAAGATACTATAGAGTTTACCGTACAAGAACCACCAACTATAAATAAAGTCAGAATTACAGTACTAAATGCAATTCTACTAGGAGTCCAAAAAGGAATATTTGTTCTGGGAGCTTGGATTCTAGAGCGCATATTAATTCCTAATTTTAAAATCTATTAAATAATGTTAAATTGCGCGATCGAAACCCCGTGAAGGGGAATGGTGCGTGCTAGATAATATTTTTGAAACAACTGATGTAAACGCTGATTTAAAATATTTAGTTAATTGTTTATCAATGTTGGCATAACCTTTTCCATAATTAACAGGTTTTGTCCGTAGTTTTTACTAAATAAAAATACTTATTATTCTTTTTTTAAAGATTAATCTTTAGGCTCTACACAATTTAGGTATATCTATGTTATTGAAAAAAATTGTATGCATACAGCCGCAAAAATACTACTTTAATTAAATATGAAGTAGTATTCTTTTCGGTAGTTACCGGGATATATGTGCATGATTGAACTTTATACATTTACCACACCAAACGGGCGCAAAGCTTCCATAATGTTGGAAGAAGTTGAACTTGCCTATAACGTCCATACAATTGATATTACTAAAGACGAGCAATTTACACCAGAATTCGTAGCAATTAACCCCAACAGCAAAATACCCGCCATAGTAGATAAAGATACTGACATAACTGTATTTGAGTCGGGTGCAATATTGATGTACTTAGCCGATAAAGCAGGTAAATTTTTACCCACCGAGCAAAAAGCCCGGTATCAAGTAATAGAATGGTTAATGCTGCAAATGGGTAGCATAGGACCGATGTTCGGACAATTCAACCACTTCAACAAACACGCTTCCGAAAAGATTCCCTATGCCATTGAACGTTACAAAAAAGAAACCCTGCGACTCTACGGAGTATTAGACAAACAGCTTGCAGACAAAGAATATATTTGTGGTGACTACTCCATAGCCGACATAGCAACATTTCCCTGGATAACAATCTACGAAATCCAAGAAATGACACTCGATAACCATCCCCACTTAAAAAGATGGCACGACACCGTGTCAAATCGTCCAGCAGTGCAGCGAGGGATGAAGGTGCCGTAAGGGGGGATGGGGCAGAGGGGGTGATGGGGAGAATATTGAATTTATATTTTTATCTAGGGAGCGAGACGCTCCCACTACATTCCTTTACTGCTCACTGTTCACTGTTCACTGTTCAATGTTCACTGGTAACTGATAACTGATAACTGATAACTGATAACTGTTCACTGATAACTGTTCACTGCTCACTGTAAAAACTTTTCGACGCAACGCACGAACATTTCGACACCCATTGCTAATGCTGTTTCGTCGAAGTTGAAGCGGGGATGGTGGTGGGGATAGGCTAAGTCTTTTTGGGGATTTGCGGAGCCTAAGAAGAAGTAACAGCCGGGAACGGATTGTAAGAAGTAGGACATATCCTCGCCACCCATTGTTTGACATTCGGGTACTATTCCTGCATGCGTTTCTACAACTTCTTCTGCTATGCTTCGTACTAATTCCGCCATTTCGACATCGTTAATTGTGGGTGGGTAAAGTCCCCAATATTCTAAGTCGTAATTTGCACCGTGAATTTCACATATACCGGCAATTATTTTTTCCACCCGCTCTTGAATAAAGCCTTTAAATTCTGGATTAAAATACCTGACGGTACCGCTCATTCTGGCAGTATCGGCGATTATATTTCCCTTTGTACCTGCGTGAAGTTCTCCTACAGTCACAACAGCCGAATCAATTGGGCTAACGTTACGAGAAACAATTGTTTGTAAAGCATTGACAACTTGAGCCGCAACTACCACCGAATCAACGGTTTGATGGGGCATTGCACCATGTCCACCTTTACCCAAAATTGTACAGCGAAACGATTCTACTGCCGCCATTAAGGCACCAGCGCGAACTCCTACCGTTCCTAAAGGTAAATTGTTCCACAAGTGAAGACCAATAATTGCATCAACATCAGGATTTTTTAAAACACCTGCTTCAATCATCGGTTTAGCACCACCTGGCCCCTCTTCTGCGGGTTGAAAGATTATTTTAACAGTACCGCTGAAACTATCTCGATGCTGCTGTAAATAATAAGCCGTACCCAGCGCGATCGCAGTATGTCCATCATGTCCGCAAGCGTGCATTACTCCTTCATGTTGCGATTTATAAGATACTTCGTTCATTTCGTGAACTGGTAAAGCATCCATATCCGCACGAATTGCTAATACCCTATTCGGATTCGATTCGCTTTTATTACCTTTGATAGTTGCAGCAATACCCGTTTTCGCAATCCCAGTTTGATGTTCAATTCCCCATTCTGACAACTTTTGGGAAACTAGTTTACTGGTAATCTCTTCAAAGAAAGCTAATTCTGGCTTTTGATGAATTATTCTGCGCCATTCTATAATTTGCGGATGTAGCGAACGAATATCAAGTCTAACCCGCGATAAATCAGCAGATGCATTTGGAAATGTGGAAACCATGTCAATTTTGGATTTTAGATTTTAGATTTTGGATTTGGGATTGGGGATTGGGGATTGGTAATAGTTAGAAATATTTTCTACCCCCTCTACCCCCTCTACCCCATTCCCACTCAATTAAACAATTTTTCTAATTCTAAATCGGATGCGATTTGGGCTAGTTTATCTAAATCTTCGGGGTTTTCTAAATAGGGTAAGCAACCTAAGACGGGAATATGTGTAAAGGATTCAATCATGTCAATTGGTGCCCAATCGGCGATTTGTTCTGATGTCATTTCCGAGCAGCAGTTTAAAACTATTCCTACAAGCTTTACTTTGGCTTGTTTTGCTAGAGCTACATTCGCTACTGCTTGAGAAATTGCACCCAATCTTACGGGTACAACTAATACTGTAGGTAAACGCCATTCACCGGCTAAATCGGCTACCGTAAATTCATCAGTTACCGGAGAACCCAATCCTCCCAAGGCTTCCACTAACAGAATATCGCGGCTTTGCTGTAACTGAGTAAAAGTTTGCCAAACGATACCTAAATCTATCTCTCGATTTTCTTTGGCTGCTGCTAGGGGAGGTGCTAGAGGTGCTTGAAAATATAAAGGTGTAATTTCGGTTTCCGATTGCGATAGTGAAAATAACTTTTGGTAAAGTTGGCGATCGCCGACTCCCGACTGAATCGGTTTCATGATTCCCAAGCTTTGTTGGGGACGATATTTTTGTAAATAAGCAGCTAGGGCTGTGGTGAAAACTGTCTTACCCGCATCGGTATCGGTTCCAGTTATAAATAATGTCTTAAACAATTTTGGATTTTAGATGTTAGATTTTGGATTTCTAATTATCTTACCGAAATTCTTGTGGTACGGGCATTTGTACTTAATACCAGATAAAACCTACATGTTGCACCAGTTTCCGCAAACCCGATTTCTAGTACTTCACCACATTAATTTTGCTAGGTAACAAATTCGTAGTGCGAGCATCTTGCTCGCTAGGATTCACGGGCGAGCAAGATGCTCGCACTACGTAAACTCTGCAGAATTATCGTGGTTGAGTATCAGTCGTGGAAACATTATTATTACGTTGTGGAATCAACAAGAAACCGGGAATATTTACTTTTATCAAGAATGATGCAAGATGTAAAATTAAAGGAACTTTCCAAAAATATCTAATTACCCCCAGAATTAGATTCAGCTTCTGGCGCTGCTTCCACTTCCGGGTTATTTCTTTCCTCTGGAGAAGGAGTTGGTTTTTTGATAGAAGGAAACTTGACTGGTGGTAGTTTTACGTCGGGAATTCTAGTTGGAATACTAGTTGGAAAGTTAGTTGGAAGGCTTGTTGGAAAGTTAGTTGGAATACCTATATTAGGTCGCTTGCGTTTTTTCTCTGCTGATGGTGTTGGTGTCTCTTCTACAGGTGATTCAGGTTCTGTTTCGTCGGGGGCTGGTGTCTCTTCAACTTCTGGTGTTGTAACTGGATCTTTCAAACTGACTTTTAAGGAATATTCGGCTTGGTTAATTTCTGGAAGATTATTTAATTCAATAGTGTATCTACCAGTAAAAGGTAAATTCCCTTGATAAGAGCTTACCTGCCGCGCTACGTTATCAATAATTTCTTTATTGGGGCCTAATACCGTTAGGGAAACACCATTTTCTTCAACCAAAACGGCTGTCAGTACCTGCGCTTCATCACCTCTAAAGGTATACTGCACGGTTTGATTTTCTTTTAAATTACCTTTAACGGTAACTGTATCGGAAAGACCAAAATTCAACCGCTTGCTAAAAACATCTGGTTCACCTGGTTTGGGTGTTGGTGTTGGCGTAAGAAATGGAGTTGCAAAGGTTTGTGGGGGAGGCGATTCCGGTCGCGATTTGGATGAATTTTGAATAGTTGTAACTAAAGCCCAGGAACCCAATCCCGCTAATAATACTACCGCCGCACCGACTACTATTACTGATATCGGACTATCTACAATCGGGTCTTTTGGTGGTGGAATTACTGGCTCAACGCGGCGACGAGGTGGCGGTTGTGGCGGCTGTACTGGCTCTGGTTTGCGACCGACAGCTACTGTTTGCATTCTTGATACGTCGGGTTTTGCTGCGGTTGGCTGATTCAAACTATCTAGTACTTCCAAAACTTCGCTGGCACTTTGATAACGCCCTCCAGGTTTGTGACTCAACATTCGATTCAATATTTGAGCAAATCGTGAATTTACCGTTACCCAGCGCTGCCAATTCCAACTCAATAAGTTGTCGTCAAATAATTCTGCGGGTTCTTTGGCAGTAAGTAATACAATTCCACTCACTGCTAAAGCATATAAGTCACTACTGGGATAGGCTTGTGCCGTTTGTATTTGTTCGCTGGGGGAATAACCCGGTTTACCGACAAAAGTTTGAGGTGTTTGGTTTGGCGAACGCAACTTAGTAGCCAATTCTTTAACCACACCAAAATCAATTAATACCGGCAATTTATCGCTGTCACGCATCATGATATTGTCCGGTGAAATATCGCGGTGGATGATTCCTTTACCGTGAATGTAGTCCAGTACTGGCAACAAAGAACGCATCAAGCGCAATACTTCACCTTCGGTAAAAGCACCACCCATTTCTTTACGCTCTTGAAGTAAATCGTAGTAAGTCTTACCTTCTACATAATCTTGTACTAGAAATAAACGTTTGTCTTGTTCAAATCTTTCCCGAAATTGAGGTACCTGGGGATGTTTAATTTGATACAAAATAGCCGCTTCTCGTCCGAAAAGTTCCTGGGCTTTTTCCCAAGCAGAAGTTCCCGTCGTATTCGGAATCAATTCTTTAATCGCGCAAAGCTCGTTAAAACGCCTCTGGTCTTCCGCTAAGTAAGTTCTACCGAATCCCCCTTGACCCAAGATTTTAATGATGTTGTAACGGTTTTGTAATATAGTACCAGTAGTAATTGGTGGTTGCATAATTATTCGAGTTTGTGTAACAGATAAGATAAAGGATTTTACTTAGAATCGATCGGTCAAACTAATAACGGTAAGTCAGTGACGCAGTAAGGTACAGCAAACAGTAAAATTGCTTGCTTATTTATTTTTACATTTTGTTTAATTTATGAATGTTTCAAAAGGTAGACAAGTTACTTTTAAGAAAAAAGTTTAATATTATTGCGGTTAAAAGGTAAAAATATTTACCTGAATTAGTACTGCTTGTCACTTTTTTTGTATTTCCATATCTCAGTATGCTTTGCTAAAAAAATACCCACATCAATGTCATAGTACTTCTGTATTCTTAGACGAGAAAATTTGTGACACGGTTTCTGAAGCTACAAAAAGCAAGTACAATAACCAAACCCAGTTTTCCTTAAACAAAACATAATTCTTTATTAATCAGAGCATTAATATTATAAAATATTTAATGATTATAAAATTTTTAGAATACGAGTACTTATACTTAAGAATATAAATAAATTAATATACTGGTTGTGAATTAACGATTACGCCCGCAAGCATTAAAAATATGAAGATAATTTTCAGTTATCAAGTTCTGCAAAATTAATGAAATTGAACCCACGAGAAAAATAGTATCGCGGTTAAATTAACTAAAAGCGTGATTGTTAGACAGGTATAAAATCGATGAAATTAGGAGGTTGAAGCTTAATTAGTATTGATATATGATTATTCTCTCTAAAACAAAAAAGGTCAATAATAGGTCTGGTCAGTAAAGTTAATATCAGTTAAGCTGACAGTGGTTTATTTGTGTTTGGGGTGATAAAAATTTAGACCAATGCATAGTTTAATGGAGGAATGTTTCAGGGCATAAATCAAAGCCTTAGAACAAAGGACATCTAAGTTATGCACAAGTATTTAAGTCGAATAAGTCAAATTAATCGCATGATAATATTGCAATGAATGCACAACGAGGGTCTGCTGTGCTAGGTACTGCCACTTTAAAAGTCAAGCCAGCTATAACGGGGCTAACAGAAAATCATCGTCTGCGACTGTTCTCTGGCTCTGCAAATTTAGAATTATCCCAAGAAGTAGCCCGTTATTTGGGTATGGATTTGGGGCCAATGATTCGTAAAAGATTTGCAGATGGGGAGCTTTACGTTCAAATACAGGAATCAATTCGCGGCTGTGATGTTTATTTAATCCAGCCCTCTTGTAATCCTGTAAATGATAATTTAATGGAATTGCTAGTCATGATTGACGCTTGTCGTCGAGCATCTGCGCGACAGGTGACAGCAGTAATTCCTTATTATGGATACGCTCGTGCCGATAGAAAAACGGCCGGAAGAGAGTCAATTACTGCCAAACTGGTTGCAAATCTAATTACTCAAGCAGGTGCAAACCGGATTTTGGCAATGGATTTACACTCTGCACAAATACAGGGTTATTTCGATATTCCTTTAGATCATGTTTACAGTACCCCAGTAATTCTGGAATATTTGGCAAGTAAGGAGTTGTCAGATATTGTGGTTGTCTCCCCAGATGTAGGTGGTGTAGCAAGGGCTAGGTCATTTGCGAAAAAGCTCAATGATGCACCTTTGGCGATTATCGATAAACGCCGTCAAGCACACAATGTAGCTGAAGTCTTAAACGTCATCGGTGACGTTGAGGGCAAAACAGCCGTATTGGTAGACGACATGATTGATACTGCCGGAACCATTTGTGAAGGAGCTCGTTTACTGCGTAAAGAAGGGGCGCGTCAGGTATATGCTTGTGCGACTCATGCTGTCTTCTCTCCACCTGCAATAGAAAGACTTTCTCAGGGTTTGTTTGAAGAAGTAATTGTCGCCAATACAATTCCTTTAGATGACAGTCAAAAATTCCCTCAGTTGGTAAGGCTTTCAGTTGCCAACCTTTTAGGAGAAACTATTTGGCGGATTCACGAGGATAATTCAGTGAGTAGTATGTTCCGTTAACCAATCAATTTAAGCATTAAATATCAAGGGTGAAGTTAAACGTTTTTATCTTCATCCTTTATTTTTGATTTATTACCATCAAATTTATCGGTTTCATCGGTTTTATGACAACTTATTTACTCATTATCCACTAAATTTACCATTGTGAATAAATTTTGAATTAAATCAACGGAAATTTATTTTGTGTAAATAAGTAGCATATACGAAAATACACAAACCCAGTTTCTTACATTAAAAAAACCGGGTGTCTCAATAGTTCAATTATTTCAATATAATATTTACTAATTTGCTGAAGCTTGTTTCTGAGTTTTTATATTTCTTTTACCCCAAGGCTTTACAAAAGAGATAGCAATAATAAATAAAAGACAAGAGGTTTGAACGATCGCACCAATCAAAACGCCTTTTTGGTCAAATACGTAGAGTGGATTTTGCAATGCTTGTAACCTATCTTCTGCGGAAATTGCTGTCATCGCATTCGTCCAAGGCCCCAACCATATGCTACCTGTCACAATCAACGTTACGGTACCAACCCACTTTGCGATAACCCAGTAATGCTTGAAAAATCCCCAAATCGTCAACCAGCAAATTAAAGCACCGCTGAGTAAAGAGAAAAAAGCACTCGGAATAATTACAACGTCATCTAATAGCTTCATCACCGAGTTAATCGCGTAAAGTTCGTCACCGTTAACAGTATTACGATTCATTAAGGCGATCGCAATCATTGACAAAGCGGTACCGAACCACATTGCCGCAAATGCTACGTGAAGGCTTATTAACCATTGTTTCTGTTTCGCGTTTAGGTTTTTCATATTTTTTACTTTGCATTTAGACGGGACTTGCGATCAATTTAAAATTAATTAGTCAACTAATTGTTAGCCGACTAATTAAATTATAAAATGATGTTTGTAAAAATACTAGAACTTACAGCAGATTGCAGGTTTATAAAGGCCATCTTGTGAGATACTAACTCTTAAACACCGAGAAGATATCCAAAAAACGGAAAGATTTATTTGAATCTAAAACAATAATTTTGGCTAAACTTACCTGTTTTAAGCTAAGTTAGCGATAAATTTTCTGTAGAGAGAAAACTAATGACTCATTTCGGTATCATTTGTCCTGCTGAATCTGGCCACCTTAATACCATGCTTCCTTTGGCACAAGAACTGCAACGGCGCGGCCATCGCCTCACAATGATTGCAGTAGAGGATGCTCAAGAGAAAACTATTGCAGCAGGATTGGAATTTAAGGCAATTGGCAAAGACAAATTCCCCAAGGGAAAGCTAAAGGAATGTTTTGTAGAATTAGGTAAACTCAGTGGCTTAGCTGCATTGAAATATACTATAGAGCTATTCAAGGATGAAGCAACTGTACTTCTCAGAGATGCGCCTGTTGTTATTAAAGAATCTGGTGTCGAAGCACTTTTAGTAGATCAAACTATCCAAGCAGGAGGAGTAATTGCCGAATTTGTGGGAATTCCCTTTGTGACCATTTGTAGTGCTGTAGTACTAAATAGAGAGCCTGGAGTTCCTCCTTTTAATACCCCTTGGCAGTATAGCCACACTTGGTGGGCACGTTTACGTAATGAGTTAGGCTATCAGATACTCAGTCGGGTTGCAAAACCAATTAAAGATTTAATTGATGATTCTCGCCAAAACTGGAATTTACCTCTATACTCCCACGTTAATAAATCCTATTCTCCACTAGCTCAAATTAGTCATCAACCTGCTGAATTGGAATTTCCCAGAGAAAATTTGCCCGAGTGGTTTCATTTTACTGGCCCTTATCATTATTCAGCGAATCGAAAACCCGTTCCTTTTCCTTGGGAGAAATTAACTGGACAACCTTTGATTTATGCTTCCATGGGGACTTTGCAAAATCGTTTGGTTGATGTGTTCAAGACAATCGCTTCAGCCTGTGAGGGATTAGATGCCCAATTAGTGATTACTTTAGGAGGTTCGTTTAGCCCGGAATCGCTACCAGAATTACCAGGAAATCCCCTAGTTGTGAGCTACGCACCCCAATTAGAACTGCTGCAAAAAACAACTCTAACTATTACTCACGCAGGGATGAACACCACTTTAGAGTGTTTAACTAATGGAGTGCCGATGGTGGCTATTCCGGTTGCTAACGATCAGCCAGGGATCGCTTCGCGGATAGCTTGGACGGGTGTCGGTGAGGTTGTACCTTTAAAAAAATTGAGCGTGGAAAAGTTGCGTGAGGCTGTTAAGCAGGTGTTAACGGAAGATTCTTACAAAAAAAATGCTTTGCGGTTACAAGAGGCGATTAAGCGATCGGGTGGGGTGAAGAAGGCTGCTGATATTATTGAGCAAGTGGTGTCTACTGGGAAGCCGGTTTTGGCTTAAAAAGTTTATGAGCATAAAGTATATTTTTTGCATAAATTCTGGACGTAGCGGCTCAGACTATTTGACAGAATTACTATCGAAGGCAGAAAACACAGTTAGCATCCACGAAGGATTTCCAATCATGAATGGCTCCCCTATGGAAAAGTTCAATTGTGGAGAGGAAGGTGAATTAAAGAAATTGATGCCTTTAAAACTTAAGGAGATCCACAAAAAGAATAAAAATGGTCTAAAAATCTACTGTGAGACGAACCATTCCTTTATTAAAGGTTGGGGATATTTAATTCCTGATACATATATTCCACAGGAAGAAATCGGAATAATTATTCTGCGAAGAGACGTTGACAAGACTGCGTATAGTCTTCTTCGCCTTCGTGAAGTTCCCGGCACTTCCGAGTGGAATAGAACTTGGTATTTAACTCCTAATGCTCAACGCAACATAAGTAAGCCTGGTGAAAATGCGAATCCTTATGAAGTTTGTAAATGGTACGTAGAAGAAACTTATCTTCGTGCGGAAGAATACAAAAAAATCTTTCCCGCAATTAAATATGTAGAATGCGATCTTGAACAACTAAATAAATATGATTTTGTTTTAGAGATGTTTGCAAGTTTTGGTCTTGTTCCTATTACGTCAGAACTGCAAAATATAGTTGGAAGAGTTGTCAATGTAAGAAAGGAGAGACGTAAATTACCATTAGATGAATTACTTGCAGTTCCGAAATATCCTAGTGCTGATAGTTTAAAAAACAAAGAAAGAGATGAGCTAATCACTCAGATGCTAAAGTATTTGCAAAAAAATAAAGCTGATGAAATAGCTCAAGCACAACCGGATGATGCCATGGGCGGAAGCTTTGCAATGGAAGCTACTAGAATTGTAGATCATGCAGAGCAAGAATTAGAAGAGGTGTTTAAGTATTCATTAATGTTTACAGAAACTGAAGGAATTCTTATTTGGGATTTGTTGCATACAATAAACCCGAAAGATATTCTATTAATTTGTTGCCAACGCTCTTCAGCACCTGGAATTAGTTATAGTTACGATTTTAATAAAAAGTTAAATATAGTAGCTATGATTCAAAAACTTGGCTTAATTCAGGTGATATCTATGATAATTAAAGGTATATGGAAAAAAGATTATACTCATCGTCAAGCAGCATCTTAAAATATAAATTTTTTGATTTGGTTTTAATGTATTGAGCAGCTATAAATAAACTTGATTCGCTCTTTTCTCTGGAAAATTCTCGGTCATACAAGTTAGTTTTTGCACAATAATAGGAGTTTTTGGTGAATTCGACATATAAGAATATTACTGATATTCTAGATAGCCAGCACCAGCATTTGCTAAATAATGTTAATTTCCGTCCTATTTTTATTATGGGAGATCATCGTTCAGGAACTACTTTGTTACACAAAACCTTAGTTGGAACAGAGTGTTTTAACTTTGTCCAAGCCTATCACGTAATCAAATATGGCGAGATTCTCCATAATTATATTAATAAAAACGAAACAGAGTTAAAGGAAAAAATTGATGAATTATTGATATCTCAGGGTATCAAGACCAGAGGAATCGATGAAGTGGAAGTAAATTCAAACTTACCTACAGAGTATGGATTTATTCTGAAAAATGCTGGTTATGAATCTTTTCTTAACCATGAGAATCTATCTTTATTCATAGAATTATGTCAAAAAATTCAATTTATTTCAAAACTAAACAAACCACTGTTGCTCAAGAATCCTTGGGACTTTCCACGTTTTATTAATGTTAAAAATGCTTTTCGAGAAGCTAAGTTTATTTTTATTCATAGACATCCAATTGATGTGATTAATTCTAAGTTGAAAGCTATGCGGACATTACTATCTTCTTTTAACCCTTATACTGCTTTAATCTCTAAACAGTATGAAAAAATATTTAATAACCCCATACAACGTTTTTTTGTACTAGCTAATTATTCATCCTATTTCGAGTTAGGATTAAGTCGTGTCATCAAAGGAACAGTAGAATCCACCAGTTACTTCTTAGATAATATTGAGCTATTATCTTCATCTGATTACATATCTGTTAAATATGAAGATATATGTAAGTCTCCAGAAGCGACTATTCTTAAAATTTTAGAATTCTTAGAATTAGAACCAACAGTAAATTTAAATTACGAACAATTAATCAAACCACGTCCTGTAAAGTTACTTCCAGAGGTAGAAAGAAATTATAATAAAATTTGCCAACAACTAAATAGCTATTTGACATATCATGATTACTATGTGTCCTAGAACGCAGTACGCTTATTTTCTCTAAGCTCCCCTAGGTATCGATTTAATTCTTCCGTATAATCTTTTAATATTTAATTAGTATTTTCGTATCCGAATGTTTTTTGATGTATGCTTGACTTTATAAGTTTAATTTTTACATAATGAGCAATTTATTCAGTAAAACTTAGTTTAAGTTTGTGGAGACGCTTGTGGAGACGTTCTAGAGAACTGACAATTAGGGAATGCTCTGGAAGTTGTCCAATTTCTGTATAGTATTTAATAATTTTTTCAAATTCTTCTATATTGTAAATCATATAATCATTGAGTGAATCTTTAAACCAGCTTTTATCATCTCCAAGGTGAAATGTTAGATGTAAGTCTTTGAATTCCTCGAATTTATTTGCATTCGATATGAGATTTACTGCTAAGGCTTTTCCAATAGGTGGAGTTCCAATACATTCGCAATAAAATTTATACTTTGAATAAGCACTTCTCTTAAAAATAAAGCAGTCATGACCTGGATGATTTTCTCCTACGAGGGCGTACATTAAGGGAATATCTTCTACTTTTGTGTAATTCTTTGAAATTGTACGTCGATTAATTATAAATGCATCGTATCCTTGTTCGATTATTTTAGTAACAGAAATATAGAAATTTGGCATCAGTGCTATATCAGCATTAGTATAAATGAAATAATTTGCATCAGTCGCTTTATATAAACTATCTAAAATATCTTGAATTAGAGGAAGTTTGCGTTTGATTTGGAAATCAGCAATATCAAGAACTGAACGTTCTAAATCTGGAGTTTTAAAAAATCCTTCGGGTACTATGGAATTATCTTCCGAAAATTGCGATGAGTACAAGTCAACGTCAATATCGCCATCGCGAGCAATTTTCTGTGCAAACTTCATAGTTTCAAATGTAATTGGCTGAGCAATAAATAAATCAGAAGATTCTTGCACAGCCACAGGATTAATAATGTGAGCTAGCTTCATTTTTTCCGGGAACACTAAATTTTTAAGACTTGCTTATTATACAAATCAATACTATTTATAACGTTTATACTTTTTTCTCCTCAACAACTACCCCCCGAGAATCCCGCTCTTCAATCAGCCGACGTAAATCCTTTTGCCCCTCGCTATCCAGGGGAAAATTCCATACAATCAATGCTGCTAAAAGCATAATTGGAATTGGGATAAAAATAAATATATTTTTTAGAGCATTAATTGTTTGGATTGTGTTGGTACCGTTGGGAACAAAACCGATCCAATCCAACATCGGGTAGGTAATCCCAACCGCCATGGCATAACCAATTTTATTAGTCATTGTCATCAGAGAATAATAAAGCCCCGTGCGTTGCGTACCGGATTCGAGGTTGTCTCGATCCACAATATCCGCCATCATTGAGCGCATCAGAAACGCCCCGGCACCACTACCCAAGCCAAATATTACATTGCCAAAAGCATAGAGCCAAAAGTTGCCTGGTTGGATCCAAAACATGAGTAACAGACTGATTGAGGAATAAACCCTAGAAATAACAAAAGTCTGGTGCTTCTCAAACCTGTAGCTTAATCGAATCCAGGCTGGAACACTAAGGAAACTAGCTAGAAAATATATTAACAGCATCAGACTTGCCCACTGGGAAAGATCCATGACATGGCTGACAAAGAAAATATAAATCGAACCAGTAATTCCTGGAGCAATCCCACTCAATAAATCTGCCGCAAGCAACCGTATTAACAGCTTATTTTTCAACACAATAGAAGTTGCTCGCCGCCAACCTATCTGGGGTTGTTTTGGTACCGGATGCTCTGGCACCATCCAAACTGCTATCGCAACAGTAATTGGTAGAAGCAAAATTGTAAACCAACCCATCGCAGCAACTTTCATCGTGCTGTCGCCATCGGAAGTCTGCTCGATAATCGTAGGAAGTATCAATACCGCTAACATACCGAAAACCAAAGCAAACTCTCGCCAACCTTGAACCCGCGATCGTTCGTAATAATCAGATGAAAGTTCCGCACCCCAAGACATATGGGAAATACTCAGTAAAGTCCAACCGACATAAAGCAGTATCATCCAAAACAGAAGATACATACCTGTAACGGTTCCCTGGGGCATAAAGATTTTGTAAACGCACAACATTAAGATGGGTACGGAAAGAATAATCCAATGCCGCCGTCTTCCTAAACGGGTTTCGATTTTGTCACTAGCAATACCGAGAATTGGATCGGTAAAAATGTCCCAAAAGCGGGTAATCATAAAAATAGTACCCAC
>JBARZF010000689.1:0-12275 GCA_049649675.1 Rivularia sp. (in: cyanobacteria) | reverse complement strand
AATTGAAACACCTTGCGACGAATCGAGCGTAATGAAGCTAAAGCATCTGCAACTTCAGTGCTGAGTTCAAAAAATACTCTACTGTCAGGGCGGGAGGTTTCTGTTACTAAACCGGCGATCGCCGTAGCAAAATGATGGGGAGCTAGTTGATCTAAGTTACCGCTATCAAGTACTAAACCCAACCATAGTTCGTTTTCTCCCCGAATTGCGGCTGCCATTTGTCCTAACTCAGTAGGTACCAAGTTCTCTAAAGCTTCAAAATATTGAAGAATTTCAATTAATGTGACGAACTCATCCCAATGACGTTGAGATTGTAGTTCGACTTGCGATCGCAAATATTGGATTTCGTTTTCCAATTCAGCAGCGCGGGCTTGACGTTTGTATATGCTAGCGGCATTCCCTAAACCATGCAGCGGACTGCTTTCCATTTGCTCTTGCAAACTTGATACCAGACGCAACTGCTCTAATACTTCCGGAGCCATAGACAAATCGCCTGTAGATTCGGGAATTTGTGCGGCTATATTGGCTGTAATTTCATCACCATCATAGGATGCTCCCGGTTGCAAAGATAACTCCGGTGGGGGTAGCAAATCGGGGGGTACGTCAATGCGAGGTAATTGAGCGTATAAGTCTATTACTTCATGAACTGAAGTTACGTACCAACGGTTATTTTGTCCCAAGCAAACTAAGAAAGGTGTTTCGGAACCTGGTGTTTTACCAACTAACACGGCCGTAACTGGTGCAGAAATTTCGGCATTATCACCTTTTAAACTTAACAGCGTTCCCGACACCGCGAAACTCAGCATCATGGTTAATTCTTCTTTGCGAGTTTCTGCTGCTTGTTCTTGCAAGGTTGTTAGCAGCTTGCGTTCCACTTTTATACGCTGACGCAATTTCTCATATTGCGCGACTTCTTCATCGCTAACGTTAGCAATCTTTGAGTGAACGTCTGTTAATTGCTGCTTAATTTCAGAAATTTGTTTGTACTGCGGTTGTAGATGCAGATTAGCTAAATACTGCCCAAAACTTCGTTCTATTAATTCTTTCGCTTCTTCCAATGTATGGGTTTGCAGCAAGTTCAGCACCATACCGTAACTTGGCGAAAACTGACTAACTAAAGGATCTGGATTGGATGTTGCTAAATAACCACCTTCCTTAGCACCTTCAAACGGGGTTTGTAGCGCTACTACGTGACCGACTTCATCCATCCCCCGACGGCCAGCCCTTCCCGCCATCTGTAAAAACTCGGAAGCATTTAACAGCCGATGTCCGCTATCGGTACGTTTGGAAAGTGTAGAAATTACTGTTGTTCTAGCAGGCATATTAATTCCTGCCGCTAGAGTTTCCGTAGCAAATACAACTTTAATTAAACCTTGTTGAAAAAGTTCCTCAACTAACCCTTTCCAAGCAGGTAAAATTCCGGCATGATGGGCGGCAACTCCTCGGTAAAGCGGCCCGACGTGTCCCGCTCGCCCTGCATCTGGATTGCGAGTCAGAAAATCATCAATCTGGGGTCGTAATCTTTGCGCTTCATCACCATCTACCAACCATAAATCCCCTACCTCAGCCACCGCTTTATCGCAACCCCGACGACTAAAAATAAAGTAAATCGCAGGCAGCATATCACGCGATCGCAAATGCTCCAATACCTCACTGATGCCAGGAGATTCTTGTCTGGCGATTTGTTTGCTTCTGTCGCCTCTCTTTCTTTTTCTTTTTATTAAGCGATGATTTAATTCCGATTTATCTTCATTTAAAAGAGGAAAGAACCCCTTACTATTACCAAAATGATAATCCAAAGGAACCGGACGAAAATCCGAATAAATCAAATCCGTAGGGCCATGAACTTGATTTAACCAATCAGTAAGCTGATCGCTATTATCAACCGTTGCCGAAAGAGCTACGATCTGAATTAATTCCGGACAATAAATAATAGATTCTTCCCAAACCGTCCCTCGTTGACGGTCATTCATATAGTGGCATTCATCCAACACCACTGCTTCCACATCTATTAAAGAAGTACCGACCTGTCCAATAGGTGTACCGTAGAGCATATTACGGAAAATTTCCGTAGTCATCACCAAAATTGGAGCATCTCGGTTAATAGAAACATCTCCAGTCAACAGTCCCACCGAATCGAAACCAAACTCGGAACGGAAATCGCGTAATTTTTGATTGGAAAGCGCCTTGAGGGGAGTAGTATAAAATACCCGTTTGCCTCGCGCCATAGCACGATAAATCGCGTATTCCCCAATTAACGTTTTACCGGAACCCGTAGGCGCACATACAACAACTGAACGTCCGGCATTCAGAGAATTGATCGCATCATGCTGGAATTGATCGAGTTCAAAAGAAAAAACAGAACTCGGGTCAACATCTGGAGTTAAGGCTGGATTATTCACTCAAATAAAATTGCATCCAAACTGATTTTCAATTAAATTATTTCTGTCTATTGCAAGCAGGATTTACACCCAATCGCGCATGATTTCCCCCAAAAATCAATTAAACTTCCTTACGCGAACTAACAGTATTATACTTAACCACATTCAATTTGATTCAATTTCTCGACAATTTGTAAAAAACAAGGTAATGGGGATTGGGAATTGGGGATTGGGAATTGGGGGACAAGGGGGAAGAGGGGGAAGATAACTCCTAACTAACTCCCTACTCCCTACTCCCTACTCCCTACTTTCCCAATTCCTGAGAACGCTTGGTCGCGGCTTTTACTGCTTCAATTAATGCAGAACGAAATCCAGCTTGTTCAAGTTTGGTAATTCCGGCAATTGTTGTACCGCCGGGACTGGTAACTTTATCTTTCAATACTGCTGGATGCATTCTACTTTCTAATAGCAACTGTGCCGTTCCCAATACTGTTTGTAGGGCCAAAGTAGCGGCTGTTGCTCTTGGTAAACCTGCTGCTACTCCACCGTCGGCAAGGGCTTCTATCATTAATGCGACATAAGCCGGACCACTTCCTGAAAGACCTGTCACTGCATCCATTAAGTGTTCTGGTACTTCTGCTACTTCTCCTACTGCCGAAAATAGCTTTGTTGCAATTTCAGTATGTTTGGCTTTAGTGTAAGCACCACAACAAATTGCAGTCATTCCCGCACCTACTGTAGCTGGGGTGTTTGGCATTGCTCTAATTACCGGCAAACCAGGGAAAGCTGCTTCTAATTGCTTTAATGGTACTCCTGCCAAAATAGAAACTATCAGTTGCTTGCTTCCATGTTCGATTACTCCTGCTAACTCCTGAGCAATCGCACTAAATATCTGAGGCTTAATAGCTAAAAATACGACTTCTCTAGCTTGAGCAAACGCCACGCTGCTATCGGCGATCGCCAAAATTTTGTATTCTTGCTCTAAATAAGTCCGACGTTCTGGAAGTGGTTCGCTAACAATAACTTCGGATGGTTGATATATTTCACAACTGATGAGGCGGGATAATAATGCTTCACCCATTACCCCGCCACCAATTAAGCCAAATTTTTTGTGATTCGTCATTACCCGTTCTATTTTTGGTCATCTGTCATTGGTCATCAGGCAGAAATGAAACGGACTAATGACTAATGACTAATGACTAGTTTATCTTTATTGTGCCATGTGATTCGGTTCGTTTCCCCACGAAGCGTTAGATGGATTTGGATTGGGGTTAGGACGAGTACGCACTGGTGGTTGAGGAACTTCATGAAGTACTCCGCCAGTGGTGCTAACTTGTACGCAGCTAGGCGTAAACAGAAAGATACTTTCTCCTATACGCTCTTGATGTCCGTCAAGGGCGTAAGTACCTCCTGCAACAAAATCTACAGCACGCTGAGCTTGGTCAGGGTCCATAATAGTTAAATTTAATACCACAGACTTACGTTCGCGCAATGCTTGAATCGCTTGGGGCATTTCTTCAAAAGTACGTGGCTCAAGTACCAATACTTCAGAAATACCGTTCAAGACTCCTGGCATACCAATAACATTACTCATTGCTTTTGCAGAAGAACTGTTCGCTACATCGCTACCCATTGTAGGCGTGGGTTCGCGCCAACGTCGATTAAGTGTTACATTTTCTGGTTGAGGAGGAGGGGGCGCTGGTTGATTCTGTTCATGATAAAGATTCTCATAACCTTCTGCATCCGGCTCCTCTTCATAATATTCATATTCTACTGGTTCATTTAAACCAACAAAGTCTCTCAATCGGGAAAATATGTTATTCACTGTTACGCTCCTGGTGCCAATCATCTTTATTGAGAAGGTAAAAATTGTTTTTGTCAACTTCTACCACTACAAGTAGAAAATAATTGTTACATTAAGTCACTAGTTGTAGCATATATCACTGTCTTTTATACAGCCTTCACCTTATTGCAAGGTTTGTACCTAAACTACGGATAAGAATGAGTCAGAATTATATCTTAGTAGTCTGCAAATGAAAAGTTGTTTTTACCCTTTATTCTATTTTTATTTACTTTTGTAGATACTATATCTTTTGTCGCTTTTACAACTAGGGTATTAGAGAAATATTCTGTATCAATTATTAAAAATTTTCATCCTACCTACGGAGTAGTATTCACTGATTTTATAGGAGTTCGCCAGTTTTGAGTATAATCTGGCGAATCATCGAAGCTCTATCAAAAGACTGAGTGTTTTTAAGAATCGGCAGACTTTTCTTCTCCCAGCTTAAAACCAAGCAATATCGAGGTTTTAAGCTTTTTCTACCTTAATTCTGTAACCTATACATAACGTTCTCCGAACAAAATTGTTCCCAAACGTACCATAGTTGCACCAGATTGAATTGCTAACTGATAATCTTGCGACATTCCCATCGAAAGCTGCTTCATTTTGATATTTGGCAACTTACGTTCATTGATTTCAGCTATCAATTCTCGTGTCCGATTAAACACATGAATAACCTCCGAACTATCTAATCCTAATGGTGGAATTGTCATCAAACCTTCAATTTGTAAACTTTGGCAAAGGTTAAGTTCCACTAAATCGTCTAGTAGTTGCTGTATTGTCCAACCGGATTTGTTTGAATCGGGGAGAATCTTGACTTGTAGGCAGATTTTAGGATTCACTCCCAATTCCGGAGCTAAAAGGTTTAACCGCTGCGCTAACTTGAGGCTGTCTACAGAATGAAGCCATTGAAAATATGAAAGAGCTTTTTTAGCCTTATTGCTTTGTAGATGTCCAATAAAATGCCAAGAAATGCCTGATAAGTCTTGTAACTGCTCAATTTTACTTTCAGCTTCCTGAATCCGACTTTCGCCGAAGTCTCGGATACCATTCTCATATGCTTCGCGTACTGCTGCTGCCGAGACTTTCTTACTAACAGCAATCAATTTGACGGATTCAGGAAGTGAATCTTGAATTGAACGTATACGTCGAGAAAGCGAACTACTCATTGGAATGTACGTTGAAAAATACTAGTGAGTTGATCGTACTCAATAGATTGTCCGCTTCGACGCAAGTTACGCAAACGATTTTCCAACATCATTCTCGCCTCTGTACGTCCTACTGGTTGGAACTTAATGCCTTTCTCATCGTTTATTACTAGGAAAAACAGGCGTTGAGCATACAACGTAGTAAAAAGCTCTTGACTTTGGTCTACCGTACATATTCTGTAAAGTAGTCCCCAAGTTGGATGATTCAAGTAAGTTTCGGAGTTTTCTGAATTCATTTAATAGTCAAGGTACGAGTACATATATCTTTTCGCTGTTAAAAACAAAAAGTCGGAGCAATATTAATCAGATATCTCCGAATTTTTTTAAGCAATGTAAATGCAGTTGAGGCAATAATGGTAGTTATTTGCACATCAGCGAATCGATGTACGCATGAGAAAAATTAAATCCTAAATGTTCATTACATTTTTCTCATCAAAAAGTATCGTTTCGACAAAACCTGTTACAATTACGACAAGTTTTGCTCAAAACCAATTAATAGCCTATTTAGGTAATCGAGCTTTTCTGGGTAAAAAACTATTTTACCGCAGCGTTGAAATATCATATAGAACTAATTCTATTGTTTCTTGATTCCATCGTTAAACATAAAGCATCCAAAGTAATATTTTTTAAACTTTTAAACAATGCTGTAATTATTTTGCCGGTGTATAAAATTTGGCATGAATTCAAGCGAACTATAAAATACTTGTCTGCATAGCTACTTTAACTTTTAACCTTAAACTCTTTGCAGTGCTTGTATTTGTGCTTGTGCTTTATGCAGAGATTCGTACCATTCTTTCTGGGGATTACTATCTGCGACAATTCCTGCTCCAACTTGTCCCCAAACGGAATTAATAGTTGGGTGATGTAAATTGCCCGATGATGCTTGAGGATTAACCTCTTGTGTGGAGATAAACAAATGATATGGTGCGATGTCAGATGAAGCAACAGGGTTAAAAGACTTATTGACTTGAGGAGCCACTAATAAGGTACGAATCAAGATATTTAAATCTAAATTTCCCCTTCTATCTAAATAGCCGCAGGAACCATAGAATAAACTGCGTCTGACAGGTTCGAGTTCTTCTATAATCTCCATGCAGCGAACTTTTGGACAACCCGTAATGGTACCACCAGGGAACATGGAACCAATTAAATCTACTATAGTACTTTGCGAATGACTATTTGCTAGAGTTCCTTTAACATTGCTCACCAGATGCATCACGTGACTGTAGCGCTCAATTGTCAGTAATTCATCTACCTTGACACTTCCCCATTCACAAACTCGTCCTAAATCATTACGTTCTAAATCTACGAGCATGATATGTTCGGCACGCTCTTTACTATTACTAAGTAATTCTTGTGCCAATTCCCGATCTTCTTGCTGTGTCTTACCACGCTTTCTAGTTCCGGCAATTGGTCGAGTTTGGGCAAGATTTTCGTATACTTGAACCAATCTTTCCGGGGAGCAGCTAACTACTTCACCCCAAGGAGTTTTAAAATAGCTCGCAAAAGGAGAAGGATTTATTTTTTGTAGAGCTTGATAAACTTCCCATCCAGAAGCGTTTGTTTGAGTTTCAAAGCGGATAGAAAGATTAGTTTGAAAAATGTCTCCTGCTTGAATATACTTTTTTGCTTGCACAACAGCCGCTTCATAGTCTGCTTGAGAGGTAATTAATTTTAAGGATGGTACTGCATTACTAATTACAGATGCGCGATCGCATAAATTTAATTTATCTTGGTGTAATTTATCTTCTAATTGATCCAATTCGCTGTTATTGCTCGCAGCCAACCACAAAACTTGTTCCCAATGATCCAACACAGCGAAACATTCTGGCTCATACCAAAAAGCTACTGGAAACGGTAAAGTATCTGACTTGAGTTTAGGTAAATTTTCTGTTTCCCAAGCCACATCGTAACCCAACCAGCCCAACCAACCTCCGGTAAATGGAAGAGCAGGAAATGTTTCTAAATCTGCTTGTTTTTCTGGTTTTTCTGGTTTTTCTAATAATTTTCTGAGAAAAGGTAACACTCCACCTAGCTCAGGTGTCCACATTTGCCGAACACCATCAATTACCCGAGGTGAACCAGCACAAATAGAATAGCGAGCTAATTGAGGATTATTTGTACTGTTTGGATAAGGACTTTCTAAAAGAGTAGCTATCTTGTTATTAGGATTAGAAATAAACAAGCAAGCAAAAACATTATTACCAGTACGTTGTTTTAAAGGAAGCTTTCGCCAATACCAAGGCTGAAGTTCGTTTGTCATTAATTGAAAACTGGGGAGTTGGGCATGGGGCATTGGAGATGGGGGGATGGGGAGATGGGGGGATGGGGAGATGGGGAGTTTAAGAGAGCAGGGGAGGGCGAGGAGGCAGAGGGGGCAATATTTTCGTACCGAAGCTACCTCCGCTCCCTCCGCTCTCTTAAACTCCTAACTCCTAACTATTATTATTTAACTTGATTTCCTATGGCAAAACGCATTCCCCAAAATAGAATTAAGACAAAAATTGCCAACCAGTCAAAACGTTTGAAACTTAAGTTATGCCACTGAACTCGGTGTTTGTTAGGGCCAATAAAACCTCTTACCACAATGCCATTAGCCATTTGGTCGGCACGTAAAAGTAAATTTTGCAGCAATCGCTCTGCAACCATCATCCAAACTTTAACTACTCCTTTCAATCCTAATTTTTTCCAATTAATTGCCCTAGTCATTACCGAGCGAATTAAATTTTGGATTTCTTCTAAAACTAAAGGAATAAAGCGTAAAGATAATGTTAATGTCAAAGCGATTTCAGTAACTGGAATTTTAAATCGCCTCAATGGTTGCATCAAACTTTCGATACCAGCAGTAATTTCTTCTGGTGCAGTTGTTAGTAAATATAAAGTTGTACTGTATAAAACTGTAAAAAAAATAGTGCTTAAACGAACTGCTAGGTCGAAGGAATGCCGCGTTATTTTGACAGGTCCTCTAGCAAACAATACATAATTATATTCTTGAGGATCGAATATTGATAAAATCGGATTTTTTTGGTTATTCTGCCTCGATGGCACGTTTACAACTTGCGTATTTTCGGGTAAACGCGGTTGATAATCAATACCCATTCCATCAGGACTTAGAGATGCAATAATTAAAACTAAAAAGCAAACTGATAGCAAATAACCCATTTGCTGCCGCCATACTCTTCGAGGAATTCCGGATATTAAGGTGATAAAAATCAGCACAAATACTAATATTACGCGCCACCAAGTACTAGCAAAAATATAAGTAGTTAAAAAACTCATTAACCATATAAACTTAACTCGCGGATCGAGTTTATGCAGCCAAGTGATAGGTTGTTCTAAATAAAGTCCTAGCGGTAATGAACGTAGTAAATCCATTTAAGAGTTAAGAATTAAGAGTTAAGAGTTAAAAGTTGGGAGTTAAACATTAAAGATAGAGAGGTCAAAGTAATAAGTTTTCACCTATTACCTATTACCTATTACCTATTACCTATTACCTATTACCTTTAATTACTCCATACTTTAGTAGCTCTGTTGGCTTTGACATTACTTTCCATGTCACGAACCTTTTTGCTTCTCCATATAAGACGAATTGGAGTACCTTTAAAACCTAATTGTTCTCGAAATTGACGTTCGATATAGCGACGGTAATTATCGTTAAAACGTTTAGCTTCATTGGCGAATAAAGCAATAGTTGGTGGTTGGGTACCAACTTGAGTTCCGTAATAAATTCTTCCTTGCTTACCACTACGACTAGCGGGTGGTGAATGCCAGCGAACTGCATCTTCTAAAACTTCGTTAATTACTGAAGTACTTACCCGTCTTCTATGCTGTTCTACTGCTTCTTTAACTAAATCGAGAATTTTTAATACCCGCTGCCCCGTCAAAGCGCTAACAAAAATAGTTTCAGACCATTCGGAAAAATGAAGTCTACCTGATAAATACTTTTGATAGTCATAGACACTATAGGAATCTTTTTCGTAAGCATCCCATTTATTTACAACTGTTATACAAGCTTTACCTTCATCTATTATTCTTCCGGCTAATTTTTGGTCTTGATCGGTAACACCATCGAGGGCATCTATTACAAATAAAACCACATCAGAACGACGAATTGCTTTAAAAGCACGGTTAATACTAAAAAATTCGGTACCGTAATCAATGTTTTTCTTTTTTCTAATCCCAGCCGTATCAATTAATCGATAAACTTGTTCGTCTTGTTTAATAAAAGTATCGATCGCATCGCGAGTAGTACCGGAAATTGGGCTAACAATTGCTCTTTCTTCACCAGCAAAAGAGTTCAGTAAACTTGATTTACCAACATTTGGTCTTCCAATGATGGCGATTTTAATTTCTTCATCTTCGGTAATTTCTGAAGCCGGAGGAAGATGATTAATTAATTCATCTAATAACTCTCCCGTACCGTTACCGTGAATTCCCGACATCGGATAAGGCTCACCCAATCCCAACTGCCAAAAATCAGCGGCTTGAACTAATCCCATATCTGGAGACTCGCATTTATTCACTGCAAGCAATACGGGTACCGATTGAAGCCGCAACCACTCAGCAATTTCTTGATCTGCCGGTGTAGCACCAGTTTGTCCATCGACAACAAAGATTGCCGCACTCGCTTCAGCTAGAGCAATCATTGCTTGCTGACGAATTAACGGCAAAAATTCCGTATCGTCATTAAAGATCAAACCACCCGTATCGACGATCATAAATTCGCGATCGCGCCAAAATGCATTGAGGTAAGTTCTGTCTCGGGTGACTCCGGGTTCATCGTGAACAATCGCTGACTGCTGTTTTGCTAAACGATTGACTATTGTTGATTTGCCCACGTTTGGGCGGCCAATAATGGCTACTATAGGAAGACTCATAAACGGACGCTCCTGAAGCTCCAAACTAATATTGTAACTATATGAGTGAAACAAATTCTAAATTCTGACACTACCAGATTAAAGAATCAATTATTGAAAAGCGAAAATTAAGGAATGATTATTCACAAGTTGCTTTTTAGAGCTAAATTTTTCCTCTCAAGATTAGCAAAATTTATTTTAGCCATTATCATTTGCACTTTATTATACGCCCACTTGATTGAACCTAACTGGATTGATATCAATTACGTGGGATTAAAGTTACCAAATTTAGCTTCGGAATTTAATGGTTATCGGATTGTACAAATTAGCGATATTCACATTGACAAGCGAAGTAAAAAACGCCGTTTGAATCATATCTTCGGGCTTGTAAACCAACAAAAACCAGATTTAATTGCGATTACAGGAGATTTTGTGACTCGTCGTCAAATGAAATTTCTTCCTAAACTAGAGGCTACTTTAGGTCAACTTAATGCTTCAGATAAAGTCGTGGGAGTATTAGGAAATCATGATTACTGGGCAAATGCAAGCAAAATTGCTGAAGTACTACAAAAAAATAATATTCTTAATCTTGATAATAAAGTTTATACCCTAAAACGAGGGAATGCCGTACTCAACATTGCGGGTGTTGATGATGTTTGGATGGGTAAAGACCGTTTAGATTTAGTATTACAACAATTACCTCCAGAAGGTGCAGCAATTTTACTCGCACACGAACCAGATTTTGCAGATACTAGTGCTGCAACAAATCGGTTTGATTTGCAATTGTCAGGACATTCTCATGCAGGGCAAATACGTTTACCTTTTTTTGAACCACCATTATTACCAGGTTTAGGTGAAAAATATTATGCAGGGCTTTATAAGATTGGAAAAATGTTTGAATATACTAATCGGGGTTTAGGTATGACCAAACTGCATTTGCGATTTGGTTCGCGCCCGGAAATAACGGTATTTATATTAGGGAGTAGGGAGTAGGGAGTAGAAAGTAAGTCAGAGCGTAAAAAAGCCATATTTATGAATAAGAATTCTCGCGTCTACCTTGAATTAAAATATGCCCTAAAGCAGCTATCCAAATAAGAATTTGTGCAAGCTCTAAGTTAGCAAAGTCTATAATTATTGCTGGTAGCCATAAGCTTAAAGATACTAAAGTTAGGAAGAATATATTTAATTTATTTACGTTATCAAAAGTAATCTTGATTATAGCTAACAATAAAAACATTAGCATGAGATTGTCGTAAATTCTATGATAAGTACAAACTCTACCAATCACAGAGCAAATAGCGAATAGATTAAGTAGAGAGTAATTACGGCAAAGATTAACAATAATAGCAATGGTTAAGATCCCAATTATGCCAAGTAATATAGTTGCTTGCTTGGGGTCGAAACCTAAAGCAGTAAAAGCATGAATTCCCGAGTATCCCTTATCAGCAAAATGCTTTGACTGATTAAGAATTTTATTAATCATATAAACAGGAGTCAGTTTAGTAATTATCCAAATATTAAGACTGCCAAAAATGATGTAAAGAGAAAAAGAGATAATTGCTTTAAAACGTCTTTGAATTAATAATATTAGAAAGTATGGTGCTGAAATATTCGGTTTTACCATTGCAATGCCAAAGATTAAACCAGCCCAAATACTTTTATTTTTTTGAATCAGCCAAAAAACCAAAATTAGTAAAGCATTAAGAATAATTCCATATTGACCCATCTCAAGCGTAGATTTATGGCTGCTAACTGCCAAACAAGCAGTTAAAGTAAATAGTGCTTTAGACTTACCATAAGGAAACCCAATTTGATAAGCAAAAACAGCCAAAAATAAAATTGAGACAATATTTAAAATTAGATGATAAAAACGAGTTAATTCCCAAGAAATAGGAGGTAAGAAAACAAATCCTGTAAAAAAAGCCCAAGGAGGATATCCACCAGAATCTATGACTCCAATTTCTGGGATGATATTGGGGGAACCTTTCAT
>JBARZF010000688.1:0-2695 GCA_049649675.1 Rivularia sp. (in: cyanobacteria) | reverse complement strand
TGAAGAGTGGGTAGCTAGCTAGCGAGGTTTCCATAATGACGGTTCCTTTTCTAACTAGCCCCCTCCGAACCATGCTTACGAGATTTCCAGGTACACGGCTCTCCAGTATTCTGCTATCAGTAGATTCGTTTACCTGTAGGCTTACCGGCATGTATTGCGTCGTGGCATTGTGGACAGACCATTAAAGTCTTCCTTCTGCGTGCGGACATAACTTGCTTCCAAAGCGGTAAATCTTTCTTGCCTTTGATTTTGAGGTCTTTTAGAGCGCGAATATGGTGAACTTCAATGTTACCAGTAGCCCCACAAATCTCGCATTCGTCTTTCTTGAAGCCGTTTAATTAATTCGTTTCTAAACGGTGGTTTTCGCTTTGTTGATAAGTCTTCTATGGTTGTTTTTAAGTTACGTTTTAACTGTATGCCTCCGAAACGAGCTACTAAGGGTTTCTTGCCATCTCTGGGGACGGTTATTTCAACACATTTTCTTAAACCATGAGGAAATTTTACCGTCTTATAATACTTAGCGGAGATTTTAGCTACGCTAGTTTTATGTTTATAGGCGAGGGTTTTCATTAAAGAACTCCCCATAACCCATTGCAGCTTTTGGAGCCATGCAATATTTTGAGCAAGGCTATAGTATTGTACATACCCCCTATATTCCGACTGATAAATGTTAACGATAGTAAAGTCGTCATCATTTATTAGTTCGGGGCGATGAATGGGTTTACCATTCTTCATATATAGAGCGCACTTTTCTTCTATAAAGCTTGCTGGTATTCTTAGGGCAACATTTCCATTAATTGAGCGTCTACCATTGGTATGCTTATTGTCAGAATGTTGAACTAAAATATCGTAACCTAAAAAGTTTGCCGCTTCGTTTTTGGCATGAGTAATTAAGGTCTTTTCTGGTGATAATTCTAACTGTAATTTTTCAGCTAGAAATAGCTTTAGTTTTTCCTTAATTTCTCTTGCTTCTTGAAGTGAGCCGGTGAAACCAAGTAGAAAATCGTCTGCATAACGCAGGTAATGTAGCCTTCTGTATTTGGGGTCACGAACATCTTGAGAAGGCATTTTCTGGTATTTAACTTCCAGTTGATGCGCTTTTTCAATTTGTCCATGTTTCCTATAATACCAGGCTTCTTTGTAGAGTTTCATGTACTCCGGATTCTTTGCCCGACCTTTGCCGATTGTATACTCTGGGATAAGTGTCTGCTCGATAAATTTATCGAATTTGTCCAGGTATATATTAGCGAGTATAGGCGATACAATCGAGCCTTGCGGGGTTCCGCTAAGAGTTGAGTGGTATTTCCATTGCTCGCAATAACCTGCCTTCAACAAGTTTTCAATTAATCTCAGAAAGCGATTATCTTGGATTTTGTCACGTAGAATTGACATTAAGATTTTATGGTCTATATTGTCAAAACAACCGCGAATATCTCATAAAGATAAACCATTTTGTTCCGTGCCAAACGCGATTTATTTCAGTTAGCGCTGTATGGCATCCGCAGTTAGGTCTAAAACCATGACTGTTGGACGACAATTGAGGTTCGTAATATGCTTCAATAATCAAACGTATTACTTCTTGAACCAACTTGTCTTTCCAGCTAGGAATTCCCAGGGGACGAGTTTTCCCATTTTTCTTGGGTATATTTATTCGTCGAGCTGGTGTCCATCGAAAACGCTCATGTCGAATCTCTTCTATGAGGTTTTCAATCTTTTTAATGGACATTCCATCAGCGGTTTCTGAGGTAACTCCTTGCGTCATCGCCCCATTATTTTTATAAATGCGACTGTACGCTAAAAGATACAGATTAGGATTGAAAAGCTGTCTGTAGACATCACCCAGAGGTAAATCACGATAACCTCTGTCTCTGATTACACTTAAGACCGTTTCGGCGTTTCGCATCTCGCGTACCTCCTCGATACTAGGTGTGAGAAATACCTGTTCTCCTTCGCCATGTAGACGGCTTTCCCGTCCTCGAACTACTATGAGAACTCTGTAACCATAGAGGTCGCCCCCCGTAGGTCATCCCGCGCTTGATTAACTCGGTACATAACAGCGTGATTTAGGTGTCCCACTCATTCCTTAAGCCATCTCATCGGTGGCTGACTCAGGTGGAAGAAGTTGTATCGTTTGAATACCTAAAACAATACACCACCCGATTATTCCTTTTAGGCGTTGTAGGAATAGGTAACCGCATATACCGTCAGAATTGGGCTTCAGGTAGTTTAACCTTCACCATGTCACGCAGGTCTTGCCGAACAATAGTTTTAACGCCTTCTCTCCATTTTCGGCTTTACCAACATGCTGTTGTCCCCTTTGTCTTTCGACTCCAGGTAAGTTGGTTGACCTAGAGACCTTCTTCTCATTCTCTCCCAACTTTGGTTGGGGATACCGCGTTAACTGTCACGGCGCACGTATTCCTCGGTGCTTTTCTCTAGATGTTTTACGGGTGAGGCATCTATGTTGTGAGTCTCTTGATACGTTGATTTTTCAACTAATTGCATGATATTATGTCAGCTCGTTTTATTTGACTTTGGTCTTCTTTCAAGACCAATTTTTATTTATTTGACTAAATCAAATATTAAGCAGCGCTTCGCTTTACGATAATTTCTTGCTGCTTTTTGCGATACGCTGCGAGCGCATACGCTAAAGTGTGTTGATGATATTTGGGCATCGAAGGTAGTTCTATGTCTG
>JBARZF010000687.1:0-2134 GCA_049649675.1 Rivularia sp. (in: cyanobacteria) | reverse complement strand
GCCAGTCAAGTTGTGATGATGGATGCTTTGAAACAGTATTTTGATTATCGGTTATATGCAATTTGCGGTATACCTTGGATTATTGTACTGGGAAGCGTTGATGATTGGAAGAAGATTCGGAAACGTGTAGAAATTATAAGCGAATACGATCTGGATTGGTGGACTAAAAGATTATTACCAATTTGCGACGACATTATTGAAACGGTTGCTGGTAAACCTAATTTAGAATTTTGGCAGCACATCTGTAAACCCAAAGCAATATATGGCGGAGAGGTGATTACTGGTTGGTTGGCGGATTTGTTTCCTTATTTAAAGGATGAAATTACCAATTCACCCACATATAAAAATCCAATTTTAGAAAAACCCCGCGAAGAATTGACGATTGCTAACGGAATTCCACCACGAATGTTTCCTAATGGAATTTCTCAAGCTTCTTTTACGTTAAATACTTGGTATGAATGGTGGATTGTTGTTGGTAAACCTGTTTTAGTTGGAGATGAAGGTTTATTTGAAGAGAAAAGTTGCATATTGAAACCGGAATCAACCAAAGTTATTGCTAAAGGAATTCCACAACTGTTTGAAAGGATTATTCAAGCTGAGGGAAATATTATTTTGATGCAGAGGATTTTATTCCCGATGATTCGGTAGTTGATTCAAATCAATAATCGTGGAGAGGTGATAACTAAATATATATAAAAGTTAAAGTAGGGAACACTACTGTGCCCCTACTAAATAAATTAGGTAATTAGAAAAATTATTTCAGCCTATCTATTAAATGATGTTTTTATGCTACTTGCTTCTTCTTACGCTTGAGGGTGGAAGCAGTACCAAAAGCACCGACAGCGAACAAACCGAGCATTGAAGTAGGTTCGGGTACGGATTTAGAAATCTCACTCACACTAAAGGAAACTTGGTCAATATGTGGTGACTTATCACTACTTGTTTCATTTCCTTGGAATGCAACAGTGATTTCTTCACCTGCTATTACAGTTAATTCAAATAGATTTTGAATCCAATCGTTACTACTTGCAGAAAATTCTTGATTTAAAAACTCACCAGATATGGAACCAAATACTGAAACTGTACCCGTACCACCTTTACGACTCCATGCATCGAAAGAGAATAATGCGGTTGTATCAATATTTTGTCCAAGAGTGAAAGTCTGACTAATTGTTTCAATTCCGAAATAATTTGTTTCCATATGTTTACCAGTTCCCAAACCATCGCTACCTAGAGCAGGGGAACCTATTTTTCCTTGATTCCATAATTCAATTTTATTCTCAGTTCTGTTATCATTATTAGTTGTTTCCCAACCAGGAACATTTGCTATAGCCTCCCAGCCATTATTCAATCCTTTTTGGCTAAATTCTGTTTGTTCAAATTCACCATTAATAATCATTTCTGAGGATAAGGATGCAGCATTAGCTTCTCCTTGGATACCACTCAAACCTAAAACCACACCAACAGCAGCAACAGCTAATTTATTAAATACTCTCATTTTCTTATTCCCTTCTTAATTAATGTTTGTTTCGTTCTCTATATCTCAGTGATAATTCAACATTAATAGAAGGTGCAAGGGGTAATTGGATAGTTTTACGTCATCTTTTTTTTTATTAGCTTTTTTAAGATTTAGGGCTGCAAAAATCCATTTTTATATAAATCTAAGCTTTTTTTATGTATTGAAAAGATAATTTTTAAGTAATAAACCTTGTATGATATTTCAAGTATGTAAACACTATTTACATTATCACCGTATTACGTAGAAAATTAGCTTGTTATCATTATTAAACCAAGGGATGTTGCTATATTATAATCAACTAAAAACCGCATTTGTACTGTTGGGAAGCCCAATTTCTTAATTTCAGAGGGCTATATATTAATTGAAACCCCATTTCCACTGATAAACTCAGGAAAAACAGCTTTCTTTCTCAAATGACTATTAGTGCAACAGTTGCCGATAAAATAAAAACTTTAAACGAGCTTCAAACTTGCTGTAATCTATCTCTTGCAGAAGACGATCGCTTTTTCACGGAATGGCTAGAAAACTTACCTCAACTCAGCGAAACCGAAAAAGCTGGAGTTGCACGCATCAAAAAGCGTTACGATTATCATCGGGTTGAAGTTTTACTTCTCA
>JBARZF010000686.1:0-22756 GCA_049649675.1 Rivularia sp. (in: cyanobacteria) | reverse complement strand
GTAATTTTTTTAGGTTTGAAGCCCCCGGATTTATCCGTGGATCATACCAACCATAGAAGCCCCTAAATTTTATTTATGGGGATATTAATTACGAATTACGAATTACGAATTACGAATTATACTCACCAGCATCAAACATTACTCAACGGTTTCCTCATCTTCAGGAAATAATGTGGCTGCGTATTGCAATGAGAAATTATTAAGATCAACTATATCTCGATCTGTCCAGCGATCGCTTTGATCGACAACAGATGAATCTTGCTCAACTAATTCATTAAGAATAAGAGTTGCTAACCGTAACCGCTCTGTTGGTGGAAGTGTACGAACGACTTGAATATAAACTTATTGTGCAGAAGTTGGCATAATGCAAGCCCTATCTTAATTTTCATCTACCGAGTGTAACACTTCCGTAACAACACCTTGAGCAACTTTGTGTAAACCAACAACCACGTAAACAAAAAATACTATCTAATAGTCAGTCTACCGTTATCTGACATTGTAGTTATTTAGAAGTGCGATCGGGCTATGGTGCCCAAGATCCTATAATTGCTTCTCCTTGTTTTTCTTTTTCTGCTAATTCCAAATTCAACTCCAACAATTTCTCTAAAGTATCATCGCTGTCTTTAAAATCGTAAGCTTGCATGACGAGTCGATCCAATTCAGCATGGAGTTGATATAATTTGCTGCTAGGTTCGTGAAAGAAGGCATTGTATAGCGTTGTAATTCCCCATTGTTTTGCTTCCATTTGTTCGCCGCGATATTGATGAAGTTCTTTGGCTTTTTCGCGGATTTTTTCGATTAGTTTTTTATCGGGTGTTTGGGGGAAGGGGAAGGTTTCAAAGCAGGTATTGTGAGTGTAGGCAATATCAGCTTTTAAAGTTGATTTTTTAGCGTGCATCCAAGTACGATGTATGTTAGATGTAAGAATACCAAACATATAGAAATCATCTGAAGCTACAACAACAGATTTATCACCAGGAAGCCATTCTAAAGGTGCAGGAATAAAAATAGCCCATTTAGAAACTCTAGGAACAGTGAAGTAATAGGATAGAGGTGCGATTGCATTTCTCATTGATTCATTAGTTCGCTTAAACCTCCACCATTTTTCTCGCATAATAGCTTCACGATTTCTCTCTCTTTCTGGTTTTACATTAAGCTTGATATGCTCAAATGGCAATTTATAGCTACTAACTTCTTCAATCGACATATTACTAAAATCAATAATCCATCTTTCTGGTTTTCCTTTTGGATTTTTAGCTAGATTTGCACCCATTGAAAATAGTTTTAATACTTCTTTATTTCTAATATCAGCTTTTACCCAGCTTTTGACTTGTTCTTCAGTAACAATAAATCCAGAACCAACAGGAATAACACCTTGAAAACACTTGTTTAAATTTGCCTTTAATCGAACCGCTTGTGAAACATCAATACTCGCTTGCAAAGAAGAATTAATAACAGTAACAGTATTATTATCTAAATAATATTTCCCTGGTTTTTCCTTGCACCAATTCACCAAACTAACGTGTACCTTAGCTTCACCTGACCAAACTTGTGTAGAAATAGCCTCATGAATGTATCCACCATTTTGAGTCACATAATCTAACGCGGCAACTCGACTTTTCCCTTGACTAATTGAATTTGTCGCAACCAAACCAACTCTACCCTTCTCATCAATCTTGTCATGTGCCAGTCTAAACCAATAGGCACAAAAATCAACCGAATCCTTCACATCAGGAAAGCGTTTAAAAATATTATCTATGTACTGATCACCTAGATTCAATCGCATATGCTTCCCACCCAAAAAAGGAGGATTGCCAATAATCGCCTCAGCTTTAACCCAATCACGAAAAAGCGCATCTTGACAGACAATATTGTTATCCAAAGTATCCAAAGGTAAAGCAGGTTCCGTCAAATTCAAATTATCGATCGCAATTTTTCTTCCTATCATCAAAGTCACTCTTGCCAATTCCACCGCAAACGGATTTGTATCGATTCCATAAAATTGCTGTGGTGTGACAAAACTCATTTGAATTTGGTCTTTTGTACTTCTGCGTCGCTGGGCGATTTTATCTAACAATAATTGCTCGATGCGCTTCAATTCCTGATAGGCAATATACAGAAAATTACCACTACCACAAGCAGGATCTAAAACTCGATAGCTTTGCAATTCCATTTGCAAACTCGATAATTCTCCAATTGTTCCCGCAGCTTCAATTCTTTCTTCCCAATACCTACTAATCGTCGGACGGACAATTTTCATAATATCCGCTTCCGAAGTATAGTGAATTCCTTTAGCGTGACGCTCTTTTTTATCGACCGTTCCTTCAAATAAATTTCCAAAAATAGCCGGACGAATCTTACTCCAATCTTCCTTCGCTGCAACTTCCAAAAACTTCAACTCTTCCGGTGTTAATTCAATCGGATGAATTACCGAAAATAATCCACCATTAAAAAAATCCACACCTTGATATCGTCCCGCAGGTGTAATTAAGGGTTGATTCATTTCCCGAAACAACCCACCCAAAATATCGTAAGAATTTCGCCCACTCAAACAATCTTGAACGCAAGAAATAAACATATCTCGTGGTAAAAGTTGCCTATCTTCGGCAAACATTGCTAACACGCACTGCAAAATAAATCTCTGTGCAGTTAACTTAACAGTTCCCCGCTTCTCCAATTCCAAAAGTAATTCACCCATGCGTCGTGCTGCACGTTCGGTGATTTCAACTTGGTTATTATTAAAAACGGGTTTGCGATTTTCTAATTCCATAAACCCGAACGCACCAGCGCGGTCGGGCAATTTTTGCAACTCAACGGTATCTACAGGAGTATCGAGTTGGGTATCAAAATCGTAAATCCAAAACTTATCAAAATTGCATAAAATTACATACTTCGGACGATTGGGAACCAACCGCGTCCAATAATCAAACGCTTGCGAATAGTGCTTACTCAAATTTTCTCCTCGCTTCTTCATCTCAATCAAAACGCGAGGTTTCCACACCAAATCCGCAAATCCAGTTTTACCCTTTTTACTACCTTTCTTAATTGCTTCTTCGTAACTAGCACCCGCTTCCAATGCGCCCTCATGTCCAAACGCACGAAAAAATCTGTCTAAAAATGTTTGTGCTTCTTTACGCTCCTCACCTTTGATGTGCTGCTGACAAAAAGTGACAAATTTTCTTAGACTATCGGAAGTTGCAACCATTGGAGATACTATTGTTTACGTAATTTCCACATATTATATGTTATACAAGTAAATCATTATGGCTCTTCCTAAACCGCTGCTTCCGATTCTTCAACTTTAGCCTTCAACTTCTCAGGATCTACAGATTCCAATTCACCATGATTGAGAGTCCAGCAATTATCAGCAATCGGTAATAAATCTCCTGCATCGTGAGTAACTACTAACAAAGTCCAATGTTCTTTTAATTTCGCTAATAAATTTACTAACTGACGACGCATTGACCAATCTAAACCTGCTGTCGGCTCGTCTAATAATAATAAATTGGGCTGACGAATTAACTGTACTGCTAAAGCCAAACGTCTTTGCTGTCCACCACTTAAAGCATGAGGTGAGGTTGAAAAAGATAAATGTTCTAAACCTACTTCGCTTAATGCGCTTCTAACTCGCTCTATCCCTAACTCTGGGTGTCCCAAACGTAATTCTTCTAAAATTGTACCCCCGCAAAAATGACGCTCTGGGAATTGAAACACCAAACCAGCTAATTGCTGAATTTCTTCGGCTAATAATTCCTGTTCCCGCCAAAATAGCGAGCCAGATGTAGGTTCTGCTAGTCCAGACAAGATTTCCAGTAGCGTACTTTTTCCAGAACCACTTGGCCCAATAATTAGACCTAGTTTTTGGGCAGCTAAATCTAAATTAATTGATTTGAGAATTGCATTCGGAGTCGCAGTCGGATGATAATTTAAATTTCTGAGATAAAGCATTGGTTAAGATTAAAAATTAGCCATTCATTAATTAACTACACACTTAGCTACAGAGCTTCGTTCCGAAAAAATCCTCAAATTACAATATAAAATTTCCGTCTTAACTTATTGTGGCAGACTGACCCCGCTTTGCTATTAGTCATAAAAAAACCTGGGAACCGTCTCAAATCTACCCAGTCAAACTATTTATAAAATCTTTGCGTAAATCTACACGGGGTATAAGTAAACTATTTACGTAATTATAAGTAAGATATTAAACCCATTCAACAGTAATAATTCTGAGGTTTAAAATGACTGGAAAATTTTCTGTTTCATCTGCCACCACCTCTAAAAAAATTGTACATTTTGCTAAAGCTGTCTTTACAACTTTAATAGTACTCAACTTAGGGGTAAATTCTTCAATCGCTGGCGACCCTTTTCCCCGCAGTCAACCGCGCGATATCGGCGATAATACCGAAGCCGCATTTAAAGCTGTATTCGAGCAAGGTAACTATCAAGCCGGACAAAAGCATCTGCAACAGGCAATATCAACCGAGCCGAATGAACCCCTAGCTTATGCCATGCAGGCATCATTAGCTTATACAAATCAAGATACAGCCACATTAGAATCTTACAGCGAAAAAACTTTAGATACAGCCAAAAAATTAATTTCATCAGACCCATTGCGTGGTAATTTATACGCTGCCGTAGGTCATTTTTTAGAAGGAGCAGTAATCCTGACTCGTGAAGGTACGGTTAACGGTGTTCCAAAAGCACTAAGTCGTCTGCGAGAAGTTTACAAGCATTTAGACAAAGCCGAAGCCATTTCTCCAAAAGACCCAGAACTTAATTTAATCAAGGGTTACATGGATTTGATGTTAGCTGTAAATTTACCCTTCGCCAATCCCCAACAAGCAATTCAAAGATTGGAAGAAAATGCGGGGCCTCAGTATTTAGTAGATAGAGGTATAGCCATAGCCTACCGAGACTTAAAAAACTATCCCAAAGCCCTAGAATACGCAAACCGCGCTTTAAAAATAACATCCGAGAATCCAGAACTGTACTATCTCAAAGCACAAATCCTCCGAGAACAAGCCAAAAAACAGAAAAACCCACTTTTAATACAACAAGCGCTTACTAATTTTGACCAAGCACTAGCAAAAAAATCTCAACTACCTGCCGGTATAGTAAAACAAATAGAACGCGAACGTCAAAATGCAGCGCAAAGTTTAAAATAGGGCATGGGCATGGGGGATTGGCAGTGAGCAGTGAGCAGTGAGCAGTGAGCAGTTAAGAATGTCTCCTTGTCACCTTGTCCCCTTGTCCCCTTGCCCCCCAATCTCCCCATCCCCCAATCTCCCCCGAACCCCATCTCCCAATCTCCCCCTCTCCCCCTCCCTCCACCGGAGCAAGTTCTTCTACAATAACTTTGGGTGAAAGTAATCTGGATATTTCAATAGATGAAAATAGAATTCCGCGAGATTAATCCTTTTGATGTCTGGATTTGGCTGAGGTTTAGTACTGTTCCTTCCCAACGTGAAAAGGAGTTTGTAGAGGAACTTTTTAATTCCTGGTTTTATTTGGGTAAATTGGGTGCTTTCAATGCCGAAAATCTTCAAGTACAGGATACCGGACTTGATATTAGCTATTTACATTACGACCAAGATGGTTATCAAAATAGCTTGGTAGCTTTAATGCATAATATGGGCGAATTTGAATACAACGCAGATTGGGGAAGATGCTGGTTTGACTTAGGAACTTCTGATGCGATCGCACTCGATCTTCTGATCAACGCTCTTACTCAACTAGGTCAAGAATACGTCACCATTGATGAGGTGTATATTGGTGGCGAAAATACGGATTGGTCCATTGAAGATAGCGATAGTCGTCCTTCGTATATTTACGATAATTAGGCAAAATCAATGTATAAAGAAGGTAAAATCCGCGTTCTAGCACTAGGATTAATTCGAGATAAAAATAATCGCATTTTTCTTTCCGAAGGTTTCGATCCAGTCAAGAAAGACAAGTTCTATCGTGCAATGGGTGGTGGTGTTGAATTTGGCGAAACTAGTTTTGAAGCCCTCCAACGAGAATTTCAAGAAGAAATTCAAGCAGAAATAACCAACATTCGCTATTTAGCTTGTTTAGAAAACATATTTACCTTCCAAGGAAAACCTGGGCACGAAATCATTCAGCTTTACGAATGCGACTTCGTACACCCCAAATTTTACCAGCAGGAAAAAATCGCATTCAACGAAGGAGAACGAGAGAAAACTGCACTTTGGATGGATATCAAAACCTTGAAATCTGGCAACGTTAGGTTAGTTCCGGAGGGATTTGTAGAGTATATCGGGTAAAACTAACATCTTGCACCACTCGCAATAACTTTTATTAGCTGAACCTCCAAACACTGGTTCCCAGGTTCAACCTGGGAACTAGATCAAGAGTCTCCGGCTCTTGTTGAGAATGGTGCAAGGTATCAAGTAAAAGAGAGAGACAAGGGGAAATTAATGATTTTTAACTCCTCACTCTTACCAATTACCAACGATCAATTATCAATTATCAATTATCAATGCCCTATGCCCAATTCCCAATCCCCAATTCCCAATCCCCACTTATTAACCAAGTTCTAATGCAGTTAAAATCGTCCAACCATCAACTAAAAACATTAATAGTGTAAATACCAGCAAAATTAAATACATCCACGGTTGAGATAATGGGTAAACATCCGTAGTATCTATACCCGTTTTTTCCTGTACAATTTTCACTAAGCGAGCAAATCCTGCTACACGCATTGGCAGCAAATAACCCTTTTTATCCTTGCTTACAAAATAATAAACAATACCTCCTTGCCCCGTAGTACGCGGTTTTAAATCCTCTACATCCGCCCAAGCCAAAAACCAACCTTTACGAAAAAACTTTGGTACCAAAGGAGCATAAACAACTTGGATTCCTTCTTCATTTAAAATTACTCGCTCGGTTAAAACGGCATACAAAATAACAAAACCAATACCGATACCAACCCAAAGCAATGCAGGTGGTACGGGCGCATCTGTAAAATCAGCGAGAAAAGGTAACGGTAAAGTGAGCGCTACATACAAACTCAAAAGCGTAATCCTAATCAAAGGAGATAGCCGAAAAATAGTAGAAGTTTCCATAATCAATTATCAATTATCAATTATCAATCAACAGTTTTCACCGGTCGGGTGTGGATCATCAATTATCAGTTACAAATTGGGCATATCCCAACTAACGCAAAAACGTTTTTTCTG
The DNA here is from genome assembly GCA_049649675.1 of Rivularia sp. (in: cyanobacteria). Lineage (GTDB taxonomy): Bacteria > Cyanobacteriota > Cyanobacteriia > Cyanobacteriales > Nostocaceae > Rivularia. Next base: position 15,557 of record JBARZF010000686.1, on the reverse strand, counting down.
CTCGATTCTCCGCTCCCTGCTCCTTATATTAATTAAATAACTGGTAACTGGTAACTGATAACTGATAACTGATAACTGATAACTGATAACTGATAACTGATAACTGATTAAGGTAAATACTTTTGCACCACACTCCAGCCACTTAGCGAAACCCAGACAAATACAAGAAATAAAGCAATATTCGTACTAACGTGAATCCGTCTAGCCCAAACCCAGCCAGTACGTATCGCGATCGCACTTCCAGCAGATATTAAAACTAATACCACTGTAATTAAGCCAGCACCTAAGTGTTGTGAATGTCCCAAAGAACCATATTCACCTAAAGTACCGACAATACCAATAGCGAGTAGCAGTATCACTAAAGCAACCATAGTGATACCCATTACATAGTGGAGTATGCGTAGTCCGCCATAACCTCCCGGTAACAGCCCTGCGAAGCTAGGATTTCCAGATGCTCTAGTACGAAACATCCAGATACCCGTTACCGCTAGTAAAAAATAAGCAAGTAACGATAACCCCATTGACCACGCCGCAATTTTCCACAACCAAATAAATGAAGGTAAATCCATATTTAGGATTGTAGATGGAAGCGGGACATATGGGGAGTGGGGAGATGGACAGATTGGGGGATGGGGAGATTGGGAGAGAGGAGCCACTTGCGTGCGGGGGTTCAAAGCGCCCTCGCAAAGTGGCGTGGGGAAGAGGGGAGAGAGGGGGAAGAGGGGGAAGAGGGGGAAGAAAAAAATTCTAACCCTTAACTCAATACTCTTTAATCTAAAATCCAAAATCTAAAATCCAAAATCATTAAAAAGGGGTTGCTAACGGTAGCAACCCAAAAATAGAGAAAAAAATTTTGAATCAATAAAGGCTTTAAAGGCTTACCCGGTTTTAGCCAACGATTATTAATGGTTTTGTTGTATCTCCGTTTTTTGAATGAATTGAGGACACAAGAGAATTTTCTTCTCCTGAATCAGCATTCTGATTATCTGAATCTGTTTTTATATCTGAAATATTTGCTTCGTTAATTGCAAGGCGATCGCACGGAATTGTATCCGATAAAATTGCGCTTGCCATCATCCCCGTATGAATTTCTAATTGAGCTTCATCGGGTGCTTCAAAAACAAGTCTTTGTCCGGGAAAAACAACCCGTTCAAAGTACCAATTAGCGATGTTGGAGATGCGAGCCACCTGGATTTTACTCGTGGCATTAACGTAGCAGCACAGAGATTTCCCTGATTGCTCAGGAGGTAGGGGATCTAGTATTTGAGCCATAACTGAGCACCGAGCTTATCGCCACAATTGTATCTTACATTTACAAAATTAGCACTTGATGATCCCCACCTGCTGTAACTCTCAATACCAACTGGCTATTTGTATGCTATTTCTACCTTAAGATATTTACCAGATATAAAATTTTTGTAAAAATCGATGCTTTTTTTGCCATAATATATTAAGCAATAATCATTAGAATATCTTTATAAAATTTATAGAATTAAGTAATGCATTTTGATCGGTTTTATACTAAATACATCTCTAATCTATTGACTGACCACAAAATTTATCTACAAGCAGTTAATTGTCTCAAAATATCTAACTGTCACAATTAATCATATTTTTATTGAGCAAATAATGATAGATGCTCCTTTAGCGATCGCGATCGGTGACGAAAAGTTAAAAGCAAAGATTTTATATTCAAGTTTTAAATCGTAAATATCAAATTCTTCTCGCATCTCCCCCGAACCCCATCTTTCCTGTAAAACAAATGGGTTTGAGAAAGGAAGTGGATGTTATCGTAAAGGTATATGAAGTTGATTTTCATAAAACTTTTCGATGAACATAATTGCTTAATCTGGGTGTTATAGGAGTTTTTACCTATCAAAAAGCGTTTTGAGCGACAATCTCATTTATTCATAATTGAGTAAAAACTCAGGTACGATTGTCATTAAGGACGAAAATTAATTTAAATATCTAGTTTTAAAGCAAATATTAGCTTTGTTTTTTTTGATAGCCGCAATATAGAAGTTGAAACAGTTAACTATGGAAAACAAAATCCTCTACGTGCGCCTTCCTTGTAACCCCATTTTTCCGATTGGGGTAGTTTACCTTGCAGATCACGTCCATAAGCTGTTCGAGAATGTCGAACAACGGATTTTTGATTTGGGAACGGTACCACCTTTAGACTATAAATCTGCTCTGGATGCCTGTATTGATGAATTTAAGCCGACGCTATTAATTTATTCTTGGCGCGATATTCATATTTTTGCCCCAGTTGGCGGAAGAGGTGGAAATCCTTTACAGTATTCTTTTGAAATTTTCTACGCCAAAAATCCTTTTGTAAAAATGCACGGAGCTTTAGGTGGCGTGCAAATGCTCAAAGGCTTTTATACGGAACTTTGGCGAAATTCGGCATTGATTAAACGCGGATTAAATCGCGCTCGTAAATATAATAAAGATGTCCGGGTTATTGTTGGTGGTGGTGCAGTTAGCGTTTATTACGAGCAGTTGAACAACAGCTTACCCAAAGGTTCCATTGTTTCCGTTGGTGAAGGGGAAAGCTTATTAGAAAAACTGTTAAGCGGCAAAGAATTTAGGGACGAACGCTGTTATGTGGTGGGAGAAACTCAACCGCGCGATCGCCTGATTCACGAACAACCTACTCCCATTGAGAAAAGTGCTTGTAATTACGACTATATAGAAAGTATTTGGTCTGAGTTTAACTATTATCTTCAAGAGCAAGACTTTTATATTGGGGTGCAAACTAAGCGCGGTTGCCCTCACAATTGCTGCTACTGTGTTTACACGGTGGTGGAAGGTAAGCAGGTACGGATTAATCCGGCTGATGAAGTAGTTGCGGAAATGCGACAACTTTACGATAGAGGAATTCGTAAATTTTGGTTTACCGATGCTCAATTTATCCCAGCACGAAAATTCATGGATGATGCTGTGGAATTATTGGAAAAAATCGTTGATTCCGGAATGACGGATATTAATTGGGCAGCATACATCCGCGCCGATAACCTGACTCCGAAGCTCTGCGATTTGATGGTAAAAACCGGAATGAATTATTTTGAAATCGGTATTACCAGCGGCTCTCAGGAATTAGTGCGTAAAATGCGGATGGGTTACAATCTGCGAACCGTTTTAGAAAACTGCCGCGATTTAAAAGCTGCTGGATTTAACGATTTAGTTTCGGTTAACTATTCTTTTAATGTAATAGACGAACGTACCGAGACAATTCGCCAAACAATCGCTTACCATCGCGAATTAGAACGAATTTTCGGCGTAGATAAAGTTGAACCGGCGATTTTCTTTATTGGATTGCAACCCCACACTCATTTAGAAGAATACGCTTTTAAAGAAGGTATTCTCAATAAAGGTTACAATCCGATGCTTTTAGCTCCGTGGAATGCTAGAAAATTATTATGGAATCCCGAACCTTTGGGTTCATTTTTTGGTGAAGTCTGTTTGCAAGCGACACGACAAAACCCCAATGATTTCGGACGCGAAGTCATGAAAATTCTCGAAGAAAAACTTGGCTGCGCCCCATTAGAAGAAGCACTTTCCGCACCAATTCAAACAAAACCAAAGCAACTTGCTGGTGTATCATAAATGATCGGTAGGGTGACAGAGTTCACCCTACTATAAATAAAGTAGGGGAGCAGCAACAAGTCAATGAGTTAAAGGAGAAAAACACTAGGAGAGATTCGGACTCAAAGTAACGTGGTAGCTATTTATGTATATTTTTGGGAGTTTTCGGGAATAATTAATTATTACCATAGATAAATCCCTTTATACCTATAGTGGTGTTAGAATTGCTCGCAATGCATTTGAGATTAGTTTAATAAAATTAATAAAACCCAATGTTAGAAGGCTCAATACTCCAAAAGCTGCAAGAAGCCCATCAAGATAGTAAAAGACCGATTAGATACGGCGTTTACTATAAAAATACTTTGGTGGCTCTTTGCCACGCTTTAGAAGACCATATATTAGATGACGACAGTAAACCTTTAGTTATCACCGCTTTTCAGCAAGGAAAGTGGTACTTAGAAGAAGCTAATCGTTATGCAGATATTGCAAAGTGTTCGCAGCACATTGCGATTATGGCGGCTGCCGATAGTGCATGGCTGGAACATCCCACTAGCAAACTAGCTAATGTAGACTTGGTGTCTATAGAATCGTCCGATCCAGTTGCTGAAGAATGGCATTTAATTATTTTATCGCCTAAATACACGGCAATGGTAATTTGTCAAGAATTATCTGAAGAAGATTATGGTTCATCGGGACAGCCGCAATCGGATTTAGAGCGCAAATTTTATGGTTTGTGGACGTTTGAACCAGAATTAGTTAGAGAAACGGCGCAAATAGCTATTAATCATATTGAAAGTTATAATCCGGAACTCGCAAAAAAGCTGCATGAATACGAAGGGGAAATTAAGCCAGTTGTTGCGACATCAGAAGAATTAGCAACTGTAGTTTACAAAGTTGTAGATTACTTGCAGACGGGACAAACAAATATTTCCCTTCCTGCCGGTAATCGCCATAGAATTTTAGATAGAAACTTATTTTCTAATGAAATTCAAGCATTTTTGCGGATGGCACAACTTCTTGATGCTGCCGATCTTACCAATCCAATGGCAGCAACAGAAGTTGTAGCATTATCAGAAACAATGGGGCAGCTTTTAGATTTGCCTGCATGGCAAATGAAACGATTGCGGCTTGCGGGTTTTTTACATCGCATACATCCCCTACAAAATGCCGAAAGTGTTTTTAGTCCTGGAGCATCTGCAACTTACAAGGAAGACGCACCGAGTTGTGCTTTAACTTGTGCTTTAGTACCGGGCACCCAGGTGTTACGCACTATGCCAAGATTGCGAGCTGTAGCACAAATTATTACCCATCAATCGGAATGGTGGGATGGAACCGGAGAGCCAACAGGATTGGGAGCAGACGAAATTCCTTTAGAATCCAGAATTTTGGCCTTAGTAACAGATTTTCAATCTAGAGTAAATCAGAAGTTTTCTTCGGGATTAAGTAAAGAAGAAACATTTACTCAAGCTTTAGAAGAATGCACTCAACAACAATCAACTCGTTTCGATCCTAAACTAATAGAAACCTTGACTTTATTAGTCATGGGTTTTCATCAGGGGCTAGAATTACCCGTAATTTCACCTAAGTTGAGCGCCGGAGTGTGGTTGGTTGATAGCAATCAAGGAGGAATAAACGAGCCGAGCGAAATAAAAAGTTACTTTAAATAATTTGTTTTGCTTGCATTTTCAATGGATAATTTGAAGCAAGGCGTAAAGAGCAGTTATATTATCTCTCTTTACGTCCAATTGTTTTAAATTTATTAATTATTATTAATGTATAAAGATATATATGAATATTGAAGCCATTAAATCCGGTGAATTGAAGCAGCTAGCCGGAGCTAATTTAGAAGACGAAGAATTATCTAAAGTTGACTTAAGTAGAGCCAATCTTGCTGGTGCAACTCTGGTAGGTACAAATTTTGCTCATTCCAAATTTGAAGGCGCTCATTTAGAAGGAGCTAATTTTATGGGCGCAAACCTTCAACAAACTGATTTGCGAGCCAACTTGATGGGAGCTAATTTGATGCAAGCAGATTTAACTGGTGCGGATGTACGAGGCAGCAATTTACGCGGCGCTAACTTTATGGGTGCCATACTCAGCGAAGTTTCTTTCGCAGGTGCTTTCTTAAGTGGTACTAACTTAATAAACGTTGATTTGCAAGGGGTTGACTTACGCGGTGCCGATTTACGCGGTGCCAATCTTACAGGAGCAAACCTTAAAGGTGCAGACTTGAGTCGTGCAGATTTACAAGGTGCGATATTAAGCGAAGCCAACTTAGAAGAAGCCGACTTACGCAAAGCTAATTTAGCAGGTGCGAATTTTACAGGTGCAAATTTATTGTGCGCGGAATTACAAGATACGAATTTAGACGGCGTAAATTTCGATAAAGCTTGTTTAGTCGGAACTATAGTTCAAAAGGTTGTTAAGTAGATTATAAATTGAATATTTGTGTGTATTGCTACATATAATTAGGGTTCGTAGTGGAGAATTTAGTCCTTACTACGAACTTTGTATTACAAGTATTGATAACTGATAACTGCTCACTGTTAACTGATACAGGAACATTTAACAAACCTGAAACGTTATCAAACCAGGGTGAATAATTTTATTTTAAAGTATAAAAATTTATTAACCTTTATCTGACTGGTTCGTACCAGTACTAAAATCTATAAAAATAAACACAATTATATGGTTGTATCATCCAAGCCCGCTTTTTCAGTAGCTTGCAAGCGATTGACGGTAATTTCTGCTTTACTTGTCACTCTTCCCTACTTAGTATCCGTACCGCCAGCTTTCTCTAATTCTAAGGATAGCAGTTCATTATCCAAACGTCTAAGAAGTAGTAGAAATAATAATTATACTTTTACAATTCAACCACAATATACATCAGTAAACGAGTTTTCTGAAGGATTTGCTTCAGTATATATTGGCTATCGTAAGGGATATATTAACAATGCTGGAAAAGTAGTTATCCCGCCCGTATTTGATGCTGCTGGAGAATTCTCCGAAGGATTAGCATGGGTAGATATAGATGATAAATGGGGATATATTAATAAAAAAGGTTTATTAGCTATTAAACCCACCTTTGATTCAGCGCGGGAATTTACTCAAGGAATTGCACTTGTTAAGTCAGGTGATAAATGGGGTTACATCAACAGAGCTGGTAAATTTATTATCAAACCCCAATTTGATGATGCCATGTCTTTTACAACAGATAAGCAAAGCAAAATTGCTAATAAAGTAATGCTTGCACCCGTGAAAGTAGGCGACAAATGGGGCTATATCGATAGAAATGGAAATTTAGTCATAAAACCTCAATTTGACAAAGCTGCTTCCTTTAATGAAAATATGGCACCAGTTAGAATTGATGGGAAGTGGGGTTATATAAATAGAAATGGTAAATTGGCGATCGCACCACAATTTGAACGAGTGTGGAACTTTTCCGAAGGATTGGCATTAGCGAGTAATGACAGCAAATGGGGATATATAAATACAAAAGGTAAATTTGAGATCCAGCCATCTTATTTAGAAGCCAGTAATTTTTCTGACGGGCTTGCATCAGTATGGATAGATGGAAAATATGGCTACATTAATAACAAAGGTAAGCTTGTTATCAAGCCACAATTTGAAGACGTTGGTAAATTTTCTCAAGGCTTAGCAAAGGTAAATATTGAGGATAAATGGGGCTATATTAATAAAAGCGGTCAAATGGTAATCTCCCCACAATTTGATCGTGCAGGTGAAATATTGTCATACCAAACAAATAGCACTTATCCAAAAGTAGGAAAAGCATGGGTTAAAGTTGGTGAGAAATGGGGTTATATTAGCCTACCTTTGAATTAATAATTTCAAAGTAATTGGTAATTGGTAATTGGTTACTGTTCACTGTTCACTGCTCACTGCTCACTGCTCACTGTTCACTGTTAACTGCTAACTGTTAACTGTTTCTGACGCATCCACAAAGCTAACAATAGTAAACTCAATAAACCCATTACCCCAGCTAGGGGATTATTATTTACACCAGTAACCCATTGGGGAACCGTGCCAGAATATTTAATTAATTTTCCTACTTCAATAATGTAATTACCCCAGACTAAACCCCCATGAAGTCCGATGGGTAAGCCCAAACGCCCCCTGCAACTACGTTTAGCCCAGACGCAAGCCAAACCTAAAAGTAACAACCCTAAAAATTGCGGCGATGTACTTATAATTACTGGCAGCGGCTTAATAAAGTGCAGTACGGCAAAAATAATCGCGGTTGCCCAAACTACTGCTTTAGAATTATAATCTCGCTGCAATTCATCATATATAAACCCCCGGAAGAATAATTCTTCAGCAAAAGCCACACCCAAACCAGTCAGCAAACCTTCCAAAACTAATTGCAACATCGAAAAAGTGGGTTGCTGCCAAATCAACCAACCCAACATTCCTTGCAAAGCGAATAAGAGTAAAACACTAATTAGCCCAATTGCCACACCTCGCAGCAACTCGACTCCGTTTTTCCGCGTAAACTCTAAACCATAATGCCGGAATGCTGGAGTTTGCTGATGGATGTATTTACTCCACCAAGGTAGTAAAAATAAAAACTCAACTGCTAAAATACCCATCGTTAAAATAGTGCGGGTATTGTCATCCTTAACCATAATGTAAATCGCCGCAGCATAAGGCAACCACGGCAACAACAAACTTAAAATAAAGCAGCCCAACCTTATAGGGGCAGGGCGCTGAGATAAACTAAATAAGTTAATTTTCATACCAAGTTGTTTGTATTGGTAATTAGACAACAGTAAATAAACTTATATTATCTGCTGTTTCTTTACCATGCTTTTAAGACGGACGGCAACTCAGTATAAACAGTTTCTTTGTTGTTTAACGTTAGTCTTCCGGCTCAATTGTGCTGCTTAACCCACGCTCTTTTAGAGTCTCGCTATAAAACTCCGCGTGTTCTTGAGCGCAAGCAATAACCAAAGCTAATCCATTCGTATGGGCTTCCATCATGATGCTGACAGCCTGGGGTTGGCTGAGGCTCGGCACTGTGGTGATTAGCGTCTGCACCACATACTCCATCGGGTTATTATCATCATTATGGAGCAAAACACGGTACCGAGGCGCGTGCTTACGGATTGTTGAGGGCTTCTGTATGGTTTCGACTGACACGGTTAGTATGCTCTTTTGTTGCTTGTTTACTACACTTTACTTAACACTTATTTAAAATATTGTATCGCATCTAATTGCGATGCTCGAATATAACAAAAGTTTTATCCGCTCGATTGATTATTGCATTGGTAAGTAATCATGACGAGACTACTAGCATACTTTTTGAGTTTAGTTTCGGTTGCACAAGTAACTATTTTATTCCGATTATCTGGACTAAGGCTTTGAAAATAGATACAGCAAATTTCAAGTTAGTGGGTTACAGAACGCTAATCCCTCTCCTTTTTCCCTCTCCCAAGATTCACAGAGGGATGTCCGATTCTAGTCAGGGTGAGGGCAAGGCATACCCCATTTACCAGCAAAGTGCTGTAAAAATGAACGAAGTACAGCTAATAATCCTTGTCGCTCTATCACCCCGTAAACATGGAGATAAAATTAAATTTTCAAGCCGGACAAATAGTCTTTCTCGAATATGGCGACAGCAGACTATATGCAGAAGTTATTCAAGTAGTAGTTGAACGTAATTTATGTTGGGTACGTCCTTTAATACTTGTTGTTCAAGATTACGATCTGCCAAAAGTAACCGATTTGCGCTCTACTTCCGATTTACTCTGGGCAATAAATTTGTTTCAACCGGCTTTAGATACGGAAGTCATTGAGCTATACACGCAGATTTTGATCAAAGAACCAAAACCAGAATTATTTCAAGCAGCTAAGCAGCAACTTCATCAGTTTATTCAGCAACTTTGGCAAGAAAATCAAAATCCGGATGCCTAATTCGATTTTAGATTTTAGATTTTAAAGATATTGATTTTAAATTTCGATCCCGATCATCCTGTAAGGCACCCCACTTCTAAAATCATACTCAAGAAGCACAAAGAAACCGGATTTCGTTTAGCCATTTGCAGAAATCCGGTTTCTTATCGAGGTGCAGTAGGGATCAAATTTAAGCCATCTGAGAGTAAGGAGAAGCAGCAGATGGTACTTGAGGTGTGCGGTAGGGATGGTTTATTTCAATTTCGCTGGGATCGGAACAGTCATTTTCTGACATAAAAGTTTGCACAATTTCGCGATATACAAACCACTGTTTATGGAGATGGCGAATTAATTCTGGTTCCATTCTAAAGACATCTGAATTCTTGAATCCTGCTCTAGATAACCATTCGTAAATAGAAAGAGTTTCGCCATTATTACAAGACAGCATTTTTCCTCCGAAGAAATTTAATTGATGTTCAAATACGCTTCAAAGATGCTACCTGAAGCGCTTATAACTTGTTTCAAGAAATGGTTACAAATGGGAACTAATTAATAAAATGGGTTGATTAGATTACCTTTCCATACAAGGAAAAGTATAAAAAACAACTGTAACCCCATGCTTATACAAGGGTATTAATTAAAAAATATCAATAACCAACAGTACTGTTGGCTCAACCCAGGTATTATTTTCTATCCGAGTCTAACTTGGAAATAATGAAAAGAAAATCCGAAATATCACCCTATTAAGCAGTTGATATTTTTAACATAAATATCCTGTCTGATAAATCTTTCTGCTGCTATCAACGAGATACACCTGTAATACAAGTATTGACTCGAAGCAAACATGAACTTATTTTCCTCATAAAGGGAAAATGGATCTATCCTTCCAAAGTAATATATTTATCGTTTTAAGCATAAGATGAATTGAAACTTAATATTTTTTTGATTTACTTTTCTAGACTTTTAATAATACATCATCGAAGGATGCACTTTATCAAAACTTAGGGGATTCCCCCAGGTTAAACAGCTTCCCCCAGGTCTACAGCTAGCCATGCTACTGGCTTTCCGAATATTTTAATTTTTATACTTCTTGAGGGAATTACCACAGCATATAGTGTATTTAACAGATAAACAAATCAATATTTCATTACTTTCTGTTTTTTTAATGATTTCATCGATGATGTAGAAAATTTTCCATGTTAAAACTTACTTATACCGACAATAAGATAAGCTTAGATTGCTTAAAACAATCCTTAGAAGACTGGATAAATACCAGAGTAGTTATAAGTATACGGAGTACTGTCAGTATCAATATTGAATCTAGTACGGCCTCTATTTTAGTACCAGCATCGTCTTTCATTGGTGAACTAAATAAAATCAACAGCGAAAATATAGTAGAGTTCTGCCATTGTGATGCCGAATCGGTTGAAGTTGTTTTAAAAGGTATCTGGGTAACATCAGAAGTGGAAAGCGAAACGGGTGTATTCGTGACTGAGCTTGAGGAATATACTGAATATTTATTGCAGAATCTGTTTAATTGTGAATTCTGCCATGCTTAGTAAACTTAATAATTAATCATTACAAATAATTAATAATTATTTCAGTCTTGCTGTTCGCGGGACTATGGTGCGACTTCCGAATCCCATCTTCTAACTGGTCTTAGTCAGTCGTGCCGCCTTTCCCCGAACAGCATCCCCTCTTCGATTTTGGATGCAGGGATTTTGGATTTTGGATTCTAACAACGGATGTTTTTGTTTTGGATCTATTTGTTTTTCTAGCGGGCAAGATGCCCGCACTACAAAAGTTTTAATTAAGTCGGTGGGTGCAAATAAACGTGGTTGGTTATGTTTTGTCATTGCTTTGTCATTGCGACGAGGCATTCGGTTGCATTCAGCGTTCACCGGAGGTGCGGCTCAGCTGCGGCTCATCGCAAGGGTTTCAATCTTTTTTACATTCCGTTACTTAGTTAGATTTATTAGTGCCAACCGTGACTTACATCATATATAAATTAAAAGGTTTTTCCTTAATTAAAAATCTCAAATAATTTTAAATTTTTATTAATTATGGTTGCTATTTTAGATAACCGTGCTGAAGTTGTTGCGCGGGAAGATTTGGTTATGTTTATTAATGCTTGTTTATCCTGTACGGGACAACGAGAATTTTATGATGATGCTTACGGACAGAAGGTTTCAATTGATTTTCTGCATCAATATATTTTAGGTAATTACCGATTGCTCTACGCTCGGACTTTGGCAGCAGGAATTAATCATTTTAATCAAGTACAAATAATTTTGAACTTATTGGCTACGGGAAAAAATACATCTACACAACATCGGCTCGAAGAAGGCGCGTTGATTGCTTGGGCATTGCAACAACTACCAACCCAGCGGGCTTGGGGAGTATTGCAGCAGTTGAGACAACGAAAAATCAACAACCGTCGCAGTCGTGCGATCGCCCGCGATTATGTCAATTATCGCCGCAATATTGATTTTGATGCGGTGAAATATCGTTCTAAAGTACGAGCAATAGTTACTCACGCACACTTGAAACTTCAAGGAGAATTAAGTAATTTTCTGTTTCATAACTGGAAGCAAAAAGTATACCAAACAGAATTATTTGAAAACTTTCGCCAAGCTCATTTTAGCGCTGAAGCTGTATATCAATTGCCTTTTACCGTTGCTGAAGGTTTAGCAGCAAAGCACAAAATTAAGCGTGAAGTTTTTTTATCGCGCATCCAACAAAGGATGACTTTGAATGAAAAATTACGTTTTCAAAATGCGGCTGAAAGCGCCAAAATCAAGATTGATTTAGATCTAGCTCGATTACCCTTAACTAAATTAGCACTATATATACTTTCCTTAGCCGTGGAAACTCGAAAACAAAAACGGGATATTCTTAATCTAGCTCTAGAAAAATCCGCTCAAAAAACATTCAAAAAAGCACCCATAAAATTGCAGCGAGTAGCAGCAGTTTTAGATTGCAGCTACTCCAGTTATGGATCTTCGGAAAAGCGTCGTCGTCCTTTAGGTGTTGCTTTAGCTGCTCATTATTTATTAAAAGCCGCATCTGAGGAATATCAAGATTTTTGGACGCTACCCCCAGCAGATCCATTGCAAGTAAATCCTCGCGGACAATCCGACTTAGCAACACCTTTATTAGATGCATTGGAATGGGGTGCAGACTTGGTAGTAATTGTATCCGATGGTTGCGAAAATGACCCACCTTGCGGAGCAGCGCAGGTATTAAGTATTTTTCGGAAGCGTTTAGATCCCAACAATCGTACCTCAATAGTTCACTGCAATCCAGTTTTCAACTCCGACGACTTTTCCGTGCGTTCATTATGTCCCGATATTCCCACCGTCGGATTGCGAGATGCTGAAGATTTACCAACAATGTTGGGTTTTGCTCAATTTGCAAATGGCTCTGCTTCTTTATCTGAATTAGAAAATTATTTAGCTAAGAGAGTCAGTTATCAATTATCAATTAACAATTATCAATTATCAATGAATGTTTAATAATGGTTGATAAATTATTACTAATTTTAGGCTATTAAGGAGTAATGAAGAGTATGTAATATCTAAAACGGATATATATGAATCAGCAGTATTTTTTTTATAACAATGTTTTTTATGAAAAATCTTATAAGTTTGCTATAAGAACTGTGAATGCTTATAAATATCTTGTTGAGGAAAAGAAAGAATATATTTTATCAAAACAATTGATGAGGAGCGGAACATCTATCGGAGCTAATGTTGCAGAAGCTAACGGGGCTATTTCTACAGCCGATTTCTCAGCTAAATTATCTATCGCATATAAAGAATGTCTCGAAACGAAGTATTGGCTTTGTCTTCTCAAAGATACAGATTATATTACTGACAAAGCTTTTCAAAGTATTCACAAAGATGCAGACAAAATAGGTAGACTACTTTTTGCAATACTCAAAAAGACAAGAATTAACCAACAATAACTGATAATTAATAATTGTTCATTGATAATTGATTTACCGTGGCACAAAAAAAGAACTTACTAACAGATATATCTTTGAAAGGATTAGAAATTGCTCCTTCTCAAGTGCGTGGTGCAGTACGAATTGTGCCGTTGCTTAGACGTAATGTACGCAGCGATTTACGTTTAATAAAACGTTATTATGATGAAGATTTAACTGTTGTCTCTTTAGAAAAAGATATTAATTATTATTCCTACGTTCCCCACGGCTTAGTGATGTCTTGGACTGATGATGGTAGCCCTTTAGCTGCTTTAGGGGGACAAATGCAGAAATCAAAAACTGACGGAAAACGCTTCGATTCCGGTTGTGCTAGCGTGCGTTTAATGCATCGCATGAGAAAGCGAGAGTCAAATCATCAATTAAGATTCTTACCGCTACATTTGGCAATGGAAGGTTTTCTTTCCATGTTTTTTTCTGGCCCCGATATCGCTTGGAGCGAATATTCTAAGTATGCTCTTTCACATGGATTGGGTTGTCGTTACGAAACTGCTGTAGGAGGACGTTATATTGCTAGATTGGAAGATGCTTTAAGGGTATTTGAAATTTATCCCAAACAAGTTGGAGTTTTAATTTTTGTCGCGGAAGCTTTAGCATCGGCTTTTGTAGTTCCCACTCCAGAAGATTATCGTTTGCTACATAGGAGTTTATTAGAAGATTCTTATGGTGAATTAATTTATCAATACGGTTTACTTTACGATACAACTTTTCCTATGGATGTATCTGTAAATCAATCGGAAATTAATGATTTAAAAAGTTTGAGATTAGCTATAGAAAAAATGCGAATGGATTGGGCATCTTTTCAAGGTTTTATGGCTCAAGGAATTCTAGGTCGTCAATTACAATCTAAAATAGTTTATAATGCTGGTCCATTTAGATTACAGCGTTTTATTACCGATCTACAGCTTAAAGAAGAAAATCATATTGGAGAAGCCATCACTAGAGAAGATGGTGAATTGGAATATTTGAAAACCTTTCGTTTATCGGCTGCACAAACAAAGCGGGTTTACTTACTTAGTAAATTAGCCGAACATAATTGGAATATTAATGCTACTGCCGAAGCATTAGGGGATAATTACGATAAATTTGTCCATCGTTTAGAAAAGGCTGGTTTTGGTTACTTATTAAATCAACAAATACGCGAGCAAGTTTGTAAGAGAAGACGGAAGAAATAAAGATGTCTAATGGGGATTAGTGATTGGGAATTAGTGATTGCTAACTGGGAATTGGTAATTGGGAAATAGTGATTGGGAAATAGTGATTGGGAAATAGTGATTGGGAAATAGGGAGCAAGATGCTCCCACTACGAGCTATTTCATAAAAAAATTGTCAGAGGAATAAAATCTCTGACAATTTTATTCGTTTCCTCATATATTTGGTGGAAACATCAAAATTATTCTTAACCTTTGAGGGCTTTTGTAAAATTTCTACGATAGGATTTACTACCAACAAAGCAAGCTGGCCATAGCAATGATAAAGCTAGACGATTTGTTAAGCTGTTGCTGAAATTAGTTCTTCTAAATCCAGTCCAAAACTTCCAAACTCCCCCTACGTAAGCCACAATTAGTAAACCAGCAATAATTCCACCCATTTTTATCTACTCCAAAAAAAGAATATTTACTACCATGATTTAGTATAAGAGTCAACTACTACACTCTTATACTCTAGTTTAAGGTAGGCTTCCTTATTGCATCCAGTTGTTGGGGAGATGGGGTTCGGGGGAGATGGGGGGATGGGAGATGGGGGGATGGGAAGAAAAAGGAGACAAGGGGACAAGGAGACAATCATAAATTAGCAACTTTTAACTATTCCCAATTCCCAATTCCCAATTCGAGGGGGCCCAATGCGAGGGGGCCCAATTACCAATTACCAATTCCCAATTCCCAATTTCTATAGTCAAACAATATCTTTCCGCTTGAGTAACACTATTAGACATCTCCGGAAATCAACAAAAACCCCTCTCCAAACCTCTCCCCCACAGGGAGAGAGGCTTAATTTTCCCCCTTCCCTGCTCCGGGAAGGGGGGTAGGGGGCTCGCGGTTTTACCGAAAAGTTG
>JBARZF010000685.1:0-12033 GCA_049649675.1 Rivularia sp. (in: cyanobacteria) | reverse complement strand
TCTGCTGAAAGCTGAAAAACTTGATAACCAAAAACATTTTTTGCATTCATCCACCAAATATTTTCAGCAATACCAGCATCTACTTGAAAATACCAACCAAACTGCTGAGTTTCTATCTGAATCTTTTGAAAACCTATTCCATTTAATAATTGATTGCATTTTTCTATAGTTCCCATCGGTGCATTAGGATTGGGAACATTTACATTATATTTTCGGGCAATTTTTCTAAATAAAACAGAAGGTGGGAACGCATTTTCCTGCCAAACATTAAACGCTACAAATCCATCTTTTTTGATTAATCTATACCATTTTCGTAAAGCTGCGGGAATATCGGTTAAATAACAAACAGCTAAAGAACATAATACAGCATCAAAACTGTTATCGCAAAAATCCAACGTTTCCGCATCTGCTTCGATAAATTCAACATTTTGTAAACCAGTTTCAGCTAACTTTTGTTTAGCATTGTTCAACATTCCCGCAGAGATATCAACACCGATAAGCTTACCTTCGCTACCGACTTTTTGGGCAGCATTCAACGCAACTATACCCGTACCCGTGGCAATATCTAATATTTTCTGTCCGTTTTGTAAATTCGCAAAATCAACCAACCGATTGGCGATCGCTTTATAAAATCTACCATTATCGTAATTAGTTCTGGAATTAAAATCGGTTAATAGCTGCTGCTTGTAAGCTGTTTTATCGTTGGTTGACATTATAATTTATAAGGGAATAGGGAATGGGGAACAGGGAACAGGAAAAAAAGGCAAAATATTATTAATAACGTTAGTAAATAACTGTATTAATAGCCGTATAGCAAGGCTATTGATCATTTATTTTAAAGCTCTGTTCTTACCAACTACTGAAGAATCCAATTTCAATTAAAATCCGAATTATCTCTATTTTCTCTTCCTCTGCGCCCTCTGCGTCTAGTAAGGTTTAATATTCTTCAAATGCTATCAAATTACCATAAGTTATCGTTGCTGCGTGACTAAAATCCAAAATCCAAAATCTAAAATCCCTTGACTTGCTTCAACTCCAAATCCTTTTCAAATATCTGGTCGATCGCCAACATTTCCCCGTCAACCGTCATAAATTTATGCTCTTTAGTAGCCCTAATTCTCGAACCATCTTCTAATTCATACTCGAAAACTTCCTGCATTCCGCGATTGTGCCATTGTGCTATCGGTTGACTATAAACATTGCCATTTTGATCGACGCTAAACACGGTACATTCAATTTTATCTTCAACTATTTTACCTATTGGCATCAAACCATATTCTTCAGTTAAAACTTCGGTGTCGTAACTCAAACAATATTCAGCAAATTTAATCATCTGGTCGAATAATGCTTCAGCAATTTGTTTGCTAACACCATTTTTTGCGGAACCATCGATAAAAATTTCGCGATGTTTCTGCATTTCTGATACTTTCTTTTTACCCATTGCGCGACGCAGCAAATCGGCTTGTCCCAAGGAATAACCAGCCATGTCTTGAGCAATTTTCATGATTTGCTCTTGATAAACCATAATTCCGTAGGTTTCATCCAGAATCGGTTCTAAAACATTGGCTTCGTATGCAATCTGCTCTCTACCGTGTTTTCTATCAATAAAGTGAGGAATTAATCCTGCGTCTAATGGCCCCGGTCGATAAAGCGCTAAAATTGATGAAATATCTTCTATATTTGAAGGCTTCAAATCTCTAACAATTTGTCGCATTCCGGAAGATTCTAATTGAAATACTCCTTCTAATTCTCCCGCTTCTAATAATTCATAAGTCTTTCTGACATCGTTGGGAAGTTTAGCTGCTTCTCCACCTCTAGCTAATACTTTTTGGGCTTTTCTTTCGTGAGCAGTTATATCGTAGGGATCTATTCTTTTGCCACCAATCTTTTTTTGTATTAAATCAATGGTTTTATCAATCATGGTTAGGTTTCTTAAACCCAAGAAGTCCATTTTTAACAAACCCATCGATTCTATATCTTCCATATAATATTGGGTAATTACAGAACCATCATTATTCCTTTGTAAGGGTACAATTTCATCTAAAGGTTCCGCTGAAATTACCACACCCGCAGCATGAACCCCGAAGGTTTTATTAGTTCCTTCAATACGAATTGCCATATCTACCCAGTGTTTCACGGATGGATCGTTATCGTATCTTTCTTTAAATTCGGGTTCCGGGGTATCGTCAGCAATCATCTTTGATAACTTAGCCGGTTTACCCCTAGCTACAGGAATCAATTTCGCCATTTTATCGGCTTCCCCGTAAGAAATATCCAACACCCTAGCAACATCTTTTAATACCGATTTGGAAGTCAATCTGTTAAAAGTAATAATTTGAGCTACCTTCTCTTCCCCATATTGACTAGTTACATAATCAATAACTTTATCGCGACTTTCAATACAGAAATCCGTATCAATATCAGGCATTGATTTTCTTTCTGGATTCAAGAAACGCTCGAATAATAATCCATGATGTACGGGATCGATATTGGTAATTCCCATCGAGTATGCTACCAAAGAACCGGCCGCCGAACCTCTTCCCGGCCCCACGGGAATGTTATTGTCGCGAGCAAATTTGATGTAGTCCCACACAACTAAAAAGTATTCAGAAAAACCCATCTCCTGAATCATTTTTAATTCATATCTTAGCCTTTCTTTATAGGTATTATCTATTTCGTTGCGAGATTTACGATTTAACTTTTCTAAAAGACCCCCCCATGTTACTTCTTCTACAAAAGTATCCGCAGTATGACCAGTTGGAATCGGAAAATGAGGGGTTCTAGGGGGACTTAAAATTTTATAAGGTTCAATTTTATCGGCAACTTCTAAAGTATTCGTAACGGCTTCTTCTATGACATCTTCTGGTAAATGGTCGCGGAATAACTGCATCATTTCTTCGGCAGATTTTAAATATTCCGTACCGCTGTAGCGCATTCGTTTATCTTCAAAAATCTTCTTCCCAGTTTGAATGCACAGCAAAGCATCGTGGGCTTCTACATCGTTACAAGAAGTATAGTGAGAATCGTTAGTTGCTATCAGCTTAATTCCCAATTCCCGCGCAATTTTAACAATTTCAACATTCACAACCCGGTCTTCTTGAGAACCGTGGTCTTGAATTTCTAGATAATAATCTTCACCAAATATATCTTGATACCATTTAGCTACTCTCCTGGCTACATCTGGTCTACCGCTCATTATCGCTTGGGGTATTTCTCCACCCAAACAAGCGCTGGTAACAATTAAATCTTCGTGATACTGCTTTAATAATTCCTTATTTATACAAGGACGCGAAAAAATTCCTGTTCCCTGCACTCCTTCCAAATGAGATATCGTAGTTAATTTAGTTAAATGCTTATAACCCCGATTATTCTTCGCTAAAACAACCTGATGGTAGCGGGGGGGACGGGGACGGCGTTCCTTATCCTTGATATCGCCGTTAATAATATACATTTCATTGCCGATAATCGGCGTAATATTCTTTTTCTGACAAATTTTAATTAATTCAACTGCACCATACATCACCCCGTGGTCGGTTAAGGCGATCGCCTTCATTCCTAATTCGATGGCACGATCGATCAGAGGAGGCAACTGAGACGCACCATCAAGCAAACTGTAATCGCTATGAATGTGTAAAGGGACGAAGGACATAGGCTTTCAAGCTTTCTCAAACACCGCAAGTGTTATCCAGATTAACGCAGGAATGTCATAAGGACTATAGTTTGTTCGCGATAAATATATTAAATTTCGTATCCGCCTTGAAAATGTCACCCGATCCCTAACCCCATCTCCCCATCCCCCATTCCCTATTCCCAATTCCCATTATTTAAAGATTTCTTAAAGCCCATCAGCATATCCTCGGTGTTACTTGTGGCAATTATTACTTTTCCTTCGGAGAATAAATGTATGAATAGTTTTATTTCTCCTAAGTAATCTACCTAAAAGGCATCAAATTCAGCCTCAAATTATCGGTTATATTCTGGATAAAGTGATTAAAATTAAAATATTTCCGGGGTGAAAATATTGCTATTAGAAGATTTTTAGAAGATTTTTAATCGTTAACTAAGATTCCCTTTATGAGCTTATCCTCACAAAAAAGCCCCATCCTTGGGATGAGGCGATTTTATAAGGCTGAAATTAAAATTAAAATGTTGGAAACCCAAAAGCGAAAATTAGCCCATTCAAATAAAAATTTGTTAACTTGTAACTCATAAATCTTCCCCGAAGCGGCATAAAACCATCGTAAGAAGACACAACGGCTTATGCACCGCCTCTGGATTGCCCCTTAGCATCGCATTCTCTGCCCCAACAGCGCTCTAAAAGCTCTATTCTGTAGACGTAGGCAAAGGTGTGGGGATTTAATATAAGTTTTTCATTAAACAATGGTTGGTTGAGATACTGCCAAAAAGGGAACTTCAGTTTGTTTTTGTTTTTTTCTGGATTCATAACAAGAGCCAATAATTTAAACCGTTGTCTGGATAGTAGGCATTTTTTTTAATGCTACTAGTTATTTAATAGTTAAACCTTACACAATCTGTATACAGTTTGCCTGCGAACAATTGCTGAAACATCTTTCAGCTGACTTACCCACTTGCAAGAGCTTTACATGTGATAAAAGTTCCATTATTTTGCGGATGCCAGAAAATAGTCATATGTATATTAAATGACATTTTTCAGTGACTAGTGAACAGTTAGCAGCTAGCAGTGAACAGCTAGCAGTTAGCTCTTAACAATTAACTGTTCATACAGGGTGTGATGTGGTATTGTCCGGATTAATTTGTAAAACCTTGCCAGCATAAAATTACCCTCCCTTAGAATTAAGAGAGGGGGTAGAGGAGCCACTTGCGTGCGGGGGTGGGGAACGCCCTCGCCTTCGTGGCGTGGGGAAGAGGAGCCATTGCGTTGCGGAGGTCTCCTCCGTTGTAGCAAATGGCGTGGGGGAGAGGGGGGAGAAGTAAACTCTTAACTCCTAACTCCTAACTCCGCGCCTCATAACTGGTTGCTGCTCACTGATAACTGGTAACTGTTAATAATGGTTTCCTGCTTTGCGACGGTGTATGGCAGTTACCGTATCTGCTTGCAATAACTTACCGTTATCAACTGTTGCATATATTACCCAATGGTCGCCGCATTCCATACGCTTGCTTGCAGAACATTCGATGTAGGCTATAGCATCGGTGAGGATGATGCCACCATTATCGGCTGCTGCTGTGGGGAAGCTAGAAAAACGATCTTCACCGGGAGCAAAAGATTTACGGAAGTGCTTAACGTAATCTTGTTGATTGCCTTCACCGATAACATTCAACACAAACTTACTGCCGGGATAAAGCAGCGTTTCAACCGCTCTATCTTTGGCGATCGCTAAACTAATTCCTGGTGGATCGAATGTTGCTTGCGATACCCAAGAACCTAACATTCCGGTGGTAACTTCTCCTTGTTTGGCTGTAAGTACGCAAACGGAACCAACAATACGTCCAACGGCTTGTTCCATTGGATTTGCAGTAGGTTGAGGTATACGTAGTTTGCGAGCTTTTCTCAAAGTTTGAGCGAAGTCGGTTGCTGTTTCTTCACATTCTTTGAGAGTTTTATCGGATGGTTTGAATCTAGCTTTGAAGGTGTCGAAGCCAAATTTAAATCCTGCATCCCTGAGCTTACCTTCAATTAAATCGAACGCTTCACCACTCCAACCGTAGGAACCAAATACTCCAGCAAGTTTACCAGTATCACCAACAGAAAGAACGATACCCAAAGCAGTATGAATCGGAGTAGGAGCGTTACCACCGATGGTAGGAGAACCGATAATAAAACCATCCGACTTTTCAATAGCAGCGCGGATATGATCTGGATCGGCAAATTCGCAGTTAATAGACTCAACAGCTACCCCACCTTTAGTTAAACCCAAGCCAAAAGCTTGAGCTAAAGTTGAAGTATTACCGTATGCTGAAGCGTAAAGTAAGGCAACAGTAACTTCGCGTTCGGTTTGAGAAACGCTCCACTGTTGATAAGCTTTCTTAAGTTCAATCAAGCCATAGCGTACCAAAGGGCCGTGAACTGAACCATACATTCTCACCGGAATTTCGGAAAGTTTTTCCAGAGCCGCTTTCACTTGAGATGCATGGGGAGCCATCAAGCAATCAAAATAGTAGCGCTGATCTTCTTTTAAAATATCCCAGTCTTCGTCAAATACTTCTTCACCGCAGATATGGGTGCCAAATAGTTTATTTGAGTAGAGAACTTGGGTTTGTTGGTCGTAAGTAGCAAGTCCGGTAGGCCAGCGCGGACTCGGAATAGGGATACCTTTTAAAACGTGTCCTTTACCTAAATCGAGGGTTTCCTTACCCCGCATTTCTATAACTTTGAGGTGTGGTCCAAAAGTCTTACGTAAATTAGCAGCACCAGGAACAGAAGCAACAAAAGTGAGCTGCGGTGCCCGTTCTAGAATTGCTTTAAGAGTAGCAACGCGATTGGGATTAAAATGTCCGACAATCACATAATCTAACTCTTGCAAATCTAAAACACTCTGCAAAGCCTCCATGTAAATATGAGTAAAAGTTTCCGGAGGTGGGTCAATAATTGCAGTTTTATCACCTTCAATTAAATAGCAATTAGAAGTACTACCCTTAGCCAATGCATATTCAATTTCAAATCGTAAGCGCGTCCAACTGCGAGCTTTAATCAACTTAGTATCGGTCGCAATTGGGGCGATCTGCATATCGCGGGGATTGGAATTGCTCATAATATCGATGGAAAAAATAACATGTTTAACAATTGAAAAAAATAATCAAAAAAAATCAACGTAGATGCCTATTTGCAATTTAATAAAGAAAGCAAGTTATTATTGTTCGTAGTAAGGACTTTAGTCCTCGGATTTAGGACTAAAGTCGGCACGTAGAACAAATTGCTTAGAACTAATTAATAGTAAGTACCAACTTTACGATGGCGAACTGCTGTAACTCCATCGGGGTCGGAAATACGACCTTCGGAAACAGTACAGTACAACAATGTGTGGTCGCTACATTCCATGCTGGTCTTGACTTCACATTCCATGTATGCTAAAGCATCTGAAAGAATGGGGCTACCGTTTTTAGCTGTTTGAGTTTTCACTCCTTCAAATCGGTCAACACCGGGAAGTAAGCGCTTGAGGAAATGCTTTTTGAGGTCTTGATAGTTTCCTTCTTCAAGCACGTTGAGAACGAATTTATCACCTATCTGTAGTGAAGATTCAATTCCTCGCTCTTTAGCAATAGCCACGGTAAAACCTAAAGGCTGTAAGCTTGCTTGAGCAATCCAAGAAGCAACCATTGCACCTTTGATGTCACCTTTTTTGGTGGTAACGACATAAAGTCCGTTGCTAATCCGACCTAATGCTTTTTCTAAGTCGGCATCGATTGACTTCAGATGCTTGATGTTGCGTTCGCGCACCAACAACTGACCCATTTCGTTGCCAGCTTCGTCAGCAGCTTGAAATACATTGTTGTTGGGTTCTTCTTTGATGCGGATTGCTGGGAAACCTTCTCTTACACCATGTTCGAGGAATTTTCTCCGTAAGGTGTCGATAGGTTCGTCATCTCCACCGTATGACTCATACAGTCCGACGACTTGCTTATTTTTCACCACCGCTAACAGAGAACTGATAGCAGCTTGTGCCGCAGCATTAGCTGTAGGAGGCATACCAATGATGATACCTGCTGCTCTACCTGCCAATTCTTGGATTTCCTGGAGATCCGTGTTAGTTAAATCCAACATTTCCACACCAACGCCAGTTTTTTGGATACCGTGACCAATTGATTGCGCTAGGCGATCGCCATATCCATATTCCGATACGTAGTACAAACCAATGATTGTTTCGGTTTTGGCTTGTTTTTGACTCCAATTTTGATAACACTCTTTGAGCGTATCTAAATTGTGATAAAGTAATGGGCCATGACCGTTAGCAATAATTTTAATTTTGCCCAAATCGTTCATTCTCTTCATTGCATTCAATAAAGAGCGAGCATTCGGCCCCATTAAACAATCGTAGTAAAATTTAAAGTCGGGTTCGATTGCTTCTAAGTTGACATCAAAGGTATCGTCACTGCAATAGTGCATACCAAAAGCGTCACAAGTAAAGAGGGTTTGAGTCTTCTTGTCGAAACTGAAGATAGTATCCGGCCAGTGTAAATTAGGCGCACTAACGAATTCAATTTCGTGTCCGTCACCTAAATCTACCTTGTCACCAGTCTTAACAATTCGCTTAGAAAACGGATCGTGTACCAAGTTATCGAGGAACTGTAAAGCAACCTTAGAAGCTATTACAGTCGCTCTAGGAGCAATTTGTAGAACATCTTCCACCAAGCCACTGTGATCGGGTTCGGTATGGTTAACAATTATGTAATCAATCTCCTTGGGATTAACCAAGCTCTTGAGAGTTTCTAAATATTGTTCTCGAAACTTGGTGTGAGACGTATCAACCAAAGCTGTACGCTCGCCGCGAATTAGATAAGAATTGTAAGTTGTGCCGTTTTGCAATCCAAACTCAATATCAAAGCGATCGCGATCCCAATCGAGACTACGAATCGCCGTTGTGTTAGGAGCAATTTCAACAGTTTGTATAGTAAGACGTTTTTGTGCGTTCTCGTTGAGCGCTACCATATATATAAATCCGAGGATAGTAATAAGTTCACTTTGCTTCCTCTATTTTTCCCATAAATACTTTTGTAAAGTTGTCAAAAACTTTATATTCTCGAAAAATTTTTTTGTAGCAGATGTTGCTGTTTTTCAGCATTCCCAAATCGCTGAAAGACGGCATAAATAATTGGTTTTTTATTGATTTTTTTATTTGTTTTTTTCAAAACGGATTATATCAGGAAAATAAATTTTTAGAAAATAAAAGCTGTTGCGAAAGCCGTAATTATGATGTCGTGATTAACGCGAATAGGGCACTGGGCCGCAGGGCATAGTTATTAGTTTGTAGGGTGTGTGACACTTTGAATAATTTTGAAAGTAATAGATAATAATGATTCTAGTGTCACGCACCAACACGGTATCGTTATAATCGCGTAATTGCTGTTTAACAGACATCTTGCACCATTTTCAACACCGCCAAGGAATGTAATTCCCTGGCTCAAAGCGAAAGTCCTATAAATAGGACTGGGAAGACTTTTAACGAGTTTTAATTACATTAGATATAAGCTTTAAAATTAATGCAGGAAGTGGGAATTTGGGCTTAAGGAGAATGGTACAAGATGTTAGTTTAATTCATATTTATTCAATACAAATATCGTAATAATCTTGCTCATTGGCAATCACTCGACATTTGAGTTTTGATAATTCGTCAACCATGCTGCTACGTAATCGATTATGAGAAATCTTGAGAGTGTTTAAAGGATTAAGTGTAGAAGATTCTTTTCTTGTCTTGATGATAATCCGCATGTTTCCTAGAAATTAACGGTTATATTGCATTTGGTAATCAGGCTAAAAACAAGGAATAAATTCCTTACTACGAACTATAGTGTTAATTGGAAATAACAACTTGATAACTGCTCACTGTTCACTGTTCACTGCTCACTGCTCACTGCTCACTGCTCACTGCTCACTGCTCACTGTTCACTGTTCCCAATTCTTTCCACGCTCGACAGCACGCAACCAAGTAGCATAATTATCTTGAATTTTACTAGAATCAAGGTTTGGCTCAAATACTTTTTCTATAGTTCTTTGACTTATCAATTGTGAATAATCATTCCACAAACCAATTGTTAAACCAGCAGCGAATGCTATACCCTGTACTGTAGTATCTCGCATCACTGGTTGTTCTATGGGAATGCCTAATAAGTCAGCTTGAAACTGCATTAAAAAATTATTGTTGGAAGCACCACCATCTACAACTAACTTACCGATAGAAGTTTTGCTAGATGTATTAATTGCTTCGACAACTTCTTTGACTTGATAAGCAATTGCTTCTAATACAGAACGAACCATATGTTCTCTGGTGACACCGGCGGTAATTCCTAAAAAAGAACCTCTAGCGTTCATATCCCAATGAGGTGCGCCTAATCCGCTCAATGCAGGCACAAAATATACTCCACCATTGTCCTCTACTTGAATTGCCATCGTTTCGGTTTGATCTGCTGTCTCAATTAATTGCATCCCATCGCGCAACCATTGAATACAAGCGCCACTAGTAAACATACTGCCTTCAAGAGCGTAGCTGATATCTAAAGAACCGCTTTGATTGACTTGAGTCCACGCCACAGTACTCAAAAGCTGACTTTGCGATCGCACTATTTCGTTTCCAGTATGAGCAACCAAAAAGCTACCAGTACCGTAAGTGCATTTCATTAAGCCGGGAGCATTGCAACCATGACCGAATAAAGATGCTTGTTGGTCGCCTAAAATAGCGGTAATAGGAATTTCGACTTCGAGTAAAGCTGGATCGGTAACTCCAAAATGACCGAAACTGGGCTGAATTTGGGGTAAAATATGACGAGGAATTTTAAATAAATTTAATAGCCTTTCATCCCAATCGCAAGTTTCCAAATTCATCAACATTGTGCGACTGGCATTGCTGTGATCGGTTGCATGAACCTTTCCAGCAGTTAGATTCCACAGCACCCAAGTATCAATTGTGCCAGCCAAAACATTATCGAGGTCAATTCCTGTAACAGAATTCAACAACCAAGAAAGTTTTGTTGCAGAGAAATAAGCATCAATAACTAATCCAGTACGTTGATAAATTTCTTCTGCCAAACCTTGATTTTGTAATTCATTGCAAACTTTATCTGTGCGCCTATCTTGCCATACAATTGCTTTGTGTAAAGGTTTTCCGGTGTTTTTGTCCCATAATAAACAAGTTTCTCGCTGGTTAGTTAAACCAATAGCAGCTATTTGTGAAGGAGAAATTTTTGCTTCCTCAACAGCACTTTGCATTACCGAAATAGTAGCTTCCCAAATTTCGACAGCATCATGTTCCAACCATCCCGGTTGAGGATAATATTGCTTGAGTTCGAGGTATGCTTGTCCTACAATTTGAGTATTAGAATCAAAAACAAAAGCACGATTTCCCGTAGTGCCTAAATCTAAAGCCAGAATATAACTTGCTTGTTGGTTTGTATTGCCTCCGTTGTTGTTCATATTTTTTACTGCTGGCAAAGTTTATATAATCATGCCATAAAAAAGGGAACTCTTAACAGGGAACAGGGAGTAGTGAAAATATACTCGAATGTATAATCTTTGAAATTATCCATAGTACGCTCAGCAAGTATATCGGCTAGAAAATAGATTTTCCGGGGTTTTGAGAGCATCTTGTTAGTTGGTATCGAGCGAGCAAGAAAAAGCACTACTGAGAATTCCAGAAAAAAATCAGGAATGGGAATCGGGATTGATGGCATTTGGATAATGGAAGTGTTTGCTTATGTTAATAACGTTGCCCTCCTTGTTACCTGAGTTTTTCCCTCATCCCCTAGCCCCTTCTCCCAAACTTGGGAGAAGGGGAACAAGAAACTATTTCGCTCTGTGAATAGGTTGGAGCTTGTAGCTTGTAGGTTGGGTTAGATTCTCCCGTAAGGAACAAGAAACTACTTCCCTCTGTGAATAGGTTGGGGAAGAAGCTTTTTACAGTGTATGTGGGCAGACTAAGTGAGATAGTTCCGCCTTACTTTATCTCATGAACAAATCATTCCCCAGAATTCGAGGAACCACACCTGAAATTGAAGCCGCTGCGATTGAATTACGCCGCGAACTTACCCCTACAGAAAAGCAACTTTGGCAAAGTTTAAGAGCAAGAAAAGTAGGTGGTTTTAAATTTCGCCGTCAGCATCCGCTAGGACGTTTTATTCTTGATTTTTACTGTGCTAGCTGCAAATTAGTTATCGAAGTAGATGGAGAAATTCACGACAATCAACAAGACTACGATAGGGAAAGGACAAAATATCTGCAAAGCTACGGTTATACAATTTTGCGTTTCCAGAATCATCAGGTTATACAAAATTTAGACCAAGTATTGCAGCAAATTTTGCAAACAGCACTAGCGCTTTCCCAAGCCGATTAGTTTCTTTATA
>JBARZF010000684.1:0-4288 GCA_049649675.1 Rivularia sp. (in: cyanobacteria) | reverse complement strand
AAATAAAAAAAAGCAGTTTAGTCAAAAGTCCCTAGGGCGTAGGGCTTCAAAGCTCGGTCAATGTTCTCATAGAGGAGTCGCCGAGAAGCCTACACTTACTCGTCAGAGAAGTGCAGGTGCGTCACGAAGAAACTCAGTCAAAATATCCCTTGCTTCCTGTATCGGAATAGCAACGAGAATTTCGGTTTTCAAGAAACCTAACCCCCCAGCCCCCTTCCCTACAAGGGAATGGGGAGAATTAAGCCCCTCGCCTTGTAGGAGAGGGGTTTGGGGAGAGGTTCCGCCATGAGTCATCACCCAAGCTAAATGCTGCAATAACCGCTTCCACCAACGGCGAGATTCATCTGTTACCGGAATATCTTGTTTGAATTCATTATCGTAAATTTCGGTAAAGCGACGAAATACCGAACCCAAGTTTGATGGTACTTTATTCTGGTTATCGCGAAACACCGAACAAAGCATCATTAATAATAAAGGTGTTTCTCCCAACTCCCGCAAACGCCCTTCTAACTGCTTGAGCATTTCTTCCCCTTGTGGAAGATACCCACAAACAAAATCCCGCATCTGAGCTTCTGCCAACGGTTGCATTTGCAGCTTTTTTTCAATCCCTAAATCACCACCAACGCCTAAATCTCGCGTTGTGAAAATCATCGCAGTAGTTTGCTGGTAATCTTGGCGAAATTTATGTAAATCTTGTCGCGCTGCTGCTGATGGTAATTCGTTTACACCATCTACTAATAAAAGGAATTTTCGTGCAAACAGCAATTCTTCTATTTCATTGATTTCTAACCTTAGTTGGTGACGTTTGAGGAAGTCGCGAATTAAGTCGATAATTGAAGTTTTGTAAAAGCGAAGTTGCACGAGGATAGGAATTTGACCTAACCCCCCAGCCCCCTTCCCTGCCAGGGAATCAGGAGAATTAAGCCCCTCGCCTCTTAGGAGAGGGGTTTGGGGAGAGGTTTCCAACAGCAACCTTATTAAAGCCGTGGATTTACCGGAACCCGGGCAACCGATTAATAATACATGGTAGCTAGCATATTTACGTAAACCTTCTAAAACCGTTAACCGTTCGGTTTTTTCTTTCTGCTGCTCAACTTTCTCTACCATCAACCCAAAATCGAAAAATGGTAATCGCCTTTCTCGCTCATCACGTTGCTTCCCCACCACATCAGTTATGGTGTAAAAGTTCCACCATTGAGCGTAAGTATCGCGAATTGATTTTAGATAAGCGTTGAGATTTACCACTTTTACCAGTTAGCTGTTATGTAGAAGAAGCGAGTCACCGCGCAACTACGAACCAATTTAAGGAATATTACTGGGATTATACTTTATATAAGTTATCGCAGACGTTGAATTACAACACCTGGAATATCTCTCGATTAATCTGATTTACCAGCAACTGGCTGATAATACCCAAGAAGAGTTTGAATTTGTCTTAATAAATCTAAAGCATCCGAATAATAACTACCATTATCAGCCTGGAGAAATTTCTTATTCTGCAAAAGCTTATTTAATTCAACCATCGCCTTCTGGGAATTTATTCCACTTAAAGCTCGTAATGCTCCACTGCGTATATGCAAATCCTTGTTTTTCAAAAGTTTAGTTAATACAGGAATTGCTTTTTCTGATTTAATTTCACCTAAAGCTTTTGCGGCAATATAAACAACGGTTTCACATTTATCTTTGAGAAGTGATATTAATTCGGGTACGGCTGCTTCTGCTTTTAAATTTCCTAAAGATTCCGCAGCTTTATAACGTACATCAACATATTCGTCTTCGAGAAGCGATATCAATTCGGGAATAGCTGCTTGTGAATTTACTGTTCCTAAAATTTCTGCTACTTCCTCACGCATCAAATCGTTATCATCTTCGAGCAGGGATATTAATACCGGGATAGCTTTTTCTGGTTGGGTTTCTAACAGAGAAATTGCTGCATTTTTACGCACCCACTCATTATCATCTTCTAAAAGGGATATTAACGTAGAAATAGCAGCTTCAGAATCAAAGTTGCCTAAAGCTTCTGCAACATTTTCGCGTACATCTGAATCTTGATGTTCTAAAAGTTTAATTAATTTAGTCAAATTCTTCTCAACTGGCAATTGTCCTAAAAGTTTGACGGCTCCAGCACATACCTGACTATTCTTAGATTTAATCAGTTTAATTAATTCTGGTATTATCTCTTCGGTTTGAATTTTTTCAAGAATCCTTATAGCATTATGCTGTATATAATCATCTTTATGTTTGAGAAGTTGAAGATATTTAGGAATAGCTGCTTTAGTGTTAACTTCTTTTAAAGCGTATATGACAGTAAAATATATATCGCTATCTTCATCTTCGCTAAGTTCAACTAATTTAGCAATACCTGCTTCCGAATTGATTTCACCTAAAGCGGTTACAGCTTTTTCTTGTAAATCGCCATATTCTCCTTCTCCTTCGTCGATTATCTCAATTATTTTGGGAACTGCTGGTGAGTATTGCATTTCTCCTAATAAAATTACCGCAGTTGTGCGTGCATAAAAATTTTCACTATCTAAAAGCTCAACTAATCTGGGAATCATTTTTTCAGATTTATTTTGTTCTAAGGTATGTTGAGTCATAAAATGTAAGCTAAAATCTTCTGACTCGATAATTTCGATCAACTTAAAAATTATCTCTTCTGAATTAATCTTTCCTAAAGCAGCTATAGTATTAGCAGCTAAGTTTTTATCTTCAGATTCTAGAAGAGATATTAATTTATTTTTAGCGATTTCTAAATCACTTTCTCCTAACCTACGTATGACTTTAGAACGTACAGTAGAATCTTTATGTTCGAGAAATTTTATCAACCTGGGAATTGCCGCTTCCGATTGCGTCTGATTTAAAAGCCTTATTCTCACTAATGCCGGAATATCTAAGTTATCAATTAAACTAACAGTCTCTTCCTGCCACTCTTGCTTAACTTTCCCAGCTAACAAAGCACCTAATTTCAAATCTATATCAAAAGCCAACTTCACCACACGTAAAGCCAAATCTTTGTCATCAACAAATCCCATTGCTACTGCCATAGGTTGAGTGTAAATAACATCATTTAGATAATCCCATTTCAATTCATCATCGCTTAACTTGGGTAGTTTTTGTAATAATCTTTTTACGGTATATTCTGACATAGTTCGATGTAGATGCTTTAATTATTTATGAAAATAAAGAAACCTTGTCTCTTTATTTTATTCTCTCAAATAAACTGCTGTTTGATAAAGATGAAAGCAATATTACTTAATGAAATAATTTAACTGTTCCGATAACGGTAGAATTGATAAGAGTTGAACTAATAATTATTGAAGTAAAATTTCATACAGATTGAGCTTCTATTCTCAAATGTAAACCTATAAATCAACGGGGCAGCAAGGCACGACTTATAGCCGCCAGGTAAGGTATTAAATCCGACTTTAAAAATATCCTTTAAGATCATGATTTAAAAAACTCTTGATTCAACTAGTTTCTGCCAGCAAAAGACTCCAAAACCAATAAAAATAAAACCAAGTAAACATAAAGCTGTATCCAAATTATAGGTATCTGTTATCCATCCAACCACTGGAGCAATTATCACAAAACCTAAGCGAAACATAAAGCTATTGATAGAAAGTACTGTAGCTCTAATTGATGAGGGAAGATTTTGGTTAATAAGATTCAATGTTAATGGATTGCGAACACCCCGGCTAAAGTAAATCAAAGCAATAAATATAATTCCCCATACCTGGTTAATCAAACCAAGAAATATATAAGATAAACCTAATAATATAACTAAACCCAAAAAGACTTTTTTTGTACCCCAAAGATTCTCAATCGATGTTGCTTTAAAAGAAGCAAAGCTCAATATCAAATGAAATGCAGCCCAAGCAAATCCAAAGCTAGAAACTGCTAAACCGCGACTTTGCATATCTGCTTGAGATAACCAAACGGCAAGAAAGGTGGCAATTCCAAAGTTTGCTGAAAATAATATTAACCATTTCACTTTTTTATTCTCTAACAACGAGAAACGGATTGCTTCCCATATTTCCCGATGGCTAATTGCTTGTTTAGTTTTATTATTATTACCTGCTTCAGAGAGATTAACTGAGGATCGATCTAAATTTGGTTCAACTAAAGTTAAAGCAATTAAGAAATACAAAAATATACAAATCGTTTGTAAGTAAAAAGGATAAACCAAATTGCGAGCAGCTACTAAACCCCCTACCAAACCACAAATTGCTTCTGCAACTCCGGCAATAGCTCCGAGTCTTCCTTCTACATGACGGTATTTTTGCTCTTG
>JBARZF010000683.1:0-3155 GCA_049649675.1 Rivularia sp. (in: cyanobacteria) | reverse complement strand
CCAAAGAAAGGTACTGTTTCAATGGAACCATCTTCATGCTTGAAATGTACTCGAAAGTCTTGCATGAATTCGTAATGCACTACTGTATCGGGGGATTTACTTGTAGTTTCGAGAAACTTTTGCAATCCAGCGCGAGTAACGTTATCGACGCAAGGGGTACCCAATACATAAAGCTTTTCCAAACCAAGCTGTTTTTCTACTGCACGTAATGCTTGGATTTGACAGCCAACGCCAATTACCAATAACCGCTTCATTCCCGATTTTTCAATTTGTTCTAATACAGAAAGATTCGGCTACAATGTTGGTTTATTTACTTTCGCTGCCAGTATTTCCTCTGCCGTTCGAGCAATTACCGGCATTGGTTGAAACCTATCTTCCTTGGTATTTTGCACGCAAACAACGCCTTCGACAATGCCACTTTCGAGCATTTCAATGGCAATAGAACTAACAATTCCCGTCCATTGGGCACCTGGAATAGGTTCTTTTTTTCGCGCTGCCATCATCTCTTGCTGTACCCCGAAATAAAGTTCGTCGGAGTTTTCAAGATTGCGCGATCGCGAATGACTTTGTTCTTCGAGTTCTTTTATTTGTTGATTAAGAAAAGCACAGGCTTCCTTTACATAATGAACGTAATATGTATCGCAAAGTCCGCAGTCGCTACATAATTCCTTTGCAGGGCGAGGGCTTCCGGGTTTGAGGGCTTTGGCTTTTTTGTGAGGGAGGGTAGAAGTCATTAATGTAGTGTTTATAAAACTATGATTACTTATTTCTTAATATGCCAGAAATGAGTACTCAATTATCCCTTAAAATTAATACATAATATTAATTATTTATAGAATGCCTCGGAGATTATCTATATCGTTTCTTAGTAATTCTTAAACTTCATGGCAACTTAAAATGTAAGTTCAGTAATAGCACAAATACAGTTTTAGAAAAGCTTCTGTTAGGTTTTTTATAGAAGTTAATAAATCTGGGTTAGAAAACAATGTCTAAAAAGCATAACGAAAATGATTTTAAAGAAGCTGCTGGTTTCACAGCAGGTGGAGCTGCTGCTGGTGCAGGAGTTGCTGCAACAGTTGGGGGTATGGGTTTAGCAGTTGGTGGGACTGCTGTTGGTATTGGCGCGGCTCCAGTTGTAGCAGCCGGTGCAGTCGTCGGGCTTGCGGCTTATGGTTTGAAGAAAATTTTTGATTAAGGTATAGATGGCAAAAAAGTCTCCCAACCCACTACAAAAATTTGTACGAGGTGTAATTAGGGATTTAATTAATGAGGCTAATAGTCAAAAAGCTGATAAACCAAAGAAGTCGAAGAGTAAAAAACTAAATAAAACTAAGTCTCAAAACAGCTCGCGCTATATTCCGGCTTCCGTTCGCGTTTCAGTTTTACACAGAGACAAATCTAAATGCGTTTTCTGCGGTAAAAGTGCAAAGCAAGTTCAGTTAGAAATTGACCATATGATCCCTTTTTCCAAAGGTGGTAGTAATAACCTTAACAATTTGCAAACTCTATGTATAGACTGCAACCGAGGTAAAGGAGCGCGGAATTTAAAATAAAACTTTAATAGCATTCTGAACCCTTCGGTAAATTAGCTGGAGGGTTTTTAATGCTTTATATTCAGAGCTTGGAATAATAAAATTTATAACAAAAAAGTCAGTTCAAACTAACATCTTGCACCATTGTAGTTAAGTCCAAAATCCCGCCTTGTAAGCCGGAGGCTTTCTCGCAGAGAAATCAATTCCAAGGCTCATATACCAAGTGCGTTGAAACGCACTGAAATATTTACCTAGTCTGATTTATCAGACTTTGACTTTGAGCCTGGGAATTTATTCCAAGGCGGTTCCCCAGGAATGGTGCAAAATGTGAATTCTAACAAAGTTTAAAAATAGCAGGACTTACGGTCTTCTTAGCATGATTATTGTTACAAATGGTTGATGGTGCGTGACGCTACAAACTTTATTGCTACGTTCTAATTCACTCAATGCGTCACACAACGGCAATAACGCGGGAGGAAAATCCACACCGCGTTTTGCCTCCCCTACAAGAAAAATGTGCCTGTTGCGGCAATTCAAAAATAGATTGCATTATTTCCTGAATTCTTCCAATGTCGTAGCAATTTATACTGGCACATACTTAGACTAACAAGTATAAAGATGGGAAAATTATGGAACACAATCAAATGAATTTACAGCAGGATAAATTAGAAAAACTACGTGCGGCTCAAAAAGATTTTGAAAAAGCTCAAGCTAAAGCAAATGAATGGACTAAGGTATATCAACTTACTCTTGCTTCAAATCGAGATGATTTAATTTCTCGTGCTAAATATAAAAAACAGCGTTGCGAAGAAATTGCCTGTAGATTAAAAAATATTATTGACGAGCAAATATCACAACTAAATACAATAAATAGAGACTTTAGTTATTCTCTAAATCAAGTTTCTCAAACACGAAAAAATATTGTTACGGGAGCCGCTTTTATTACTGTTGGAACTATTGCGGGTGCTAATCTTTCTCCGATAATTGGCGGAATGGGTTTAGCTGGAAGTTTCGGAGGTATAGGAATTGGGGCAGCCCATGTAGTTTGTGCTGGTGCTGTTACTGGTGCAGCAGCTTATGGTGCTTTGCAAGCAATCGAAGGAGATAAAGTTGCAATGAGTGCGATACCTTCGGTGAGCTTCGCTTAACGCTATCGGTAGTATAGGTGGTGCGGGTGCTTCTAGCTTAATTGGAACTATGGGATTAGTTGCGCCAAAAATAGGGCTGGCAGTTGGAATTGGTACAATACCTATGGCAGCTGTTGGTGGAGTTGTTGGGCTTGCTGCTTATGGTGTTGTGAAAATGTTCGGCAAAACAGCAATAAATAAAACTTCAGCAATAAGCGAAACTCCAATAGAGGCTTTTGAGCGAATAGAAGAAAAAATTATGGAGATGGATTTTTATTCCGCAGCAAAACAAGAGCTACAAACCTTTTTATCTGGTGAGGATTTGAATCCCCAATTTGCAGCACTTGAAATTGAAGACGAATTACAAAGTCGTGACGCACCTGCACTTCTCTGACGAGTAAGTGTAGGCTTCTCGGCGACTCCTCTATGAGAACATTGACCGAGCTTTGAAGCCCTACGCCCTAGGGACTTTTGACTAAACTGCTTTTTTTTATTT
>JBARZF010000682.1:0-15901 GCA_049649675.1 Rivularia sp. (in: cyanobacteria) | reverse complement strand
AGTTTGAGCAAGAGCAATCGAAGCAGGTTCCGTTAATTGCTCAACCCCACCAGGAAGAAATTTAGGAAACATAAGTTTAAGTTTATCAGCCTTGGGTACCCGTGAAGGAGTTCAGAGTTAGGAGGCGCGGAGTAGAAAGTAAAAAATAGGGAGTAGCGAGTAAAGGATGATGATGGAGTAATGGATTTTTTATTTCCTCATCTCCCCATCTCCCCATCTCCCCATCTCCCCATCTCCCCATCTTAAATTTACGGATTCTTTATATATGCTGATACCCATAAAATATACCTATTCCTTACGGTATATGCCTTACAGATAATATTAAGATAAATTCGATATTTATTTTTTCTATAAATTGTTAAGCAATATATATATTTTTACGTAAAGAAAAAATACACTGATACTCCGTACAAAACCTTACCTGTCAAAGACGCTTGTACCGCTAGTAATTGCTTGGATTGGGGAGATATCTATTAATGTCACAAAAAATAAACTGGATTGATTGTTGGAAAGGTATTGCAATAGTAACAGTTGTTGCAGGTCATATTTTAGATATAAAAGTAGCTAAATACATTTACTGGTTTCATATGCCGCTTTTGTTCTTTATTAGCGGATATCTATATAAAGAAAAATATGATTACTTGGCTTTTTTTAAAAAGAAATTTTTTCATTTAATTGTTCCTTATATATCATTTCTTATTTTATTTAGTCTTCCTACTGTAGCAACATATATACAAGAATTTTGGCAAAATAAACAATCAGATTCACTAAATCAGTTACTATCATTTACCTTTAAACAATTGTACGGCGGTCAAATATTAACTGGTACTTTTAGTGTTTTTTGGTTTGTAACTTGCTTATTCTTTACTCAACAGCTATATAATTTTATTTATACTAAGTTTGATAGCGATCGATGGCTGATAAACATAATTATGCTGAATTTTTATTGTTTAGCCATGATTGATTACTGGTTTTTTAGCGATATTAATTTCCCCTGGAATATTAATGTCGTGTTAATGGCACTTCCATTCTATTGGTTTGGACATATGGTATCTAAAAAACCTGCTGTCTTTAATTCTAAAAAACTAGTTTTTACTGCTGTTATCCTGTATTCGATCCAGTTTTTAATAGATAGGTGGTTTTTGTTTGACATATCGTTTGAGATGAAAACTAGAAGCTATGGGATACCAATTATTAATTTACTTGTAGCTGTTTCAGGTATTATTATTATTCAGTATTTGGCACAAATAGTAAATAAAATAAAGTTTTTTGATAGCATTACCCGTCAACTCGGTACCGCTTCAATGGCAATTCTGTATTTACATCAACCTATTCAATTGGGCTTACAAAAAATTTCATTTTTGGATGAAGGTATTATCAGATTAATAGCTGGTTTATTTATTCCATATATTATCTACAAAGTCATGATGAATTTCTCCGTGACTAGAAAATATTTTTTAGGTGAATTTAAATCTGTATCAAATATCAAATTAAAAAGTCTATCAAAAGTATAATTCTGATGTTGCATACAGTTATCGCAAAACTACTCCAAATATATTTCGGTTTTTACTACTGAACGATTCTCAGAAGAATATCTACACTTGAAAAGCAAACGGATTAATAACTATAAACTTATATAGTTAGTATTCATTTAAGGATGTAGAGGGGAAAACTTAATGTCTGAAATTTTAAAAGTGGTACAAACAGCGGTTGATTCCAACAAAGAAGACGTAGTTAGCACTCTTGAAACAGCCATCCTCGAAGCTCTTACAGAAGCACGCTCAACTTGCGAAGTAAACGGAAGCGATTCTAGTGACTGTGCTGTAGCTTGGGATATTGTCGAAGAATTGCAAGCTGAGAAATCCCATCAAAAGCAAGCAGCAAAATTTAAGAATTCATTCGATAGTTATTGCGATCGCCATCCTAATGCACTCGAATGTCGGGTGTACGATATTTAGTATTAATTATTGTTCTGCTTCAAACTAGCAGCAGCTTCAGTTGTAATTTGCTTGATAGCTGATAAATCCAGGGAAATAGTTTCGCTTTCACATCCCAACCACAGAAGATACTCAATATTACCAGCTGGGCCAGTTATAGGAGACCAAGTTAAATTTTTGTAATACCATCCTAACTCTGTAGCGGTTTGCAAAACTTGAAAAATAGCATCAGCTTGGTCATTTGGGTTACGCACAACCCCTTTCTTCCCAACTCGGTTTTTCCCAACTTCAAATTGTGGTTTCACCAGCAACAAAGCTTCTTTCGGAGATTGCAGAAGTTGCCACAGCGCGGGTAAAACCTTAGTTAAAGAAATAAACGAAACATCTACCACAGTCAAATCGGGAAATTCCCTTTGATAAACCTCCCCTGTCTCAGATAGGGGAGGTAAATTTTCTTGATGATTATTTTCTTTCTCCCCCTCTCCCCCTCTCCCCCTCTCCCCATCTCTACCCCCTCTTCCCCCTCTACCTTTCTCTCCATACAAATCTTCCGGGGTTAAATGCCGTAAATTAGTCCGTTCGCGCAAAACCACCCGTGCATCATTTCGCAAACGCCAATCAACCTGTCCGTAACCAACATCAATACCGTAAACTAATTTGGCTCCCGCTTGTAACAAACAATCGGTAAACCCCCCCGTAGAAATTCCACCATCCAAACAAACACGCCCTTCTACAGGAATATTAAAAGTATCCAAAGCCTTAGCCAACTTTTCTCCACCGCGAGAAACAAAACGCGACTTTTGCTTAACCCTAATTTCTGCGGCTACATCAACAGAAGTTCCCGCTTTATCCACCAACTGATTATCAACCATCACCTCACCAGCCTGAATTAACCGTTGCGCTTGCTGACGAGACGAAGACAAACCTTTTTCTACTAACAGAACATCAAGTCTTTGTTTCACTGGTAATTGGGGATTGGGGATTGGGGATTGGGCATCGGGCATTGAAAGGGAGAGGGGGCAGAGGGGGTAGAGTGGGAAGAGTGGGAAGAATTTTTAACTCTTAACTCAGCGCCTCCTAACTATTCCCAATCCCCCATGCCCAATCCCCCATGCCCAATTCCCATCTTAATTAAACGTCGGTTTCGCTCAACTCTCTTGTCATATAGTCAAACGGTTCGTCTACAAAGCTGGTATCGTCAATACCGGCAGAGGCAACTTGTTCTTTAACCATATCCTTCATGATTTGGATACCGGCAACTGTAGGAGCGATGGGAACTCCTAAAGAATTGTAAGTTTCGCGCAAACCTTGCAATACTCGCTCGTCTAGCACGTCCATGCTGCCAGCTACTATTGCATAAGTGGCGTAACGCAAATAATAATCCATGTCCCGCAAACAAGCCGCATAACGACGAGTAGTATAAGCGTTTCCGCCGGGACGAATCAATTCGGGCTGGTCTTCAAATAGCTTTACAGCGGATTCCTTGACTATAAATGCTGCATTGGAATTGATGGCAGTAGCAGCTTGTACTCTTTGGGTACCGCTTTCAAAATAAGATTTAAGCGAATCTACTGCGTTTCTATCAAGATAACGTCCGGTAACGTCATAATTCTTAATTAAATTTGTTACGGCATCCTGCATTTTTATTATCCCCCAATTATTCCTATCTATGATTTGATAATAATTTGGCTAAAAGTTCATCACAATACCAATTTTGTGGTAACTTAGCCAAAAATCTGGCAAAAAGCAATCCATACTACTTAAGGATTCTAAGCCAAAGTTGACCCTTATAAGATGAACTTTTATTTTTGTGTAGATGATTTAGTAAAAGGTTAACATTACCTTTAAAATGAATATTCCGTAACAAATGATACGCTTTTTTGGTATACATCTATTTAGGATATTCCAGGTGTGTCAATAAGTGGTTCGGGCTTCTAAGGGTCAACAGTTTTTTGAATGTTTCCGTTTTAATCAGACAGCGTATTGGCAGATAAGGAGTAACCATGACAACCCCACAAGAAGTCTTGAAAATGATTCAAGACCAGAAAATTCAGATGATCGATCTGAAATTCATCGATATGCCAGGGATTTGGCAGCATTTAACAATGTTCCAAGACCAAATCGATGAAAGTTCTTTCACCGATGGTGTACCCTTTGACGGTTCGAGTATTCGGGGTTGGAAAGCCAT
The DNA here is from genome assembly GCA_049649675.1 of Rivularia sp. (in: cyanobacteria). GTDB lineage: Bacteria > Cyanobacteriota > Cyanobacteriia > Cyanobacteriales > Nostocaceae > Rivularia. The sequence goes on along the minus strand of JBARZF010000682.1, from coordinate 11,776 downwards.
TAATGAGTCAGATATGTCAATGGTGTTAGATCCAAATACTGCTTGGATCGACCCTTTCATGAAAGAACCCACCCTCAGTATTGTATGTAGCATTAAAGAGCCTCGGACGGGTGAATGGTACGATCGCTGTCCTCGGGTAATTGCTCAGAAAGCAATTGATTATTTAGTAGCATCCGGTGCTGGTGATACGGCATATTTTGGTCCAGAAGCTGAATTTTTCATATTTGATGATGTTCGCTTTGACCAAACCCAGAACGCGGGCTACTACTACGTGGATTCCGTAGAAGGTCGTTGGAATTCCGGTAAAGAAGAAGGCCCTAACCTCGGTTATAAACCAAATTACAAAGGAGGTTACTTCCCGGTTTCTCCAACCGACACCTCTCAAGATATGCGGACGGAAATGCTGTTGGAAATGAAAAAATGCGGCGTTCCCATTGAAAAACATCACCATGAAGTTGCTACTGGCGGTCAGTGCGAATTGGGTTTCCGTTATGGTAAGCTAATCGATGCTGCCGATTGGTTAATGACTTACAAGTACGTGATCAAAAACGTAGCTAAGAAATACGGTAAATCTGTTACCTTCATGCCCAAGCCAGTGTTTCAAGATAACGGCTCCGGTATGCACACCCACCAATCGATTTGGAAAGACGGCAAGCCTTTATTCGCTGGCGATAAGTATGCAGGAATGAGCGAAATGGGACTCCACTACATCGGTGGAATTCTCAAGCACGCACCAGCATTGTTAGCATTCACCAATCCAAGCACCAACTCCTATAAGCGTTTGGTACCCGGTTACGAAGCACCAGTAAACTTGGCTTACTCCCAAGGAAACCGTTCCGCTTCCGTGCGTATTCCTCTTGCTGGCGATAACCCCAAAGCAAAACGTTTAGAGTTCCGCTGCCCCGATGCAACTTGTAACCCCTATCTAGCCTTTGCTGCAATGCTTTGCGCTGGTTTAGATGGTATTAAAAACAAAATTGATCCCGGCGAACCTTTAGATAAGAACATTTACGAACTTTCTCCAGAAGAACTAGCGAAAGTTCCTTCTACACCAGGCTCTTTGGATTTGGCATTAGAAGCTCTTGAACAAGACCACGATTTCTTAATCCAAGGTGGAGTATTCACCAAAGATTTCATCGAAAACTGGATTTCGTTCAAGTTAGATAGTGAAGTCAATCCCATGCGCCTACGTCCTCATCCCTACGAATTTTCTCTTTATTACGACTGTTAATTTAGATTTTTTTGTAGAGTACGGTTGATTCTACACAATCAAAAATCATAAATAAAGCCACCCTCACGAGGGTGGCTTTTCTTTGAAGATGGGGAGACAAGGAGACGAAGGGAGACAATTATTAATTCCTAACTCTTAACTCCTAACTCCTAACTCCTCTCCTTCCAATCTAAAATCTAAAATCTAAAATCCAAAATCGAATTAGCTCATTGTGGCATTAGAGCGATCGCAACTTGTCCAAGCGCTGGGATTGATCTTTCCTTGAACTGGGTTCCAATAACGAGATGTTTCTCCGGGAAGCCCAATTTCTTCTCCGGTACGTCCAAGCATTGACTGTTGACGATTTTTAATAGTTTGATAATGACCTTGCATTAAAGCACGGGCTTTTTCTTGAGTAGTCATATTTTTTTCTCCTTATATTTTATTAATATGTAGTAAGCTTATTTTTGCTTTTCTCAATTATATAACTAATTCTGTAACAATGGCTACGGTTTTTTGCTTTTGTTATCAAATCTAAATATTATTTTTTGTAAAGTAGTTTCTAGTAACACGGCTGGCAACCCATAATTTTTGTTTAAGCAAAAATTAACAATTATGTATGAGAAAAATAGAATGCTCTCTTGGCGATCGCTCTGATTTTCAACTAAAAGTAATACAGGCAATCAAAAATGCGCTGCATCGTTTTATTTAGTTAATTTAGATAGAAGGATTGGTAAGTTGATCGGTAAATTTGGTTAATATATATATATATATCGATACAAAAATTTATCATTATGACTGTTGCTTACCCTCGGAAATTTCAGAATTCTTTGAGCGCTAGGGACGTGATGAAACAGGTTGTACGCGATCGCGAAATACACCTGATTACTCTCAACCGCTATCGTTACAGCGAACAACGCAGCTGCAAAGACTTAACCGAAGTAATTGAAGAATTGAATGGACAACCACCGGAATTGGTGCAGGATTTATCCCGCCATATATCGGATGAAGCTCGTCATGCAATGTGGCTAACCGATTTGTTGATAGATTTAGGTGCTTCGGTCGGAACACCACCGGGAATGTCTTACATTGATGAATTTGATCGTCTTTTAGATAAAAATTCTTACAATTCAAAAGAAAATTTAGAAGATGGTATAATTGCAGCCTTAGCAGCAATTAACATCACAGAAAAGCGGGGTTGTGAGTATTTCTCTGCCCACATTTACGCACTCAAGCAAGCCGAGCAGACTGAAGAAAACATCAAAATCCGCGAAACAATCGAGAAAATTCTGCCAGAAGAAGCCGGGCACGTTCGTTGGGGTAATCGTTGGTTGGCAAAATTAGCTTCTAAAAGTCCAGAACATCGCCAAAAAATAGAAACAGCTAAGCGCAAATATGCAGCGGTGGAACAAGCAGCCTTTGAATCGGGAATGGATATAACTCTAGGAGCAGAGTTGCGACGCGTTGCGAATTTAGTAGAAGTCGCAAATCAAATGCCCATGTGGGAACGTCCTCAGTATTTAATGGAACGCTTACCGCAAACTGTTTTAGCACCTGAACTACAGTTTACTAGAATTGAGGCTGCACAAAAAGCATGGCAACGAGATCCACAGGCATTTATGGAGAAGTTTGTGCCGATGTTTATCAACGGTATTTCAGGCAAAGAAAATCGTAAAAATTAAATCATTTGGGCATAGTATGGCGCATCCGCGCCATACCAGTTGCTAAAAAGTCTAATTTTTTAAAATAAAAACAAAGCAAATACTAGAGACGAATATTCGCCTCTAGTCATGAACAAGCATAGGTTGCATAGTATTAGGTGAATAAGTCACCCTTTTATAAAAATCATTGCAAACAAGCAAAAATAGCTTTATTACCTTTATTATCCGCTCCGCAGCGTAAATCAAGTTACTTGCTACTCGTACTTATTTATAAATAGAAGCCTTCTTGTTGAGTTGTGGCTAATTAGATAAAAAGTATTAGACAGATCAACTCAATAATTTGAGTAATTTATATCGTCTCAAAAAAAATTTCAGCCTCCCGACAGCAGATACTATCTGCGAGGTTTAAAAAACAAGCAATTGCAAAAAATACAGAAAACGTAAATTTTCGTTTGCTTCCTCTGGTGGAATGAAGGCATATTCAAATTAGATGTCCTACTCGCTAGCAAAGCAGGAATCATATTTTAAATATGAAAACAAATGGAGGATTAAACAATAAGTGGCTTTTTGGAGGTGCGGGAGAAAAATTTCTATTGGGAGCGCGCGATTATGATGCTATCGAACTAGGCAGTCAATAAACGAACCATTGATATATATGGTTTGACTGACTATTTATACAATCAGAAATAAATGATAACGAAAACTATCTAACTATGTCGTGTAGCAAAAATTATATCTGCACTAAGCTGCGGGACGTAAATAGTGATTAATAACACCCTACAAGCTATAGGTCAAATGTACTTGATATAACACGACTAACAGGTTCTATGCGTTGCACTTTTTGTAGCGATACAGCAGAATTAAGCGTTGTTGGAATATTCCATAAACTCTCTGCGTCCGCTACCTCTATGGGGTGCTTTAGGCTTGCGTGTGGATCTACTCAATATTAATTCTTGCTCTCCAGAGGTGGAAAACATCTCTTCTGATAAAGAGTTTCCAATACCTTGAAAGTTAACAGCTAAGGAGCCGAATACGAAACTTGTAACTAAAAGTGAAATGGTTGTACGCATAGTAGATGTCTATTTTTGAACTATCCACTTCACTGATACTTAGTTTTAATTACTGCATCCGGAAATTTTACTAAATAGTACTTTTTTTTACTCTAAATTATTTATTTATTTAATTGGCGATGTGTTCTACTAATAACCAGCTACCTGCATGACTAATCCGACCATAAAAACCATGCATAACCTGTCATACAAAGATTATAGAGATAAAAGTATAGGAGAGATTAAAGTCACTAGTTGATAAATACATCCTTTGTATACAATTAGAACGGTAATTTATCTTCTGTAATCTTGCTGACGTATACGCTGGAAAATGCCCTTGCAACAGTAAAGAATCCGTAGCTGTACTGTATTGGCGCTACCGTGTGAGTACTTAAGATGAGATGTGTCGAGACAGTTACCGCTAGTAGAGTAAAAATGCAAATTGTCTAAATAATACATTAGAATAGTGAACCAATCGGGATCGCTTGGTAATAAATTGAACTCTGCTGGTGCTTGTACATCATTTAACATGCGCTTGTTGCAATGCTCTTAGAGGTAAGTTTCTAGGTTGACAACTCAAAAAAGACGCACATTGCCTTTCTCTTGAGCGATATTCATTACCACGGGCTGCCTTTCTTTTGGCACCGTTTGCTATATGCGATGTAGAAATATTTTTTTCGCAGACTAACACACCATCAGCTTGCAAAGGAACTAAGCAACGATAGGGAATAGTGAAAGGAGTTCCCGTTAAACGCCCTCCTCAGCGGATTGATTTTGGTTTTAATTCAAATTACCAATCGCAATAGTATCTAGATGTAAACTTGCTGCGATACCGTTGGTGACTCGCAATTTATCTTGTTCCCTCACTGTAGTTAGTCCCACCAAGCGACGGCTTTCCCGGTAGTAAGGGTGAAGTGCTTCATAATTATTATCGATTGCGGGAAAAACATTTTCTGCCAAACCGTAGCGACAACCGAGTTGAAATTGTATGAAATAAGCGAAATTTTGGCTATAATTACGACATTCATGAAGAAACTCACCTTTTACTTGTTCTGATTCAACCAGTCGCCGTAAATTTAAGCCGTAGTCGTTGCCACAGTTTGGCCAATTGATCGTAAAAAGATTATTTCCGAAGCATCCATAATTCAATAATTTTTCTGCACGGTAATTATCCCAAGCTCCTGCGAATAGCGATGAGTCATAATTTGATGCTGGTGGAATCTCTGGCGCTAAGGTTTCGCCGTAATCTTGCATTACTACCACTTAAGTGGGAGCCTGTACCGGATATTTTGCCGTCAGAGATAATGGTGCAGTTGGTGCGCTCTTTTCTTGCCATTCAGATTGCAATTCCCAACTAAGCGCGAAAAAGTATCTAAGGGCGATCGCGAAAAAAAGTTAGTCTAATCTTAGACATCAAAAAAGTTGCCTCAATCATGTATAGTGGTTCTGAAATCATTGAGGTACTTGCTGTTGCAGACAGCATCATGTTTGCAATTATTGCCTTAATTGAAAACCACTATGCATTCTAACAGAAAGCTATTTCGATGAGAAACAAATTGGGAACCAAAATTATTGGTGATGTTTGCGATCAATTGAATTGGTTTAATCTTGAGGAAGAACTCTTAGCTTGCAAAAAAATTGCCCCTTGCGTTCCTTAATTATTTATGGATGATTAAAATGACTGAAGATTATTCAAATGCCTCTGAGAAAGAATTATTTTTACCGAAAACAAATTTGGGAGATGACGATCTTTACACAACCTGGGAATCTAGTAATGAAGAATGGTGGGACTGGTATGTTTCCTTAGCTGACAATAGTAGCGATCTAATTGACAAAGATAACTTGATTAATCTTCCCGATATAAGATTTGGCTCCACCTTATCTCTTGAAGATTTTAAACAAGAATTAGCAGAACCCTATCCACTTTCTGAACAGCAAATCAAGCAATTTCAATCCGAAAGCTATATTCGACTGAAAAATGTCTTAAGTCCGGAAGCTGTTTATTTACTCAGACAGGAATCTGAGTATCTACTAGAGCGTTACAGTCAATCAAATTCATCTCAACAGTTTATCAGCGCCGAAATGATATGGCTCGAAAACGAAGTTATGCGAGAGTTTACCTTAAGCAGTAGGTTAGCACGCATAGCCACAGAGTTACTAGAGGTATCAAGCGTTCGTTTATATCACGACAATTTCTTATGCAAAGAACCTGGTTGCGGTCGCACCCCTTGGCACTACGATCTACTTCATTATCCGATTGCTAGCACAAATGTTTGCTCAAATTGGCTCCCACTACAAGCTATGCCTTGGGAAATGGGAATTATTGAATTTGCCTGCGGAATGGAAGTTTACAAGATAATTGAGCAACTTCCCTTCTATAAATCTGGGAAAACTCGCGATTTATCGATCGCTAGGCTACTTCAATCGAAGAATATTAAGATAAATGCCGAACCCTTTGAACTAGGAGAAATGAGTTTTCATAACGGCTTCAACGTTCACGGTGCGGCAGCTAACCGCACGAACCAACGGAGAATTGCACTTGCAAATATTTATTTTGAAAACGGCTCTCGCGTGATTGACTTCCCAAAAATAACTTCAGGAGATTGGCAGAAGTTTATACCTAACACGAAGCCGGATGAAACGATATCGACCCCCTATAATCCAATCCTCTATACTGTTTAAGTTAAGAACCACTTTTACCGCTTCTAAAAAGTTACCCATAGTTACCCATTGTTAGACAATCGGGAAGGTAACGAAAAACGAGCGCGGTATGAAGTTTTCTCAACCAGAAGCGCATAAAGCTTACTCAGGTATCCTCAGCCTTCCGAAGAAGACTTACTTTTCCATCGTTTGACCTCTGATTCCCAGTTAGGGATGGTATAGTAATCGTGTCGGCGATTGGCTACACCACGAGACTTTAGATATTTATTCAGTTGGTTCCACTGGCTCCAAACGGACTTCCCAATCAACTTCACGTCGGGGTAGGCGTATAAGGAGGCAGGCACACGTTCCTTGAGTCTCATGAACCTTCTAGCCAGGATGTAGGCTGCCGATACATCGGAACCTAAGCCGTACATTCTAGCTACTTTCACCATTCCAGCAATACTGGAATACTCAGGTCTTATCTTGTCATATACATATATTCCACGATTAGCACAATAAGCTTTTAGTAAATCAAAGAATTTTTTATATCCCCATCCAGAGAGCATTCTAGAGTATTTCTTTCCCTGTTCTCTTAGAGTTTCTTTCTTTTTAGAAAAGTCTAGAACCTCATGTCCTATAGGACAAGCATATTTATTGGCTTTTTCGTGAAGAATTTCAACTACTCGTAAAAACTCAGCCTGCTGTTTTCCCTTTGGTAGTCCGGACTGTAGACTAATTGTTCCGTGGTCTTTTAGATTTCCATCTTTATCTACATAAGCCCAACCAACAGAACTAGGATTCAAATCAATAGCAATACATCCCCAGTCGGAATGTCTAGAAACTGTTTCTACTTTTTCTGGAGTAAACTGAACAGCAGCGTTCCATTTTCCATTTTTGTGGAAAAAGTGCCATGTCTTAGAACCTTTTTCAGGTAATCTGTTGACGTTTCTATCGAAATTTCCTATACGAGTAGATACGTGCTTACCAAACCTCTCCTCTAAACAGTACGGAACTCTATAAGTGACAACATCTCCGTTCCATTGACATATTTGATTCCCTAATGTTTCATCACTAGAACCAACTGCAAATATTTGATAATGAGAAACTTTTACTTGAACAGGTTTTTTAGCATAATCTGATAAATGTTTTATCTTATTTTCTAAAGTGTTTATATAACGTTTCTTATTGTGGATTTTAAATTTCAAATGCTGCCAACTGGATGTTTTCCACTTGAGAGACATAGATAAAAGTAGTCCTCTCGCGGGAACTTTATTTTTAGACTTTTTGGGTTTTTCTTTCTTCCAATTGGCTTGTTCCTCTAGAATGTAGTCAACATACTTTCTGCCTTTCTTTAGTAAATCTTCCTTTTCTTTCAACCAAGATTTAGCAGACTTTAGTTTCCCTTTTAGGGTATCTATATGTAATTTTCTGCACTCTTGGGCTGATTTCACTTGACCTTTAGCGTCACTGATAATACTATTGGCTTGTCTAGCATTTATTTTGTATTTGACTTGTAGTTGATTTTTCCAGAAGTTCCACTCATTATTACCAAAACCATCGAGGGACAAAATGTAGTTCACTGTCTCTACGGTTGCTTGTCTATAGATATCAGAGAAAGCGTATAGGAATTCTTCAAATTTAGTAATCCCTAAAGCGTTCATTTCTTCTATTGGTGTCGGCAGTCCTTTCACATAAGATAGTGTACTCCTCAACGTTCGACCTCGTTCTTTACTCCGTTATTATATGCCCATGCTTTCCGAAATGTCAACTTATGTCCAACTATTTTTTGGAATCGCTTACATCTTTTACTACTCCAGCCATCCTATCAATAAGTTTTTTGTTTTTCCGACTTCTAGAACCATATAGTCTGGCTGAAAAAACAGTAATCAACTCCAACATATCTGTCACAAGTTCATTCTCAAAGCTTGTATCTTCAGAAGACTTATTTATAATGACTACTTCTGTTTCAAATTCTTCACACATAGCAAAGACCAGTTCGGCACCAAACCGTAAAAGACGATCTTTGTGAGTCAATACTAATCTTTGAACGTCCCCTTTCATGATGCGTTTGAGGAGTTTATTGAGTCCTTTTTTCTTATAATTTAAGCCACTTCCTAAATCTTGAATGGTTTCAAACTGCCATCCGTGAGTACCAGAATAGGACTCCAGAACCTGTACTTGTCTCTGTAAATCTTGTTTTTGGTCGTGACTACTCACACGAGCATAATTGATGGTAATTCTGTCTTCTAGCGGCTGAATGTTTCGAGGAGCCACACGTTTTATATCTGAAAGCTGAAATCTACGTTGTCCGCCGTGACTGCGCTCACAGGGAATCTTTCCTTCGTCCGCCCATCGTCTCAATGTTTTTGTTGAAACTCCTAGTTCGTTCGCAGCTTCCCCTATACTTAAACTCATGTCGTTGGTATCCATAATCTGTATCCTTATATTTGAATACAGACTATTATATAGACATTTCGGCATTTTTGTCCAACAATGTCCAACTATTTAGTTACAGTTACTAGCCCCAGTATTATAAGAAGATAAATCATATTTTATAGAAGCAGAAAATACGATAATTTCTGGGGTATGGTATTCGGCAGGAGTGACTAGTACCGCTTGGCGGAAGTAAGAAGTAAGAAGTAAGAAGTAAGAAGTTTGATTTAAATTTGATTTAAAGGGCAATAAGCCATTTTTTATGGTAGTTATATTTCCGCCGTACTGTACTAGCTAACCTGATACAACCGCGCATCTGATAATAACCATCAGGTTTAGCTGTCGATAGAGGTGAGAAGCGATCGCCAATTTCTAGTAACTTCCACTTGCTTTCTGCTTCTAATGCAGTTAACTTTTGTTTGAAATCGCTGTACGATCGCCCAAAACTATGAAAGAATTCACATAATTGTTCGACTTACTGAACAATTAACAATATCAATTTCAATAAGTAAACGGAAATGAGTATAAAGCAACAAGCCAAAGAGAACTTTAATTCTTCAAAATCTTTCTATAAAAAAGACAAGTTAGATATAGATTTATGGTTTCAGATAGCTCAAATAGATCGTGAAAAACTAATTGAACAATATTCATTCGATCATCTCTTGAAAGGCTTCGATCAAAATCAAGTCAAACTCCTAGATATAGGATGTGGTACTGCTAAATTTCCTAGTTTATTAGATCGGAAAATTTCTGGTGATATTCAATTGCAATCGGATTTACTAGATATTTCAGAATATTGTTTAGAACAAGCAAAGCAGATATTTGACAATTTGACGCATTTCAGCACAGATAAAATCTATTTATCCACCGTAGAAAATATTAATTGTACAGTTCCCAAAAACAGAAGTTACGATCTGATATGGGCTATTCATTCTTTGTATACTGTCGATTTAAATAAAATGGCGGATGTCTACCAATATTGTTGGGATTTACTGGAATCTAATGGTCAATTTTTGATTTATCAATTCAGCGAGAATTCTTTTTACTATAAATTATATGATTTTTATCTCAAAAAATATCCACAACCAAATAGCAATATACAGATGATGACATATGAAGATACAAAAAAAATATTAGATTCCCTCTCGTTGAGTTATGAGGAGACAAAAATAGATTTTAACCACACAATTGATTACGATAACATCGATCTACTTGAAATATATTTGAAAAAATGCATCCTTGATAGTAATGTAGATGTATTAGCTGTTTTCCAAGACATATTAAAAAATTACGTCGATCGCGATAGCAATGAATACAAATTTCCTCAATCTAATTCTCTGATAACAATTAAAAAATAAATATTATTTTACAAATATTGATATTCATATCCCATCAAAAAATATTTTCGGGTGCTAGTTAATGAAAATTGAAGTAGTTAAAATAGATAATTTGATAGGTCACGAACATCATTTAGACATTATTTATAGTGCCGATAAATTCAAATTTTCAAATAAAGTTTTTTATCATGATGTATGTTTTTCAGTTTTAAAATAAAAGTATTCCCAAGAGCTAATACAACGAATAGCAGCCCATATAGCCTTGTTTTAAGGCATGAAATTATGTTCTTTATTTCCTAAATAATTTTAGTATCTTGCAGCCGATTTATGACTTTCGGATATTCAAAAATCTTGCTCAATATCCAGAGGTATTACCGAAAATTCATTCTTGCAGTAAAAATGCACCATATATTCCAGTTTGAAAAGCAGAAAGTATAGTACAATTCGAGTGATTAAATATTTAGAAAAATGCAGAAATCACAGTCAATTGATCGATGGACAACTGAATTTCCTAAAATCTCATACTTCCATCCGGAAGTTACAAACCTCAATCTGATAGAACTCAAAGGTCAAAACTACTTAGAATCCCATGAAATTTATTGCGACAGTACAAACCAGCAAGCTAAAATGCTCGATGCAATGTTTATCTATTTTGAAAAAACATTTGAAAATCGAAGCAGTTACAGTATCCTAAGTGTTGGTTGTGGAAGCGGATCTTTTGAAGTCCCTTTATTAAAAAAATTGCTTGCCAAAAATCAAAAGATTCATTTTGTGGGCATAGATTCTAATAAAGAACAAACTTTGGCAACTCAAGAAAAACTTGATAGCCTTGCCCGTGAAAACGAAAACTTTTCTTTTGAGATTTTTAACGAAGATTTCAATTCCTGCTCCTTCGAGCAATCTTTCGATGCCATCCTATGCATTCATGTATTGTATTATTGTTCTAATCTCGAATCAACACTTTCAAAAATTAGAAATCTTCTCGATTCTGACAGTAAACTGGTAGTAATGAATGCGCCTTTGGAAGATATGGCTATTCCATTTTTCTCTATCTCAAATCAGCTATGGGGTAGGGTTCCCTTGTACAGTCATCAGATTGAAGAAACGTTCGATATTTGCCAAATCCCTTATTCCAAACAAGCTATTCGAGCCTCTCTCGACATTTCAAGTTGTTTCGATTCGCAGTTAGAACGAGGAAAACAATTGCTCGATTTTATCCTTGGAGTTGATACCGAATACTTTTCGACTTCCCAAAAGCAAATGTTTCTAGATTATCTACATGAAATCAGTCAAACCAACTCAGATGGGCAAATTACCTGTCCGTATCCTGTTAATATGTTGTGTGTAAGTAAGTGGAACTAATTACCACTCGATAGTAGAAACAGATGATGGATGGAACTACCTTGAGTTCCCCCCATTCTCCGCAAATAGCTGACAGTTTTT
>JBARZF010000681.1:0-6050 GCA_049649675.1 Rivularia sp. (in: cyanobacteria) | reverse complement strand
AAGTCCAGTAAATCCCATTTAATAGGCGCTTTCACCGATAAACCTAGCTTTTTAACCAAACTCTCAAGTTGTCGCTGACGACGCGGATAAATAACAGACATGAATTAATTCGTAATTCGTAATTAGGAATGGGGAATGGGGGATGGGGGATGGGGAATTGGTAATATCGATCGCAAGTTAAATATTATTATTTTATAACTCTTAACTCTTAACTCTTAACTCTTAACTCCTAACTATTTTAATCCAAAATATAAAATCCTAAAGCGCGAAAATCCTGTTAGGGGAGGAGAGAGAGTCGGACATAAGCCGGGTTCTGTTCAAGAAATGCGGAAATTTCTTTCCGAATTTCCAGGGCAGTTATCTATCTGGGACGTTTGTTACCAAACGCCTCAAGCGGCTCTCATCAAGCGGAACTGGTAAAAGACCAACCATAGTTCCTCTCACCTTGCTTCCAACCGGGGTTTACCGAGCCAGCACCTCTCGATGCTGCTGGTGAGCTCTTACCTCACCTTTGCACCCTTACCTTTTACAGTTATCAGTTATCAGTTATCAGTTACTAAGTATTCACTGTTCACTGTTCACTGTTCACTGTTCACTGATAATCGGGCGGTATTTTTCTGTGGCACTATCCTCACGCTCGCACGCACTGGGCGTTACCCAGCAAGTTTGGTCTTTGGGAAGCCCGGACTTTCCTCAAATTAGTTATATTTCAAACTAATCTGCAACCGCCTCGCCAACTCTCTCATAACATTCTAGTTTAGCTTTGATATTAGCTTTAACTTATTATTATTATTTTCTCTTTTTATTCCAAGGTAAGGCATAAGTCCAAGGAAGTTTTCTAATTATAAAAGGACAAGTAATAATGGACATGGGAGGAACGTTTTCACCTGGAACTAAACCGACACGCAGTTCTGAAAATCGCAACACTAATTGTAGAGAACATTCCAATTCTTCTCTTCTGCTGATAAATTTTTTGTATAGCTTTCTTTGCGCTTTTGCTGGACTACTTTTTAGTCCGCTTATATTAACTAAAGGTTTTTTGGCTTGATATACTCCTTTTTCTATATCTCTTTCAAACACATCTTCAGTGGTAATGCCTTCTACGAGGTTTTGAGAGGGAGCAACCAAACTGGGGCTTTGGGGTACGCCTAAATCTCGTGACACATCTGGTGATTTACGAATTACTCGACGCGATATATTTTTGTGTTTTACAACAAAAGAACAGTTATCCCAGTCAATATACATCGCCAGATTATCCGATTTATTGCCAAGGATAATTAATAAATCTTTTAAGCCATCAATATCATAAGAAGGACTAAGTTTAAAGGCGATAGAAACCTTATCCGAGAGTTCTTTTTCTTTTAACTGTTTGTCAACAGTTGCCTTATCATAGACAAACTTAATTTTTTCGTCGATCGATTCGACCATCAAATTAAATACATAACTGACACCAATCATATAAAGCGTCAGTACAACTAAATTAGGACTCGTCTGTTGTTGCATATCTCGTTTATGTTACCCCTCTAAAATTTTCGCTCACCTCGAACATCTTTAAGAGTTGCAGGGCTTTCCAACCACCCTCTCTTCCGGAAAAACACTACTAAACCAACTGCGATCGCCACCATTGCTGCAACGCATAACCAGAAGCCCCAAGGTGTTTTTAAACCAGGCATATACTCAAAGTTCATGCCGTACAACCCAGCAATAAAGGTTAAAGGTAGGAAAATCCACGAAAACACCGTGAGCAACTTCATGATTTCATTCATTCTGTTGCTGATTGCAGAAAGGTACACGTCCATCAGCCCCGATGCAAGTTCCCGATAAGTTTCTACCATATCCATCACCTGCACCGCATGGTCGTAACAATCTCTTAAGTAAATTCTCACCTCCTCAGAAATAAGTTCATTACTATCTCTAATCAAAGCATTTATAGCGCTACGTTGCGGCCATATAGCGCGACGTAATTGTAACAATTCTCGTCTAATTCTATAAATTTTTTTCAGTGTATTTCGAGTCGGATTTACTATTGCTTCCTCCTCTAAATCTTCAATGCGTTCGCCATAATCTTCGAGTACGGGGAAAAACCCATCAATGATTGCATCTAAAAGAGTATAAGCTAAATAGTCCGCTCCCTGCTTGCGGATGATACCTTTATTGTTACGAATTCTCAAACGTACCGGATCAAAGCAATCAAAGTTGGGTTCTTCTTGCACGGTAAGCAGATAATTTTTTCCCAAAACAAGACTTACTTGTTCGCTGTGAAAACCATCACTATTTTCTGTTGGCATCACCATCCGCGAAATTATCACCAACTGATCTTCATAATTTTCTATTTTCGGACGTTCTGGAACATTTACCACGTCTTCCAAAACCAAAGGATGCAGATCAAAAACTTTGCCAATTCTCTGCAAAATACTTGTATTACCTAAGCCTTGCACATCTACCCAAGAAACCGATTCAGTATCCAGATACATCGCGCAATCTTCTGGTACAGAAATCCTTTTAGGAATAACTTTGTTTTGATTGTAATCAATTAAAGAAACCCTAGTAGGTGGCGCATCCCTATCTTCATTAAGAGTTCCTGGTATCGTTCCCGGATGGTGATAAAAATCTTCTTCGTAGGGTTCATTTGCTTGAGGAGTCGGACGAAATAATTTTTCTAACATATATTTTGACCCTATTAAAAAAATGTAGATAATAATGATTTCTTCGATTTCCTATTTTTCTAATACATAAATTGATAAAAACCACTACTTACAGTCTTATTGGTTAACTTTTTCCGAGCATATCTCACCGACCAATCTTAACTCATAATGTTCGCTTCATAATCAAAAAGCAGTTTGTCTATAAAAAACAAACCGCCACAATCATATTTTGTATATTTTGGATTTTGAATTTTGGATTTTGCGGAAAGTTTGGTGTATCGGTTTCCTTCCCCAAAACGGGCGCATCGACGGATTTTAGATTAATAAGGATTGGGCATGGGGCATAGGGCATTGAAAGTTAAGAGCAGGGAGTAGGGAGTAGGGAGTAGGAATTAGGAGTTATGATTTATGAGTTAGGAGTTATGATTTATGAGTTAGAAGTTAGAAGTTTTTTCTACCCCCTCTACCCCTTGTCTCCCCATCTCCCCATCCCCCATCTTCAAAACCTCTCCCCAATCCCAAACTGAACTCGGCTTTCTCCCGAGTCGTTGTAACCGTAGTCCAAACGAATCGGTCCCAAGGGAGATTTTACGCGCACTCCCAAGCCATAGCCGAAGCCTAACCCAGGTTTATCTCGTGCCCCAGCAGGATTACCAGTTACGCTATCGGCTGTACCTAAATCGGTGGCAGCATCGAAAAATAATGCACCACTAAGCAGAGAAAATACTGGAAAACGATATTCGGCTGATGCTTGTAAAAAACTACGAGCGCTACCCAATTCACCTTCACCGAATCCCCTTACTGAGTTAGCACCACCTAAAGAAAATGCTTCATAGGGAGGTAAATCGCCGATTACAGTTCCTCCTTGAAGATTAAAAGCAAATGCCTGCGGACATTGCTGAGATTGACTGTTTGATTGACGACAACCTTTTGTTAATTTAGTCAAGCGAGTGGGAATATAAAAGCTGTAGCTACCACTTAACTTATTAGACAAAATACTTGCGTCGCCAATAGGAATTGATTGCTCGGTACTCAAACTTAAAACAGAACCTTTCGTCGGACTTAATGAACTGTTGCGTTTATCTCTTACCAACCTTAAAGGTATAGTTAATAGATCGTCCGTACCGTCACCGCTAAAACTAAGGTCATTTCCCAAAGCATCTTTTGCATTAATATTCCCATCGGAATCGCGAATTGTAACTCGCTGATATTTCAAACCAGCACTCGCCACCCATTCCGATTTATCAAATACTTTTTTACTGAGATTACGACGGAAAGAAATATTACCACCAGTTTTGAACACGCGGGGGCGATCGCCATTTGCTAGTTCTACTTCTGTTTCTCCTCCGTCAAATATTTGAGAAAAAGTCCGCTTTCTAAAACCATTGACGCTGGAGGATGTACGATACGGATCTCCCGCTATCCAAGGATCGGTATAGTTAACATCAAAACCGAAATCTCTTTGGCTAAACTCTACATCGGCTCCCAATCTTTGGTTTCTACCGTTTAAATTTCTCAGGTTAAAAGTAGTATTAGCAAAAAGTCCGCTTTTAGAACTATATCCGCCGCCGGGAGATACACTAAAATTTCTACCTTCCGTTACATTGACAACTAAAACTACCTTACGTGGATCTTCAGCAGGATTCAGTTTCAAATTAATATCCTGAAAAATCCCTAACCCATAAACTCGTTGTAAATCTTTTTGAGCAAGTTCTTTTCTAAATATTTCACCCGGTTTCAACTGCATTTCGCGGGTAATAATATATTTTTGCGTCTTCCCTTTCGCTTCCTCTCCGTCTGGATTAACAAACTGTATTTTAATATCTTCTATTACACCTTCTGCTACTTGCAAAATAACAGTTCCATCGGGGTTAATTTGAGGAGCATCTATAACCTGCGCTAAAACATAACCGTTATCTTGATACCATTTATTTAACTTTTGTACTCCTGTCTGAAATTGTTTTAAATTAAGAATTTGACCATATTGTGTGTTAAAGCTTTGATTTACAACTTCTTGCGGTAAGACTCGATCGCTTTGCACCTTTACCGCACGTAAAACCGGATTGGGTTCAACAACAAATTTAATCCGAACGCCTGCGGTTGTCTCTTCCGGAACAACTCTTACATTTGCAAAATAGCCCGTAGCTAATATGGCATTAATATCTTGCTGTAATTGAGCGCGAGTAATTGTTTTTCCAGCTTGAGTTTGAATTGCTTGAGAAACGATTTGTTCTAAATTTCCTTCTACACCATCAACCGTAACTTCTGAAACTAACACTTGTGTTTCTGGTTGTTTTTGTAGTGTATTTTGTGAATCGGGAGTTTGAGCTTGAACTACCGGAAGATTTAAGAAACCAAGAATGCTAGCTGTTGCAATACCGATACCTAGAGTAGATATTTTGTTCATTGATTTATTTTCCAATAATTAATAGTTCAACTACAGATTTTTGTGCAAAGCTAGCCTTGAGATTTTACTGTTAATTAATTTTTGTTTGATAACAGCTAACAATAGATTAGCTAAGAAATTTTTATGACGATATTAACTATAGTCATGCATATTTATGACTATAGTCATGTTGCTAATTTATCTTGCAATTGATGATATTTATAGGATAATTTTCTTAACTTGCAATCATTTTAAGATCGTGAATTTTAACCAAACTGCTTCTTTCTCTATCCGCCGAACCGTCAGTTATATAGAATGGTTGATTTTAATTGTATATTTTTTACTTTTTTTCTTAAATCGTAGCCAAACTGATTATTCTTCTTTACCAATACCTACTTATATTAGATTTACTCAGTTAACAGTTTTGACAGGTTTAAGCTTTATATTTCCGATCAATCGTCCTATTTGGCAAAGAAGAGCTTATATTTACTTGGAAATATTAGCAATCATGATTCCTGCCTCGTTAGGCATTTATTTTGAGATAGCTCTCTACTTTATACTAGTCAAAAGCTGTTTTTTATTAGAACGTAAAGAAGTAATTTTTACTACAATTATAATAGGAATAGTCTGGAATTCTCTTATAGCTTTTAGTATACCGGCATTATTAGAATTCAGCCGTGCTAATAAAACTCAATGGATTGCAGAATTAAATAATACTAACTTAATCATTCGTAGAGTAGTTATTAGGAATATTGGGGACTATCTTACAATCAGTGTATTTGTGCTTTTATTTAGCTTTGTTGTGATAGCAGAACAGAAAAGTCGTCAAAAAGCAGAAGCATTAACACAACAGATAGAAACCTTAGCTGCAAATTTAGAACGCGGTCGTATAGCTCGTGAAATTCATGATTCTTTAGGTCACTCTCTAACAACATTAGATATACAGTTAGAACTTGCTCAAAGGTTATATGAAAAAGACCCAAAGAAAGCAGTTAACTCTTTAAATATTGCCAAAGAAT
>JBARZF010000680.1:0-4107 GCA_049649675.1 Rivularia sp. (in: cyanobacteria) | reverse complement strand
CAAATAAAAAAAAGCAGTTTAGTCAAAAGTCCCTAGGGCGTAGGGCTTCAAAGCTCGGTCAATGTTCTCATAGAGGAGTCGCCGAGAAGCCTACACTTACTCGTCAGAGAAGTGCAGGTGCGTCACTAAATGATATGAAATAAATTCTGTTATCTTCCGGATGATTTTTCTTAAAAAATATATATCTAAAGATTGAAAAATCATTTTAAGCATTTAGAAACCCGGTTTTTTCAAAAAACCCGGTTTCTGCTACTTCATTGCATAAGTTATCAGGGGTAGAAGTCGTGCGAAGCGCGTTCCCGGCTCGCGTGCGGCTCAGCCTGTCCGTACCTTTATGTCGTCCCGGAGGGACTTAGGACATACATCTTGCAGTAGGACGAGGGAGCGAGACGCTCCCACTACAAATGTGTTGCACCGCTTTCATTAATGTGGCGAAATACAAGACTATTGTTCTAACAATCCTAACTCCTAACTCCTAACTCCTAACTCTTAATCTTAATTCCCCTCTCAACTCCACAAATCGCACCCAACATCAACCAAGAAAGCGTATTTAAGCGGAAATCAAACAGTGTCACATCAACCGTGTTAAAAAGTATCCAGCTGACAAACACTAGTAAATAACTGAAAAAGATTAACTTATCTTCTTTGGGAATAACTTGCAGCGATCGCACACCCTTAATAAATATCCAGCCCAGTAAACCGCAAAATAACAGCGTTGCCAAAAGTCCAGTTTCAGCAGATAGCATTAAAAATAAATTATGGGGATGACCCAGCCAAAGGTTCATTTTAGTTTGGTAAATATCCGAGAAATTACGCAATCCCCAACCAGTCCAAGGACGCTGTATAGTTAAGTCCCAAGCGAAATTCCATTGAGTTGTACGCATTAAAGCAATTGGTCTATCTGGGTATAATTGATCGTTGAAGCGTGCCCAGAAGAAAGCCGGAACAACCTTACGAAATAACTCTGCGATTGGTGAAGGAGCAAAAGCAGCCAAAAGTACGCTAAGAGCAATTCCCATTACAAAGCCCACAATTAAGCGCCAACCTTGGTAAAAAGCATAAGCCAAACAAGCCACCAAAGCAATTACCCAAGCATTGCGAGAGTTAGTTAGAATTAGCCCCGTGAAGTTGGCGATCGCTGCAAAGGTGAGGAAGAGGAAATGGGAAGAGGGGGTGGAGGGGGAAGAGGGGGTGGAGGGAGAAGAGGGGCTAGAATTTTTTTCTTCCTTGTCGCCTTGTCTCTTTCCCCTAAATTTTCGCCATTCTTGCAACCATAAGCCCAAATTTAAGATAAAAACTATGGCGAGATATCCGGCTAAAATATTGGCGTAAATAAACGTAGAAGCCATGCGGTTGGGGGGATTTCCTCCAGAGACGAGAGTCCAACCGAAGATGCTATGACTTAATTGTGAAGTGTTCCATCCGAGAAATAATTCTCCCATACCGATAATTACTACTGGTAGGGAATTTATCGTTAAAATCCAAGATATTCGTGTTAATTGCGCCGTTGTTTGAATTAAACGACTCCAGCCAATAAATAATAAAAAGAAAGGTAGTAAATTAAATAAACCCAGAAAAGCCGTGATTTTATCCGCAGCAAAAACAACGGTAATTACCAAAAATATACTTAAAAGAATAAATCCTCGATACAAAGGTAGTTGCGGAATCTTGCTCCATTGTTGTCCAAAAGGAATTAAACCGCTTAAGAACAAACCGACAGCACCCAAAGCCGGAAAGAAAGGAAAGACAAATAATCCTAATTGCAGGCAATACCAAGAAAATCGTAATTTAGGATCTTCATGTCGTAAATACAACCATATTTTCTTCATAGATTATTAGCTATAAATAGGCATGGGGCATGGGGAATAGTTAGGAATGAAGAGTTAGGAGTTAGAAATAATTTAATTTTAATCTACCTGCTCTTCTCCCTCTCCCCCCTCTACCACCTCTTATCGATGCCCAATCCCCAATTCCCAATCCCCCAATTACCAAATCATGCCATTTCCCAACATTCCTCTCGGGTGAGACGAATTTGAGCTAGAGCAAAAATAGTGGGGATAATTCGACCATAATTAGTGGCGATCGCTCTCCATCCTAAGTCGGCGAAAAACCAAGCCCACATCATGGGACCAATAAATGCAAATACGCTTCTGACAGCACCGTAACGGGCTGCACTTACTGCCATACCCCGACGAGCTATTTGGGAAGTTGCGTAACCCTGAAACTGTTTTGCAGCAACGGTACCGCCTTTAATTGCTGTTTGTCTAGCAACTTGATAAGTAGCGAAATGAGTTGCAAACTGACGGGTAATTTGTTTGAGCAACATTGGTTGAATAACCGAAGTTACCGCGATCGCACTACCGCCTTTAAAAATTAAACCCAAGGGATCTTTTTGTAAAGCCAAAGGTAAAGGTTCTTTAAGTTCGGATTTGATTAACTGCTGCTGTACTTTTTCGGTTAACTTTCTTTTTTCACCGGCAGGTAATTTCTTCCAAACTTTTCCTAAAAGATGCAAAAATACTTCGGCTTCTAAATCAACGGTTGTCAAATCATCTGAATAAGAAATTTTTAAATACTTGCATACCCCAATCAAAGCTTCGCGGTAAGTAATCTGCTTACAACGTCCCCGCAATACCGTCATTCCATCGGCGGCTAAAAAGCAAAAACGTTGCTCAATTGCATCCAGCCAAGCTTGACGACTTTGGCTTTGTACCTCTATGGGTTCCGGTGTTTGCAGGTAATCCAAAGGATTAAACTTACGACTAAATAGAATTGCCGTTAAATCTTGCAACTCTTCTTCATTCGCTAATTCAAGTGCTGCCCTTAATTCATCCAATTTCCCTTTCTCCCAAACGAACATTTTCTCCCGTACTTTATTCTACTATTAGCTTTCGGCACTCATCAGTAATACTTTGTACCACTACCTAAAACTGATAACTATATACAACAATTAACAAAGCCGGATAATTAGGAGATGGGGAGATGGGGGTAGAGGGGGTAGAGGGGGTAGAGGGGGTAGAAAATTATTCTTAATTCCTAACTCCTAATTTCTAATTTCTAACTCCGCACCTCCTCCGCGCCTCCGTGAGCTATCCCTATTCCTATTCCCAACTCTTAAAATCCAAAATCTAAAATCTAAAATCTAAAATAGAATGACTGATATTGCAGTAATTGGTGCCGGAATGGCAGGTTTAGTTTGCGCTCAACAGTTAACCCAAGCCGGATATTCGGTAAAGGTAATAGATAAATCCCGTGGAGTGGGTGGAAGAGTTGCCACAAGACGTTTACATGATACTGCTTCAGATCATGGTGCCTGTTATATCAAACCCAAAGGTGAACTTTCACAGCGTTTGATAACATTGCTGGCTCAAAAAGGCGATTTAGAAGTTTGGACGGATAAGCTTTACGTTCAAGATAATTCTTCATATCCCATTGCCAACCCTTCATTACCTCTTCCCTACACCGCACCAGAAGGAATGAATGTGATAGCTAAATATCTGGCACAAGGATTAGAGATAAATCGCGGACAACGTGTTAACAAAATTTCCCTTAATTCTCAAAATCAATGGCATTTAACTAGTGAAACCAACCAAGAATTTACAGCTTCATCTGTAATCGTTGCCATTCCAGCACCTCAAGCCGTAATGCTATTGGAAACTTTAGCAGAAAATCTTTTAGATAATAAATTTTTTGAAAAATTGCGGAGTGTTGAATATTACCCAGCTATTACCGTAATGGCAGGATATCCCGATTCATCGCAGCAACCGGAGTGGAAAGCAATTACATTTAAAGATAATCCCGTATTGGGATGGATTGGCTTAGATAGCAGCAAGCGAAAAAATCCCGTACAACCCCACTTTGTGATTCATAGCAGCGCTGACTTCGCAGAAAAATATTTTGAATCGGAATTACAACAAGTAGGACAACAAATGTTAGCAAATGCAGCTTCCGACGTAAACTTACACTGGCTGAAAAATCCCCAATGGATGCAGGTACATAGGTGGAGATACGCTTTTCCCAAAACACCACTAAAGCAAGCTTGTTTACCAGCAGAAACTTTACCCTTAGTATGTTGCGGAGATTGGTGTGGCGGAAATCTCATTGAAG
>JBARZF010000679.1:0-1530 GCA_049649675.1 Rivularia sp. (in: cyanobacteria) | reverse complement strand
GCGTAACTTCCAAAGCAACTTGAGAGATATTGAGAGAATCAGTAAGCTCTAAAACCCAATTGTGTAAAGCTTCTTGACCTGCAATAATGTTTCCATCAAGTAATATTTTGCGCTTGCGATCGCTACCGTCGAGTTTATCGAATAACTTTCCGAAGAAACCGCGATTTTTGCGATAGCGAATCATGTCTTTATTAACTTGAATTCCGTTGACTAAGTTAATTAAAGCTTTGTCGCTGACGGTGGGGATCCGTTTTTGAAGTTGTGAGAGATGGTTGGTAGAAGGGCTGATTTTGTTATTAGGTGATTTCGTTAGAGGAGAAATACTTTGCATTATTTATCCTCCATTAAATCTTTTGTGCGTTGTAGATAAGTGCTGGTATTTTTAATATTTTGTGTAGACTCTGACATTAAAGAATTAAGGTGATAAATTAACTGATGTCTTTCTTCAGCTTTCTTTTTTTGGTCTTCTTGTGCTTGAGTTAAATTATCACTATAGTTACTTAGATAGATATTCAATCCATTAAAAAATAGATCAATTCGCTGTTGAAAATCTTCATCAATATAATCCCTTATATTAGAATTAATATCATCAATGCTTTTTTCTAAAGAATTATTGACTTGTGATATTACATCTTCTAGATAAACAGTATAGTATTCTACTTTCTTGTCAGGTTTTTTAACTCTCTCTTTTACTTTTACAGGAATCAACCACATACTCCACCATTTTCTTTTCTTCTTATCTACATATTCATAACCTTGGTCTATATATTTAGTATTGCTTTTAAAATGAGGATTAGATACTTCTATATCATCAGAAGCTAATATAGGTTGTGGTAAGGAAAGATTTACACTAAATACTTCATTTAATCTTTTTTGAGCGTTTTTGATTATAGGCTTTGTTTGTGTATCAACAAAATTAATTATACTTGAACGTGCTTCTGCAATTTCTGCTCGTGCTTGCTTGCTAATTCCCGATAACATATCTTCTGCTCTTGCTTTGGAATATTCAACTGCTTGATTAGCGAAGTTTTCAGCTTCTGCTTCATCCTCAAATTCAAAAATCCCAGAGCTTTTAAATTCGATATGAGACTTTATTCGTCGTGAAACCCATCGTGGAAATATTTCAAAATCACCGATATTCTTTAAAATCAAATTTCTTGCATGAATATCTACTTTTTGCACAAGACTACCACGCTCAAATTCTTCTTTTATAAAATATTTTTCAAGACTCATGCTTGCATTTTTTTTTAGTTCAATAAGAAGATTATCTAAGTTATTTTCAAGATTTTCTCGAATGGTATTTATTTCTTGCAAACGATTACGACATTCATTTATACTTTCTAAATCTTTTTTTAACGCTCCTAACTCTAATCTAATTTTTTCATCATCTTGATTTATCGCACTACTCCGAAGCTGTACATCATTGTTTAACTCAACTAAATAATGATTTGCTATTTGCAGCGTTGACTTCATACACCTTGGTGCTGCTTCCTTCATCAAAGCACTTATCGCACCATTCAGAAACGGCTC
>JBARZF010000678.1:0-9350 GCA_049649675.1 Rivularia sp. (in: cyanobacteria) | reverse complement strand
TGAATTATTCGGAGGTAAAATTTTTGAGTTGTGGTATCACCCAGAAATATTGAATTTAACAGGTAAAGATTTTTGGGATAAATTTAGAACAGAAAGCCATCATGTTTTAATTTGGCTATTTCCGGAAAATATTTCCGCTTCAGATATGAGGAAGCAAGTTCAAACCATATATCAAGATTTTATGCGTTTATTCCACTATCGCCATAAAATAGTTTGGGCATATTATCAAAGTCGGTTTTTAAAAACTAATTTAAAACAAGAATTTATTGAAATCCAAGATTCGATCAATACAGCCCGAAATTTACAAGCAGAGTTAAATACAGGTAAATTAGATTTAAATCAATTACAACAAACTTTAGCTAATACCCTGGTATCTTTATCGGATTATACGATTGAATTAAACTATCTCGACGACCAAATCCGCACTATCAAAACCAATCTGGAAAACTATCAATATCGCTTAGGAAAAATTACCCGTGAATCTCAACCAAGTAACCTAAGCTGTCTCGAAAAATTCAGTCAAAGCGAAATATACGCCAAAAAATATTTACGACAAGCAGAAACTGACTACGCAAATTTAATTCCAGGATTAACCGTAGTTCAAAACCTCAGCAATACCTTACAAGGCATAATTCAATTAGAACAAACAAAGAGCGATCGCCTCAAGCTTGCAACTGAACGCCAACTTGACAATACCATCGCTTTGGTTGGTGTAGGTTTAGCAATTAGCGGTTTAACAGCCAGCGTAGCGACACAATATTTACCAAAACCACAACAAGTTTATCCAAAAGGCTACGATTTATCTATCGTCTCTGTCATGCTATCACCTGCGTTTGTTTTAAGCCTTATTGTCAGCGCACCATTTTTATTAGCTTTAATTTATCGCTTCCTGCGTCGATAGTAAGAAAATTATAACTTGTACAGCTTTAACGGAATCCGCCCTTAAAGACAGATTAAATCAAAAAGCCAGCAGTCGGATTTGAACCGACGACCTACGCATTACAAGTGCGTTGCTCTACCACTGAGCCATGCTGGCGAAAGTCACACTTTGTAATTGTACCAGAAAAAATAATATTGTAAAGCTCTTGTTAAATATCAATCCGAAAATAGCTTTCATCCAAAATAATTGATTAATTACTCCCGTTTCGCTTTAAGATTTCTTATAAAATTTCTCCCCCTCTACCCCCTCTACCCCCTCTACCCCCTCTACCCCCTCACTCAATTAAGTAATCTTTCACCGGGAAGAGAGTAATAAAGTAATTATCGCTGTTTATCTTCTGGCTTCCTCTTCAAATTTAATTAGCAGATAAGGCAAAGATTTTTCTCTGCCTAGAGAGTGATTTACCCAAACCTAAAAGCACAGTTATTGTGATAGAAAAATAGAATCTCGAACATTGAAAAAATCGAACTGTACTGCCACTTCTACAATTTATCTTAGATCGGTGAACCGCAAGCAATGAATGGCGAGCAGTTGATTGATGATTAGGGTGTGGTACTACAACCAATCAACTCCTTTTATCTTTTTGGTAGGGACTTTAGATAAATGTTCGTGCCTATTAACTGTTGATTGATAGAATTGTTTATTTTGTAACTGAAAAAGTATGACAGCATTAAGCCAAAGAGATTTATTAGGCATAGCAGATTTGAATCAGGTGGAGGTTGAAGAACTTTTGCAAATGGCAACTCAGTTGAAGTCTCAACAGTTGAAGTTGCGATGTAATAAAGTATTGGGACTTTTGTTTAAGAAAGCTTCCACTAGAACGCGAGTAAGTTTTACGGTTGCAATGTATCAATTAGGCGGACAGGTTATCGATCTTAATCCTAATGTTACTCAAGTTAGTCGCGGCGAACCAATTCAAGATACGGCAAGAGTTTTGGATAGATATCTTGATATTTTGGCAATTCGTACCTTTGAACAGCAAGAATTACAAACCTTCGCAAATTATGCCCAAATTCCGGTAATTAATGCTCTGACAGATTTGGAGCATCCCTGTCAAATATTGGCGGATTTGTTAACAATTCAAGAGGAATTTCAAACTTTAAAGGGTTTGACTTTGACTTATGTTGGCGACGGTAACAACGTCGCAAATTCTTTGCTGTTGGGCTGTGCGCTGGTAGGAATGAACGTGAAAATTGCCACTCCGGGCGGATACGAACCTTCAGCAAATATTGTGGAACAAGCACGGGCAATTTCAGATGGAAAAACTGAAGTTGTTATTACCAAAGATCCTCAAATAGCCGCAAAGAATGCTAATATACTTTATACTGATGTATGGGCAAGTATGGGACAAGAAAAAGAAGCTTCGGACAGAATGCCAATTTTCAAACCCTACCAAATTAATCAGGAATTGTTGAGTTTTGCTGACCCAAAAGCGATTGTTTTGCACTGTTTACCAGCGCATCGCGATGAGGAAATAACAAATGATGTTATTGAAGGCGAATATTCGCGGGTTTGGGAACAAGCAGAGAATCGACTCCACGCTCAAAAGGCTTTACTTGCCAGTATTTTAGAAGCCGAACCCGTTTAAATTTTGGATTTTGCGGAAATTTGAGGGTGTAGATGTTCTTCCCCTCAAAATTACCAAGACAGATTTTGGATTTCTCCGCGATTAATAATCCAAAATCTTCCCGGTTGCAACTCTCGATTCAAAATTTCCGCAGAGAATTTGCAATATAAAAGTCAAAAAACTTTGCCGTTATGAGGTTTTTTGTAGTACTAATGTTCTAAGGACATTTGTATTTTACTTCCCTATAAATTTATGGACAAACTGACAGAAGCACAAAGAGAACTTTACGATTGGCTGACGGAATATATCCGAATGCGTCAGCATTCACCTTCAATTCGTCAGATGATGCAAGCGATGAATTTGAAGTCCCCAGCGCCCATTCAAAGTCGTTTGGAGCATTTACGCAACAAAGGATATATTGAGTGGAGTGAAGGTAAAGCGCGGACTATAAGAGTTTTGCATCCCGAAGAACCCGGCGTACCGATTTTGGGAACCATAGCTGCTGGTGGTTTAATTGAACCCTTTACCGATGCCGTAGAGCATTTGGATTTTAAAGAGATAAAATTACCATTCCAAACTTATGCTTTGCGGGTAACTGGCGACAGCATGATTGAGGATTCCATAGTTGATGGAGACATGGTATTTCTGCGTCCGGTACAGGAACCAGATATGCTCAAAGATGGTACCATTGTCGCCGCAATGGTAGACGGGCACGGTACCACATTAAAGCGGTTTTATCGTACAAGTTCCGAACGCATTACCCTCGAACCTGCAAACCCTAAATATCAGCCAATTGAAGTTGATGCAGGGCAGGTACAGGTGCAAGGTTCTTTAGTTGCCGTTTGGCGTAATTACAACTGAAACAGGGAATGGGGAATTGGGGATGGGGCATAGGGCATGGGGAATAGTGAGGAGTTAGGAGTTGGGAGTTAAGAGTATGTAAGTAGCAAGTAAATAATTTATTTTCTACCCCCTCTCCCCCCTCTACCCCCTCTCCCCCTCTTTTTAATTACGAATCACGATTTATCACCAGGGTTGCTGCCATTTTATGTATCTGACGCAAAAAAAACATCATAAGACACCAACTACTTTTCGCCTAAAAATTCCTTATCATGCAGGGGAAAAGAAGGGTACTTATCAAGCAAAAAAGCTATTGCCGGGATGTCCGAAAATTCCACCATCTCTGCAATTGCGAGACTACCAAAAGCAAGCTGTAAATAACTGGTTTGCTAATAATGGTAGGGGTACTTTGAAAATGGCGACTGGTAGCGGTAAGACTATTACAGCACTGGCAATTACTTGGGAATTATATAGTCAAATAAATTTGCAAGTATTGTTAGTGGTGTGCCCTTACCGTCATCTTGTCACCCAGTGGGCGCGGGAATGCGAAAAGTTTGGTTTGAAGCCGATTTTAGCTTTTGAAAATGTCCGCACTTGGCAAACGCAACTTTCGGAGCAGCTTTACAATGTGCGTTCTAGTTCTCAACAGTTTCTCACGATTATTACTACTAATTCAACGTTGATAAGTGATGGTTTCCAATCTCAACTAAAATACTTTCCTGAAAAAACTTTGATTATTGGCGATGAAGCGCATAATTTAGGTTCGCCAAAGTTAGAAGAAAGTTTACCGCATAATGTTGGATTAAGGTTGGGGTTATCTGCCACACCGGAAAGATATTTTGATGAGCTAGGAACTCAATCTGTATTTAATTATTTTGGTGCAGTTTTACAACCTGAATTTACTTTGAGAGATGCGATCGCTCAAGGTGCTTTGGTACGCTATCTTTATTATCCGATATTGATAGAATTAACTGAATCTGAAAGTCTTGCTTATGCCAAATTGACGAAAAAAATCGGACGGATTTTACAGTATAAGCAGCGAGAAAGTGGCGATTTAATTAATATTGAAGATAATGAAGATATCAAATCTTTATTAATTCAGCGTGCGAGATTGGTAAGTGCCGCTGAAAATAAATTGAATGCTTTGCGGGATTTGATGTTAACTCGTCGCGAAACTACTCATACATTATTTTATTGCAGCGATGGTTCCCAAGAAGCGGAAGGGCGTGCGAATTTGCGTCAATTGAAGGAAGTAACTCGAATTTTGGGAGTTGATTTAGGTTATAGAGTTAGTACTTATACGGCGGAAACTTCTTTGGTGGAAAGAGAAGCTTTAAGAAACCAGTTTGAAAGCGGAGAATTACAAGGTTTAGTTGCAATTCGCTGTTTAGATGAAGGAGTTGATATTCCTGCTATTAAAACTGCCGTGATTTTAGCTTCTTCGAGCAATCCCCGTCAATTTATCCAGCGCCGGGGAAGAGTTTTACGCCCTCATCCAGGTAAGGAACGTGCTACTATATTCGATATGATTGTATTGCCTCCGGATTTAGATAGAAATACTTTAGAGGTTGAGCGTAATTTGTTGAGAAAGGAATTGCGGCGCTTTGTTGAATTTGCCGATTTAGCAGATAATGCTGGTGAAGCGAGGATGAAATTGTTGGATTTACAAAAGCGGTATGGGTTGATGGATGTTTAATTTGGGAATTGAGAATTGAGCATTGGGGGTTGAGTAATATAATTTTATCGAAAAATTTGTGATTTTATTTGTTGTGAAAATAAAAATGACCATTTTGTGGGATAATAAGATATAGAGATAAATATTTTTATAATGGAGATACAGTAATTTTTTTAGAGCAGGCCATATTCCCATTATGATAAAATGCTTCATATAAATAATAATATCAGAAAAGCGTCCCTAAAATAAAATATTTTTTTTGTAGGGTGTGTTAGATGCGCGATTATTTTAGAATTTAAACGATAAAATTGAAACATAATTCGCACCATCGGGGATTAGTCCGTGATTAAAAAATTGACAATCTTATATATAACTTAATCTCAAAACGGTACGCTCACGGCGCGAACAAGAACATATTGTTATAGTTCAAATTATTTATCGCGCCATAACGCACCCTACAAATTATATTTATTTTTGTATTAAATATTGTTTCAGCAAAAAGCTTTAACAAAAGGATTTACAGTTTCAAATAATACATTTGGAAGACAGTTGACTATTAATAATCAGCATTAAAAGAATAATGCGAGCAAACATCGTTACAGTGAGTTTACGGATAACAGAGTATACCTACTACAGGTAAAATATAGCGATTAATTGCTATACGAAAAGCGTAATGAAAAAACAGCATAATATAGATGAAGTACAACAACCAATAACTAGCGCTTCACCAGAAGTACGGCAAATTATCGAGCAAGTATGGCATTTAGAAAAAAGCAGACTTGATAAAAAAAGTTTTGGTCATATTAATGAAGATATTTTAGCAATCGTTAAGGAAGCTGTAAAATGAAGCTGACTTCTATCAAGCTTTGTAACTTTCGTTCTTTTTACGGTAAAACTTGCGAAATCCAGATTGCGGGGACGAATTCAAACAATACTACTATTATTTACGGTAATAATGGTGCGGGTAAAACGAGTTTGTTGAATGCATTCACATGGGTATTATACGAAAAATTTAGTGCGGCTTTTGCCTCAACTGAGCAACTTGTAAATAAAAGAGCCATCGCCGAAGCAAAAATTGGGCAAGGTGTGGAATGTTGGGTAGAGTTAGCATGGGAACACGACAGTAAACGCTATCGAGTAAAACGTCAATGTCGAGTTTACAAACATGAAAATGATATTGACGTTGGTAAAACAGAAATATATATGCAGGTAGCGGGAGATGACGGTAGATGGTATCTGCCACCGCAACAGCCGGAAGAGATTATCGGACAAATTTTACCTGCAAGTTTACATCAATATTTCTTTTTTGATGGCGAACGAATTGAAGAAATAGTTCGTTCCGATAAGAAGGCGGAAATAGCGGAAGCTACTAAGATATTTTTGGGTGTAGAGGTAATAAATCGTTCGATTCGACATTTACAAGAAGCGAAAAAAAGTTTAGAAAATGAGTTGAGAAGAATTGGTGATTCTGAAATTAAAAAATTATTAAAACAGCAGGGTAAAATTGAGCTTGAAATTGAAATAATTAGCAAACGGCAGCAAGAGATTATTAAAGAGTTAGAATATCAAAATACTTTTAAAAAAGAAACTAGTAAACGTTTGCGGGAATTGAATGCAGCAAAGGATTTACAGGAAAGACGACAGGAATTAGAAAAACAAAAAGCGTTGCATCAAGATGATTTACGACAAACCAGAGAAACTATTAAAAAAGCAATCTCCACACGCGGTTATACAGTATTGTTACCGGAAACAACGGTACAGTTTAGAGAAATTGTTGATAATTTGAAGCAGAAAGGAAAGTTAACTACAGGAATTTCGCGGGAATTTATTCAAGAGCTATTAAAATCAAGTAGCTGTATTTGCGGTACGAGTTTGAATGAAGAAAGTACAACTCGTGGAAATGTCGAAACTTGGTTGAAGAAAGCTGGCTCCTCAGAAGTTGAAGAAACAGCAATTAGAATCAGCGCTCAAGTTGATGAAATAGATAAACAAGCAGCTATATTTTGGGAAGAAATTGATAAGGAACAAGCTAGAATTAGTCAGTTAAGACAGGTTATAGCTGAAATAGAAGCAGAGTTAGATAATATTGAAGAAAGATTGAGAAAAGATCCTAGTGAAGAGATTAGAAGTTTACAAAAGCGTTTAGATAAAATTGAAGAGAAGATTACAGAATTAACTTTAGAACAAGGTGCCAACCAGCAGAAAGTAATTAACTTAAAAACTGAATTAGAAAGTTTAAACAAGCAAATATCCAAGCAGAAATTAAACGAAGAAAAACAAATATTAGCACAGCGTCGCATCAGCGCCACACAAGACGCGATCGATAGATTAACCCAAGTCAAAGTTTTGCAGGAAGAGCAATTCCGCTTGCAGTTAGAAAAACGAGTGCAGGAGATATTTAGCGAAATTTCCTTTACACCTTATATTCCCACAATCAGCGAAAAATACGAATTAACGTTAATAGAAAATACCTCTGGTTTAGCAATGCCAGTTGCAGCATCTACCGGAGAAAATCAAGTTCTCAGCTTATCATTTATTAGCAGCATTATCGATCGAGTGCGTGATTGGAGTCAAAATAAAATGCTCATGGTAGCAGATAGCAGCACATTTCCGATTGTGATGGATTCACCTTTCGGAAGCTTAGATGTAATTTACCGAAAACACATAGCTCAAATTATTCCAAAATTAGCAAATCAATTAATAGTATTAGTAACTAAAACGCAATGGAGGGGTGAAGTTGAAGACGAAATGTCATACCGAGTTGGTAGAGAATATGTCTTGACTTATTATTCTTCCAAACCCAATTGCGAACAAGATTTTATTGAATTGAGCGGAGAAAGATATCCTTTAGTAAAGCAAAGCCCGAATGAGTTTGAATATAGTGAAATTGTTGAAGTTGAGAGGGAGTGAGGAGAGGGGGTAGAGGGGGTCGAAAAAAATTTATTGTAGGGTGTGTTACGGCACGAGAAAATTTGATTTTAGTTTATAGATTTCAAAATGCCGTAACGCACTATTCTTATAATTTATAAAACCGCAGAGACGCTGGGAGCGCTGAGCAAAGAATTGAAGAGAGTTGGTAAATTGAAACGAACTTAATATGTAAAATTTAATTTAAAAAAGCAAAGATAAATTAATAATCAATATGAATTGATAACTGATAACTGTTCACTGTTCACTGATAACTGATAATGGCTGAAACTGGAAGAATTAGGGTTGCAAAAGATAAAGCGGAGTTAGTACAAAGTTTAACATCTTGGAATGGTGCAACGGGACCTTTTCAAACTTTTGCTGACGTGGTTGTTTTTGCGGCTACTTTGGGTAAAAAGCACAATCGCCGCGTGCCTTTGGGAGAAATTTCTAAAAGAGAACCTTCGCCAATTAAAGTCGAAACTTTTGCTTCAATGGGTTATGACTGGGTAATTAAACTGATTGGAATTACCGAAACGAAAGATATAAAAGTACTTTCGGTAACTGAGGAAGAATCTCAAACTGAACGCAATAATATTTTTGAAGAATATACAAATGGTGGTTTGGAAATACTGCAAACTGAATTACGAGGTGCGGTAGATTATTCGGAAAGGCTGTTGTTGATGTTGAGTGCGGAAAGGTTTAAGGAAGATAAGCAGGGAGAATTTGATTTGAGTAAGTTTCTTAATTGAGATTTAAAATTTATATCAGTTGTAATTAGTCTTCATCCTCACCTCGGAATCAATTCCGAGGCTAATAGCTAAAGTCTACTAAAGTAGACTGATAAATTTAGATAGTCGTCTTTATACAACTTTTGCTGAATTTAAATCTAGATTTAATCCTTCGGAACTTATTAAAGCTGATATTCATCCGACTATTGTATGGCTGTTAGTTAAATTCTTTGAAGAAGCCGCAAACCGTGGAGAAGTTGTTTTATTTTACATATGCTAAATTATCAATCATTTTTAGTCCACGAAGGTGGACTTTGTTTGTGTAGCCCCAGACTTCCAGTGACTTAATTCATAATTCTTATTTTAAAATCAAACCACATGAACTTATTTAATGAAACACCAAACAAAAAATCACTTCGTCCAAAATGCCGATCGCACCCTACTATCCAATTAGATGTTAGCTTTGGTGATTTATACGCTTGTTTAAACTCTTTTTTTCGTTCAATCGATCGCCAACAATCTTTAAATGGCATTAAATCTTTTTTTAGCACCGATAAAGAAGTTTTAGTAACGTTATCTGTAAGAACTAGTTTAGATTTATTATTACAAGCGCTAAATCTACCTCCGGAATCGGAAGTATTAATGAGCGCTGTTAATATCCGAGAAATGGCGGAAATTATCCGCAGTCAT
>JBARZF010000677.1:0-13319 GCA_049649675.1 Rivularia sp. (in: cyanobacteria) | reverse complement strand
CCCCCTCTCCTCTACTCTTCCATCTCTTCCACAACTTCCTTCCGATCCGTCAACGGCTTCACAACTTTAGCTATAGCTTCCGAAATAAAAGCCTTCACAAATTCATCCCGACGATTTAATTGAAACTGCCTTTGCACAACTTCCGTCATTCCCCCATCACCCCAATCTTGATCGTGACGGAAATATTCAATAAAACTTTTACCGGCAATTCTAGTTAAATAAGCTGCCGTTACTCCTTGAATTGCTCTACCTATTACAAAAGTTGCAACGTTTAACTGTAACGCTGTAGAAACTAACTGCAAAGCTCCTTTAACGATGCCCAAACTTGCCAAAGTTTTCGCAAGAGAAAGCGCTAATTCCCTTCCCCTTTCCATATTCAATTCGCAACCGTAAACCCGTCCAATTTCTACTACCATTTGAGCGTTTACCGCAGCAGTCGCCAATAAATCCACCATCGGTAAAGGTGTTACCGAAACTACTCCCGCACCAATCCACTGAAAACGATCTACAATTTTATTCGCTTGCCGACGACGTTGAGTATCGATGAGTTTTCGCGCTTCTTCTCCCAAACGAATCGATTGCAATAAAATATTATCTGCGACTAAATCTTCACCTTCTGCTCGTAAAATTGCTGCCATCCTTCGCAATAAAGGTACAATTTCCGGCTCGGAACGGAAAATATCGCCGTTTTCCAACTCTACCTCTTGCGGATTAGCGGCGATCGCCACCACATCGCTTGTAGGAATAAAGCCCCGCACTCGCTCGCGCAATTTAGCTAAAATCGCTTGAGTATCTTCTTCGGCATACAAATCAGTTTTATTTAAAACCACCAGCGAACGTTTACCAATTTCTGCTAATGCTTTTAAAGGTTCGTATTCGGAGCGTCGTAAGTCGTTATCTACAACAAACAATAATAAATCGGCACTCGTCGCCAATTCCCTGGCTAACTGTTCCCTTTCCGTACCAGCAACCCCCGCTTCCAAAATTCCCGGCGTATCGGTAATTAATATTCTGCGCTCCATCCCCTTGAGACGCAAACAATAAGTTTCCCCTACAGTGGTAGTTCCCATCGGTGCATTAACATTACCCACCATCCGCCCCATCACCGCATTCACCAAAGAAGTTTTACCAGCACTTCCCGTACCGAATACCACCACTTGAATTTCCCCGCGTGATAAATTTGCTTCAATCTCGCGGGATTTACTGAGCAAAGCTTGCCGAGAAACTTCATCTTGAATTTGCGAAACCTGCTGACGCACGGCTGATAAAGTCGTGGAAGCAGTTTCTGTTTTCTTTTCAGGAAGTTTAATATTAGGACGTTTGCGGCTACTACTACGCTGTTCCCCAGACTGAATTTTTAATACATAGTAAACAAAAGCTGCAATTAAAGCTGCAACCAAAATAACCAGCAGAAACAGCAGCAAATTACCTAAAAATGGGGAATAAGATAATTGCCAGTAAAGCCGAGATAGCGAATCTATCAGCCACAGACTAAGCCCGAGGATGACAATTAAGCCGACAATTAAAGTAACTAAGCGGGATACAGGTATTTTGGGCATTGGGAGATGGGAAGAGTTAGGAGTTAAGAGTTAAGAGTTAAGAGTCATCAATGATATTAATATTGGTCCTTTACCTTTTATTATCCTAAGTTATCAATATTGTCTCTTTCCACTGTTCCCTGCACTTTTAAGTGCCGTTAACATCTGAGGTTAACTCCTGAATATAATCCCGTAAAAGTCCTTGCCATCCAGGGACTTTTTTGATTTTATCTTTCTGTTCTTTAGTCAATCTAAGCGTGATTGTTGTATCCAAAGGCTGCTCACCAATCTGCTTCCACTCCCAAGGGTTGCCTTTTTCAAAAAACTTTCCAAATTTTGCTGACATTTTCTTTTATAGGTAGTACACTAGCTATTGTAGTAAGTCATAAGGTCGATGGCAATGCTGCTAGGGTACAAATATAAATTACTCCCTTCCGAGAGACAATTCAATAGGTTTTGCAACTGGTTAGACATGGGGCGAGCTTTAATCAACTATTCTTTAAATGATGTCGAAGCAACCTACCATGTTCGTTTTGCTCAAGGAGAGTTCTGTAGTTTACGATCCCTCGCTCTTTGCTGCCCTTTAACTTGCTCAATTAATTCAAATTCAGCTACGTCAGATACTGGAGAGGTTTACCAGACAAGCAAATCAGGTAAAGTAACCAAGAAAAACGCCTTGGCAATTCAAATAACTAACTTACCAGTACTCAAGGAGACAAGACCTTGGTACGCGGATATGGATTCCACGGCTCTCCAGAATGTAATAGAAAGGCTGCACGACGCTTTTTCTAGGTTCTACAAAAAAGAAGCCAAGTATCCTAAGTACAAGAACCGCAGTAACTTTAAATCTTTAACTTTTAAGTCCGGGATAAAAATAGATGGCAATCGAATTAAGATAGGAACTCTAGGTTGGATGCCTTTCTATAATTCCAGACCTGTTCCCGATGGCTTTAAAATCAAATCTGCTACTATTCGCTTAAAAGCCAACGGGCTTTATGTTTCGGTCAAGATAGAAGACAAAAGCGTTCCTGCTTTCCCGATTATTGCTCTAGAAGCAGTAAAAACTGGCATAGGGATAGATTTAGGGATAACCAAATTAGTTCATTTCTCCGATGGTTCACAAATAAACAACCCAAAACTTTCTACTAACAAAAAGATTCGTCAAAGATTGCGTATTCGTCAGCGACAAGTTAATAGAAAGAAAAAAGGGTCTAAGAATCGTCGTAAGGCGAGCAATAAAGTCGCCAGATTGCATAAGAAGATTACAGATAAACGCGAAGCTCTTCAGTGGAATATAGCTAAAAAAGCAGTTAGTAAGGCGGACGCGATATTTCCAGAAGATTTAAATATTAGCGGGATGAAGTCTCGCTGCAAACCGAAACAAGACGAGAACAACTTCTTAAGATTCCTTCCCAATGGTCAGAGTCGCAAAAGGGGACTTAATCGTAGCATTTCGGATGCTTCCTGGTATTCGCTGCTAAAGAGAATCGAATACTTAGCTGCAAAGCAAGGAAAGATTTTTCACAAAGTAAACCCTAGATACTCATCTCAGACTTGTCCCGAGTGTGGACACGTCCATAAAGACAACAGAGATAAGGAAAAATTCATTTGTACCAACTGCGGATATTTCGCGCACGCAGACCTCAATGCAGCGCATATCCTTAAACAGCGTGGTATAGAAGAATTAGGACTAACTATCAGTTGTCGAGTTAAAAATAAAAAGGTACGGCAGGACTTGTCGGAACCTCAACAACGCCCGTTTGTTGGAAATGCCCATCCCTGAATCAACACGGGTTAGGAGACGTTCTGCTCTACGGAGCCTTCCGGAAGGTGCCTGGGAAATCGAAACAAGCGTTGGTAGCTGTACAACTAAGCTTGTTCGAGAATAACTTAGCTTCTAATAGCTAAAGCTAAGTGAATCTCCCGCGTTCCACGCGAGAGAGAGTCAACTAATATAAACGTGAAGGCAGTTTTTAATAAATCAGGAGAAATAAAACTATGGGATTATTCGATCAAGTTTTGAATGCGGTGAACAACCCACAAACACGAGGGAGTATGGATGATATTGGTGGTATTATCAATACCGTGCAGCAGTTGAGCGGTAATTCAGGTACCGATTCTTCGACGATGCAATCTGCTATGGGTGTTGTTGGTAATTTTGTTCGTTCTTCTTTACAAGAAAAGCGAGTTACAGAAGGCGAGCAGCAGGCTGAATCTATAGTAGACCAATTTAGCGGTACTTCTCCCAATTCTCAAGCTGTCAATTCTCTTTTTTCTGGTGGTATGCAGCAGCAGGTAGCCCAAGCTATCTCCGAGCGTACTGGCTTGGATGCAAATATGGCTCTACAAATGCTACCTATGTTGGTTCCTTTGGTATTGAAGTTTTTGCAATCGGGTACTAACTCCCAAAATCCCCAATCTGGTGGAAATTCGGTTCTTAGCAGTTTTCTCGATGCTGACGGTGATGGTGATGTAGATATTTCCGATGCTATGGGAATGGCTAGCCGTTTTCTTGGACGATAATTTCAGTTATCAATTATCAGTTATCAAATTAGTTGGTAACTGGTAATTATACACAAACAATATTATTGTTGTTTTACTTGATTCAAATAAAAAAGCGATCGCGTTTTCTAATTCTGTTTCTGCTTCTGCTGGATTATCAAACTCGCAAGTATCGGATCGTGGCGCTTAAGGGCGAATCAATAAATAAAAAAATCTGCCGTCTGATAGATGGCAGAGCGTCAATTATATATTCAAAAATCAACCAAGCATAAGTTGATTTGTAATCTCAAAATCTCCCACTTCGAGTTCGCTTGCTTCAACTCCAATGAGAGAAGCTAACTGTTCGCCAGTGCTAGTAATCGAGATTGTACTACCATCAGCCGAACCAGTAATTTCAAGTTGGTCAAATTCAAAAGTTTCGATAAATTGAGTTAAAACTAAGGAATCTTCACCTTTTACAAAGTCAAGGATAGTGTCAGTTCCTTCTTCGGGTGAGATGACAAAGCGATCGCTTCCTTCGCCACCAGTTAAGATATCGGTACCCAAACCACCGGCGAGCAAATCATCACCTTCACCACCCTTGAGGATGTCATTACCCGCATTACCAAAAAGGTTATCAGCGTCTTCACCACCATTAAGAATATCGTCACCGTCACCACCATTGAGGAGGTCATCACCTTCTTCACCGTTGAGGATATCTGAGCCAAATACGCCGTTGAGTTGGTCGTCGCCTGAGCCACCATTGAGGTTATCGTTACCCTCACCACCGTTGAGGATGTCTTCTCCGCCCTCACCGTTGAGAACGTCATTACCAGCTTCGCCTAAAAGCTCGTCATTTCCATTACCGCCATTGAGGTTGTCGTTACCGTCACCGCCAAAGCCAGATCCACCGAGAAGGAAATCGTCACCATCACCGCCATTAAGGACATCGTTGCCAATACCACCGTCGAGGAAATTGTCACCTTCGTCACCTTCAAGCAAGTCGTCTCCCAAACCACCTATAAGATTATTGCTATCTTCATTACCGTCCGTTCGGTTATCGCCGACATTATCCGTTTGATTGTCGTCGCTATTAACTTCATCTCCTATGCCATCGATAGGATTGGTAGTTTCGTCAGCTTCGGTAGGATTATTGCCGACATCATCCATTTGATTGTCTATAGTCGGTTGATAATTGTCTAAGGCATCGTTCAAAGATTTACTCAAATAAGCCAGAAAATCATTCCAAAAATCCATGAAATCCATAATTGTATCCTTACAAAATTAATGCAATAGGCTGCGGCGACTCCCTATAGGAGTACCGCTTTTAAGATCAAAAAACAGGGGAATAAAATTCCATAACCCACATAAGGGCGCGTTAATTGAAAGATTATCCCGAATTGAAACATCGCTCTTATTTAAGAATTAACCAAGCCTAGCTCGTGTGCGACTTAGTTGAGCTACTTTCTGCCACGGACCCCAAACAGCAAAGGTAATACCGGGGTCTTGGATATTGAAAAACATTGTCTGACCGTCTGGAGAGAAAGTTACACCAGCAAGCTCATTATTGTTTATGTTGTTCTGAATAAATTCGTAGAGCAACCCGCCGGGAGTAATACCAACGAGCCGGTCAGTTCCTGAGCCATCTTCGCAAGTAAATAAATCGCCGAAAGGAGACACCGTAATGTTATCGGGCGCATCTAACACTTCTTGGTCGTTGGGTTCGACAAAGAGTTCGATATTGCCGCCAGTTGCATCGTTTACGTCAGGCACGTAACGCCAAATCTGACCGAGTTTTTTTTCACCACCATTTGTACAGCAGAAAAATACTTCCCCATTTACAGGATCGAAAGTCATTCCTTCTCCACGAGTAAATATTGCTGCGCCTTTGTCGGCGGCTTGTTTGCGAAGATCGTCTTCGGGAGATTCTACATCCTCAAGCGGAATCCATACCACGGGGAATGGAGTTTTTAAGGGAAAACCAACTGCGGTTTCAATTCCCGGTTGTCCTTGAATTCCCAAGGCTTCCAAAGAACCACCAGCGAGTAAATTACCAGGTTCGTTAGGAACATAACGGTAAAAGACGCTATTGCCTCTATCTTCAGTCTGATAAACGATACCTGTTCTAGAATCAACCGCGATCGCCTCGTGGTTAAAACGACCCATCGCTTTGATTGGTTCGGCTTTAACTAAACCTTTTTTGGGGTCTACTTCAAAGTTGTAACCGTGAGCCACAGAAACAATATCTTGGTCGGGAAGCCTGACACTGCGTCTTTCCTGCGGATCGCCGGGTTCTCCACCCTCCGGATCGGCTACTTCTACATTCCCTGGCTTAGAGGTATTTTCTTCGCAAGTAATATAGGTATTCCAAGGAGTTGGTCCGCCAGAACAATTGCGATAGGTACCACCCAAGGAAACCATATCTTTAATTAGTCGGCGATCGCGTCCGATAACTAGGGTTGTAGTACCGCCGTTAGCAAAAGGATCGTAACCATATCCTGCCGGTACAATTGCCGGAAACTCGTCTTCATTAGGGCTGAGCTCGTGGTTGCGAACTAAATAAATTAACCCTCCAGGACCGGGAAAAGCTTCCATCCCGTCGTGATCGCCGGGAACCAAATTGCCGTCAGTCATTGGCTGACCTGTAATCGAAAAGGCTGTGTATTGAAATTGTGGAGGAAGCGCAATCAAAGGCTTCTGATATTCCCCTGGCAATTCTCTGACGTTCTGTGGTAATTGAGGTTGCAGCGAACCATAGCCCTTTCCTTTAACCGATTGCCCGCGAGCAGCTCTAGCATAAAAAGCTTCTAGAGGTGACAGCAGAGCCGTCCCAGCAGCACTGGTAGCTGCCAAGGTAAAAAATTTCCGTCGTGATAAATGCATAATTCTTCCCCGATTCCGTACAGGACTTCACGTAGTTCTTTAGTTGTCAAAACTATTAATTTAACTGGGACTTAATCTTCTCTAAAACAAATACATTTTGTTTGATCTGTTTATCAGATTACTACTAAATCGATTTTTTATTCAATTTATTTTGTATTTTTATTTAAGTCTAATTTTACTCAAACATTGAAATTTAACTTTCGTCAAAAAATAATTTATTGGAATTTTTGAAAGCCATATTTTCTCGCGATTAATAACTTTTTCTTAACTTAAAATACTTGTTTTCTTAACCTATATCTATTGTTTTGTTAACTTTTCGCTTATTTGATTTTAGTAAACTGCTGACGACTGTTTTACGATTGACTGTATTGTAAAACTTTTAACAACTGCTTGTCTCGATCGCAAACAAAGATTCTATTGAATTTATTTAATCTTACGTTAACCTTTGCTAAACAAATAATTAAACTTAAATTGATAGTGTTTAAAACAACAAAGTTATAAATGCAACATTATCATTAGTTAGGGCTTATATAGCAATATCCCTTAATTATTTTTTGTTTTGAAAAGATAAATAAATCGAGTTGAAAGCGATCGTAGCGATCGAACAATAGACAACGCCGGAAAAAGCTTAAGGAAGAAAATTGTCCTTTGTTTCATGTTTGTATTTATTTCTACCGGCTACTTATTGATTGGGAGCGAGTTTTGACAATGCATTCAAACAAGCTAAAAATTGTTTTTTTACCTATTTTAGTTATTTTCAGTTCATTAGGTTCATTCACACAGATTAAAAATTCTACTGCTGGAGAAAATCGTGTCAGACGTAGAGGAAAGTTTGAATTTGCTCTAATCGGAGATGTTCCTTATGGCGACAATAACGTTGGCAAACTTGATAATTTAATTGAAGATGTTAATGCAGAAAGAAAACTAAAGTTTGTCCTCCATGCTGGTGATATTAAAGGTGGCAGTAGTGAGTGTTCTGATGAGCGTTTTCAAGCACGACTTGAGCAATATCAGAAGTTTAGATTACCTTTTATTTTGACTCTTGGGGATAACGAATGGACTGACTGTCATCGCACTAATGCAGGTCAGTATAATCCCATCGAGCGACTCGAAAAATTACGAGAAATCTTCTACCCCAGACCTGGTTTCTCAACTATCGGTAGAATGGAGCGCGTGCTGACTCAAGCAAAGCTTCAAGGCTATGAAGACTACGTAGAAAACCAACTGTGGATTCAGAAAAGAGTCGTTTTCTCCACAATTCATGTAGTAGGTAGCAATAATAATTTAGCCCTTTGGTCGGGTATTGGTGAGACAGACACAGACGGCGTTCTAGCGACTTCTCCAGAAGAGTGTGCAGGGGAAACTAATAGTAATCGAGTCCTCTGCGAGCAACGTACTGGTGAATTTGTCAACCGTTTAGCTGCTGCGGTGAACTGGTTAGAAACAACTTTTGATGCCGCCGAGAAAGCAGACAGTCCCGGCATTTTTATTATGATTCATGCCAATCCTAGATTCGATTTAGCACAAGACGATCCAGAACGGGCAGGTTTCAATCGTTTTCTGAAGCTACTAGAAGAAAAAGTCCAAGAATTTGGACGACCTGTAATTTTGGCTCATGGAGATTTTCACTTTTATTTGCTAGATCGACCATTACCTGGTGTCAGTAACTTTACTCGCGTTCAAACTTTTGGCGCTGATGAAGTCAATTGGATTCGCGTGACTGTCGATCCTAAGAGTGCAGAAGTTTTCAAAATCGAACCTGTTGTTGTTGAAGAAAATCTATAAATCTTAATACCTTAAACAATAGATGGATTTAAACACATAGAATAAGTAATAGTCAATGCGTTAGTTCTAATTAAATTTGTTTTTCTAAATCAGGTTTAAAAAGTTTGTAGTATAATTTGATTAAATAATTTTGGCATCTTCACTACCTGAGATGGCAAATTATTAGTTAAAAATCATGCTGAGTACTTTTTGACGTGGGTTTGACGAGAAAAAAAAAGCGAAAACTTGTAGGGTAAAATATCTGGATATATTTGCATAGCAGTACAATAATACTTCTATAATAGTTTTTTGTATAGTTGACCAATGAAAAATCAGGACTTTAAAACATAAGGATTTAAAAGTTGATGATGAAAAATTGGGCAAATTGATGTTAAATTGAGATAGCGATAAATCGCAACTGAGCCGCACTCCGCGAACGCTGAATGTAGCTTAATAAAAATCTGTATAGAACTCTGTTAAATGGTGACGGGTAAAGCAAATGGGTGCAATTATTTTTTTGCTCAAGAAACGTTTTTTGAAGGCTTTAGACAGTAAGGCGAAAAAAACCTCTTATAACCTATTTGGGTTAATCGAGAATTGTCGCGCTATTCTAACAGAATCCGTACCATTTTTAATTACCTGGGCGGTTTTTTTAAGCGTTATCAGTTTACACAGTCCGATGCTGCTCTTTTGCTTGCTGTCGGGCAGTTTAATTGTGGTGGTAATGCAGCAAATTTCTTGGCGGTTTAATTTACCAAAACGTCAAACGATCGGACTGCAAATTTTGGCGATCGCACTTCTTCTAACCGTATTTTGGTTGGATTTTTTCGCCGCACCAGCGCAAGCGCAATTTTTCGGTAAAGCTGAAGATTTTTTCAAAAATACTTTAACTGAAGGTTCCAATGATTCGGGTACTGATACCGCTGTCAGTTTAGTATTTAACGTTTTACGGGCGCTTTTCCTACTTTACATTGCGATTTCTTTAATTGGTGTAGTGAATGCAGTTCGTAAAGATGAAGATTGGCAAAGTATTGTTAGAACTCCTTTATTAGTAGTTATCGCCGTCATAGTTGCCGATGTATTAACTGGATTTATTATTGGCAGTTGAGTCAGTTAACAGTGAACAGTGAACAGTTAACAGTTAACAGTGAAGAATTATAAATGTACAATACTGATAACTTTAAAATAAAGATAAGGGAATAGGGAACAGCGAACAACTATTAATGAGGAATGGCTAACTGCTCACTGCTCACTGATGACTGATAACTGTTAACTGATTATGGATAAAGAATTTAGACCAGTAAATCAAATTTTAGGAACTCAGCCTTCATTAGGGCCACTTCCAGCAGACCAAATATTTCCTTGGACGGTAATTGCTTTGGCTGCTTATTTTATTGTGAATGGAATTTTTGGTGGTTTATTTGATGATGATTTTCAAAAGTGGTTGTGGACAGTTTTAATTGCTGGTTGGGGAATGGGAACATGGTGGATATTAACGGGTGGTAGAAGTTGGCGCTTTTTAAGCAAGTTTATTGGTGTCCCCAGGTGGACAAGGGGAATTGCACGTTATCAAAGCTTTTTAGAAGTAACCCATGAAGCCAAAAATCGGCAAAAAAAGCGTAGCAAACGTCGCGGGTAGTTCGGTTAGATTAACTCCTTTTGAGGATGCTTTACATCTGGCGACGATGTTAAGGATATCTCTTGATGGTCGAGATGTTGGTGGTTATATTTTAAATAAGGCTAATAAAAAAGACAGTTTTTGTTTTGTTTTCGGTTTCGATTGTCGGGGCATTCATACGACTTTAAGACCGGAACAAATTGATACTATTTGTAATAATATTGAAGCTGGATTAAAAGATATTCCTGGTGGTGAGAAACTTACTTTTCATTTGGGTTCTTTTACTTCGGAAACTAAACGACAGCAGGAATTAGCAAGTTTAGTTAAACAAGCTGCTTCCCCAAATATCAAATATTTATTGATGGCAGAACGTGCTAGAGTCAAAGAATTAACTCAAAGCGGTATTCGCAAGCCAAAATTTTTAAAAATTTACGTTACTTATACGGTTGAACCCGATAGCACTAATACCGAAGATTGGATAGAAAGGCTATTAGCTAAAGGTGAAAAATGGTGGTCTAATTTTAAAGGGGATTTAAGCGCTACCCAGCATCAGCGGATCGAAACTGTAGTTAGAAGCGCTTATAAACAAGGGTTTCGTCGTTGGGAGCAAATTTTATCTAACAAGATGGGTTTGGATATCAAGCCCATGAATGCAAATCAGCTTTGGGGTGAAATTTGGCGCAGGTTTAACGATACTCAACCAATCGATATTCCTCAATTGGTAACTTTGGATGAAAATGGATTGCACGAGCAGGTTTATTCCGATTTAGCCAGCACCAAGTTATTAATTGACAATCTCCACAGTACAACTTTGCTGATGGAAAAAAACGTACCCTGTGCCGATAGAAGTTGGGTTAACGTTAACAATCGATACGTAGGTGCGTTGACTTTTCTGGAAAAACCCGGAGGCTGGCAAAATAAATCATCTCAGTTACGCTACCTTTGGGAACTGCTTGCGAGGGAAACTGTTGTCGATACGGAGATATTTTGTCAGTTGACTGCGGCGAATCCGGCAATTGTAAAAACCACTCTGCAAAGGGTTTTGAAGCAATCGAACATGACGGCAAAGTTAGCAGAAGAGAAGAGTAAAACCATTGATGTCGGCGCTCAGTTGAAGTTAAGAAAATCGGTAGCGGCGCAAGAACAGATTTATGAGGGTGCCGTACCAATTTACACGAGTAATGTCATATTGGTGCATCGCGACAGCGTTGAAAAATTGGATGAAGCAGCGAGATATATTGAAAACAGTTTTCAACGCCCAGCCCAAGTAATAAGAGAAACCGAATACGCTTGGAAGATTTGGCTGCAAACTCTACCAATTGTCTGGGAAGCTTTACTAGCAAAACCTTTTAATCGTCGTCAGCTTTATTTAACTAACGAGGTGCCTGGTTTAATTCCCTTAGTAAAAACTAGGGAAGGTGACGGCAGAGGTTTTGAATTAATCGCCGAAGAAGGGGGAACACCCATACAGTTGGATTTATTCAACCAACATAAAAATTTAGCTTTATTCGCCACAACTCGCGCCGGTAAATCGGTATTGGTTTCGGGAATCTTGACTCAAGCTTTGGCTCATAATATTCCCGTGATAGCCTTGGATTTCCCCAAACCAGACGGTACTTCTACCTTCACCGACTATACGGAATTTATGGAAGATTGGGGAG
Organism: Rivularia sp. (in: cyanobacteria); assembly: GCA_049649675.1. Classification (GTDB taxonomy): domain Bacteria; phylum Cyanobacteriota; class Cyanobacteriia; order Cyanobacteriales; family Nostocaceae; genus Rivularia. The sequence continues at coordinate 1,374 of JBARZF010000677.1, read as the reverse complement.
CTTACTTCGATATTTCCAAACAATCGAACAATTTATTTGAACAGCCAGATTTACGGGCTTTGAGTTATGAAGAGCAGAAAGATCGATTTGGGGATTACGTTGCTTTCTTAGAATCAGCCTTGATGACGATGATATTAGGTTCATCCGGGGAAAGTCAAATCTTAACTCAGACAGTGCGCTCTGTAATTAACTTAGCGTTAAATGCATTCTTCAGCGACGAAGGAATTAGGAAGAGATATGAGGATGCAATAAACGAAGGATTTGGTTCCGTAGCTTGGCAGAAAACCCCCACCTTAAAAGATTTTCTCACATTTTGTTCGTTAGAGCATTTAAATTTAGAAAGTCAGGGTGGAAGAATAGAAGATGCCTTGAGTCAGATTGATTTACGGTTGAGATTTTGGTTATCGAGTCGAGTTGGGCAAGCAATTTCCGCACCATCGAGTTTTCCCACCGACGCACAACTTTTAGTATTTGCATTAAGAAATTTATCAGATAGCGAAGACGCTGCGGTATTATCTTTGAGTGCATATTCGGCAGCATTGAGAAGAGCTTTGAGTAGCCCAGCATCGATATTTTTCATCGATGAAGCGCCGATTTTGTTTGAATTTGACCAAATTGCCGATTTAGTAGGCAGAATTTGCGCGAATGGTGCCAAAGCTGGAATAAGAGTTATTTTATCAGCCCAAGACCCCGATACCATCGCCAAATCCAAAGCAGCATCAAAGATTTTACAAAATTTAACTACTAGATTAATAGGAAGAATTCAGCCAGTTGCAGTAGATAGTTTTGAAAGCATTTTAAAATATCCTCGGGACATTATAAGTAGAAATGCATCAGAAAGTTTCTTTCCTCGAAAAGAAGGAGTTTACAGTCAATGGTTATTAGACGACAACGGAATTTACAGCTTTTGTCGCTACTATCCCGGTTACGAGCAATTAGCAGTAGTTGCTAATAATCCCAACGAGCAAACAGCCAGAAATCAATTTATGGAAACTCATGAAGATAAATATGAAGCAATTTCCGCATTTGCACGTCAACTGGTAGCTTCACTTAAGAATCAGTGAGCAGTTATCAGTTATCAGTTATCAGTGAGCAGTAAAAGTAGTGAGCAGTAAAAGTAAAAGTAAAAGTAAGAGTAGTGAGCAGTAAAAGTAAAAGTAAGAGTAGTGAGCAGTAAAAGTAAAAGTAAGAGTAGTGAGCAGTAAAAGTAAAAGTAAGAGTAGTGAGCAGTAAAAGTAAAAGTAAGAGTAAGAGTAAGAGTAGTGAGCAGTAAAAGTAAAAGTAAGAGTAGTGAGCAGTAAAAGTAAAAGTAAGAGTAAGAGTAAGAGTAGTGAGCAGTAAAAGTAAAAGTAAAAGTAGTGCGAGCATCTTGCT
>JBARZF010000676.1:0-18265 GCA_049649675.1 Rivularia sp. (in: cyanobacteria) | reverse complement strand
AACTTTTGCGCTGGACGCAAACAACGCTTTGGGAGATGAAACCTCTACTCAGCTTGGTGCAAACCTGGTTGAGCAAGTATTGTCAATGAACAAAGAATCCTCGCACCTTTAGGTCGAGGAGTGTCAACTAGCAAAATGTACCACCACGAGTGAGACTCATGATGGCACATTTTAAAAACATAGTTATTCAATTTTATTTATCAAGTTTTGGTATTAAGAAGCAACTACTAACTAAAAAATACAACATTAACGTTTAATATAGTACTTTTCTATTTGACAAGATAGCTTCTACCGATGCACTGATTTAGAAAAATATTAAATTTTAATTCTGTCGTAGCTGCTATCCCCGATTTTTTATCAACATCACTTCGATGATTTTTTGACCTATTTCACAGCGAATACGTAAAGCTTGGTACAACTCAGTTAAGAAGTCTTCTTCTCCGTCAAGAATACCATCAGCCAAAACTAAATCGGTGGCTAGAGCAAATGCAGTTTCTCTTAAATCTTCCTGCATGGAATCTTTCGCAGCATCAAATAAACTATTTATACCTTCGTGCCTAATAATACCTGACAATTCTTCAAGCATTGATTGCATATCATCTTTAGAGTGGCTGTTTAATGCCTTTAGATTAGACAAGGCTCTATATATATCGCTTGATTGCTTCTGTGAAAGGTTGCCGTCTGGAGCAACTGCAATTAAAGCGATAACAGTGAAAGCTTCACCAGCCGTGAGTGCATTTTGTACTCCACCTTGAGAACCGGAGGCTCTAGCAATTAGACTCATTACAACTTATTCCTTAAATAGGGTCTTTCTCGCAGTGTATATACTTAAAAATTTTCTTTTTAAGTAAATAAAGCTACCAAAAGACTGTGTAAGTATATTGTGCCCAAGATTAGTCCAAAGCGAACACTTGCACTCAGTTTTTTTGATGAAAGATTATTCTTTTTTCGTAGTTTTATTGAAAATGCTTGGGGTAAGAATTGCCTTGGCTTTCTTTTTCTATTGTGCCGACAACTGCCAAACCGATTCCAGATACCGTAAGTAGCAACATTATTGAAGCCAAGAAAGCTTTTACGAATATGTATAGGGCTTCATCGAAGAAAATATAGGTAGTCATAACTTATATGCCTGAACTCTGTAGTAACTAGCGCTCCTCCAGTTCTCCAATAGAGAGGCGTTGTATTTCCGCCAAGAAAACGCGCTTTATAAGTATCTTAACAAAACTTTAGCTTTCCAAGTGGCATCGTTATAACATTTTCTTTTAAAGTAATATGACTCTTATCTGAAAATTAATTAATGCTGGTTTTATCGAGATTTGATTGTTTAAGAATATTGCTATTAAGTTAGATAAAAATATAATTATATATAAGTCAAATTAGTTACAAGAGTATGATGTTGTTTAATTTAAGTCTTTTTAATTATTTTTTAATTCTCACTTACTTTTTTTACGGTTTTTAATAGTCCAAGACTTGGGCGATCCCAATGATTAATTAAGTATTTCCAGCAATAAGCCTCCCCAAAACCCGCTAATTTGGGGGCTTTAGGTAAGTTCTACAGACTTGGAGGGGTAATAGCAAAAAGGGAACAGTTAATAGGAAACCAGATATATAATATTCGTTCCTGATATAACCATGACCATTGCCATATAAAATTTTGGAGTATAAAAAATGGAATTAGCTTCATACCTAATTAGTAAAATATTTCAAGAACGGGTGCAAACCGATCGCTCTTTATTGAATATAGAAATAGAGTGCAATCGCCTTTTACTAAAATCCATATCGTTAGCATATAAAAAACCAATTTTCGAGACTTTTACAGAAGAAATTACGACGTATATGTATCCTCGTCCAGCTAAAAACATAGGTGAGGTGGCATCATTCATCAAAAATTCTTTAGAAGGGATGAAAAACGAACACGAATTAATACTGGTAATTTTAAAAAAAGATACTCAAGAATTTTTAGGTTGTGCTGGAATTCATCGCATCAATAGTAAACACCCGGAATTTGGTATTTGGTTGAAAAAAACAGCCCATAATAACGGTTATGGCTTAGAAACAGTTACAGCCATGAAAAACTGGTGTGAAGAAAACCTAGATTGCGAATACTTTACTTACCCAGTGGATGAAGAGAATTATCCCAGTCGCAGAATACCAGAAAAATTGGGCGGGGAAGTTGTGAGAACTTATCAAAAAAGAAACTTAAGCGGTAGGATTTTGAATCTACTTGAATACAAGATACAGTTATCAGTGAACAGTGAACAGTGAACAGTGAACAGTGAACAGTTATCAATTATCAGTTAATTCCTAACTCCTAACTCTTAACTCCTAACTCCTAACTTCCCATCCCTTCATCTCCCCATTCTGCTTAGGAGCGTGAAAGAACTAATAGAAAGCATATTAATAGCAAGCCAAATATAAGTAATAAACCTTGGTTGCGTCTTATCCAATTATTGATACTTACATTTAAGCTGGGTTTTTGATTTTTCTGCTGTAATTCTAAATTGCGTTGTTCTTCATTTTGATAAAGAGTACATTCTTTAGCGTGGGGACGTTTGGGATAATTACAAGTATCGTCAATATGGTAGGTACAGGTTTCGCAAAGATACTCATCCCCCGCAGCGCGATGTAATGGAATACCGGGATGTCCGTAAGCTTTAAGCTCAGTGCGACAATAAGGACAAGTGACAGCCTGAGAATTTATGGTTTGTTTGCAGCGAGGGCAAGTTGCAGTGTCCACAGCCGATACCAAATATTGTGTTTCAATATATTGATTTTAACCGAACGGCGAACAGTTATCAGTTATCAGTTATCAGTTATCAGTTATCAGTTATCAGTTATCAGTTATCAGTTATCAGTTATCAATCCCCTATTCCCCACTCTTCATTTCTCGAATTTCCGCTCTTAATGCTTTGATTTCTTCATGTAAGGCAACAATGGATTTGGAACTGGCTACTGATGCTTCGTCATCGTCCGCGTCTCTACCTATGAAAAATGTAGCTATTGCTGCGGTAAAATAACCAAATACTGTAAAGGCATAGAGAGCTAATATAAAACACAATACTCTTCCTTCCGGGGTTTGCGGGGAATAATCGCCTCCGTAGGTTATCATCAACATTGCCGTCCACCATAAGGCATTTGTGTAACTTTTGATTCCTTCTCCGTTAGGAAGATTGCTTTCAAATGCATACATTCCCGCAGCACCAACGAAGGTGACAATTAAGGTAAGTCCTAAAACATAACCAAAGTTTCGCCGACTCATGGTAGCTCTCAAGGCTCGCATTCCGCGATTGAGAGAGCCGACTATCCGTAATAAACGTAGGGAACGTGTAGCGCGAGCAAGTCTTGCTAAACGTAGGACTCGCACAAATCGGAAAATTCTTAATGCTGGAAGCAACAGGGAAATACCTATGAGCCAGTTATTTTTTAAATACTTAAGTTTGCGTGGAGATATGCACAATCGTAATATAAAGTCAAAAATAAATATAATCCAGATAGTTGTAGAAACAGCTTCTAGAAAGGAATTTGTCCCCCAGATTAGTTCCACAACTAATAACGCCAGCCATACAAAGCCCAGCACTATCATCGGCATTTCCAACCAGTCATCGAGTTGTTGAACAAAATCAGTTAATTCTCGATCTAACTCGTATTTTTCAGTTTGATTTATTTGTGACATCGGTTGGTAGTATAAATTATTTTGCAATTCTTCCTCAAGAAAGCGATACAAATACCTTTGGGAAGATGCCTTTAGATAGATATTTTTAGTATTAATGAATAATTAAGCAGCCACATCCCGCTACAAGGAGAATTTTAATGAGTTTAAAGCAGATTTGGAGGTTATTAAAGGAAAGTTTTAAAGAATGGAACGATGATAACGCTTCTCGATTGGCTGCTGCTTTGTCGTATTACACAATTTTTTCTTTAGCGCCTTTGTTGATTATTGCCATTGCGATCGCCGGGGCTGTATTCGGAGATGATGCTGCGAAGGGTGAGATAGTTAAACAAATAGAGGGTTTGGTAGGTACAGCTGGTGCGGAAGTGATTCAAACGGCGCTGCAAAATGCTCAAAAGCCAGATACCCGCAATTTCGCTTCAATTATCAGTATTGGGGTTTTATTATTTGGTGCGAGTAACGTTTTTGCTCAAATTCAAGATGCACTCAACACGATTTGGGAAGTTGAACCAAAGCCAGGAAGAAGTCTTTGGCAAACGGTTCGCAAACGTTTTTTATCTTTTGCAATGGTTGGTGGTGTAGGCTTTTTATTATTGGTATCGCTGATTATCAATGCTGTTTTAGCTGGAATGGTTAACTACTTAGGCAGTTTAATTCCGGGTTTGGATTTCTTGTGGCAATTTGCTAACTTTGCGATTTCCTTTGCAGTTATAACCATGCTGTTCGCTTTAATCTACAAAGTAATGCCAGATGTCAAAATAGCTTGGAACGATGTCTGGATTGGCGCAGCTATGACTTCATTATTATTCGTAATTGGTAAATCACTATTAGGTTTATATTTAGGCAACGGTAGTTTCGGTTCGGCTTACGGTGCTGCGGGTTCATTAATAGTTCTTCTTGCTTGGATTAACTACGCTGCTCAAATCATTTTCTTTGGTGCTGAGTTTACCCAAGTTTATGCCAGTAAATATGGTTCTCACATCGTTCCAGATGAAAATGCAAGAAGAGTACCCCAAACAGATACACCAAAGCAAGGAATAAAGCGGAGGAATTTTCCTCGAAAAAATTAAGCTGTAGGGTGTGTAGGCTCCACATAACGCACCTGTTGTACAAGAATTTAGAAACCGGGTTTTTTGAAAAAACCCGGTTTTTTTGTGTATATCAAAGAATTTTTAATTCTCATATTTCTCAGAAAAATCTTACCAAAACCTCAGTTACCCATCATTAGCGATTAAGAGTCATCCTCAATACTTAATATCAGCAACCAAGAGATGTGCATAAATCATTTGCACTCATCCCTAATTAATTAATGTTCTAACAAATTAATCAAAATCAACTTTGGAGAAATCAAATCATGGAATTCATTAAAAACTGGGCTTTGTTCGTATTCATCTACTTTGCAATTTTATTTAGCGTCGATGGAGATACTGCTAACGAGTTTTTTGAGTATGTATTTGTTTATGACTAATTTTTATGGAGACGCGGAATTTAATTTTGCGTCTTTGTGTTTAATGTTGATCTGTAAAATGATAAATAATTGTAGTTGTAGGTTGGGTTAGACGCACTTTCACATTTGACAATTAACCACTAAGGCTGGCGTTGCGTCGTAACCCAACAAAGCGTGTTTTAATTTCAAACTAAATTACCAAAATAAATTTGTGGATGAAGCACGTTGTTTCTTAGAGGATGTTTAATATTATTATTTATAGTTGAATCATTTGGTTTAGTTTTCCAAGTTATATTAAGTTTCCCTCCTCTGTTCCCTATTCCCCATTCCCTGTTCCCTAAAAACCAACATTAGAAATAAATTCAACCTGTTGCAGTTTTAAATCAAGGATTAGTCGAAGTTTGAAAGACTTTTGCTTTACTTTAAATAAGCACGAGCTAACATAAAACTTGAAATCGATTTGGAATCTACTGGCTCTCCTTCTAAAATCGCTTTCTCTAACTCTGCGGGAGTAAAATATAAAACTTCTATATCTTCATCTTCATCTAAGTTGAGCGGTGTTTCTAATTTTTCTAAATCCTCGGCTAGATATGCGTAGATAATCTCGTCTGAATAGCCCGGAGCTAAGAAAAATTTTCCTAAATTCTGCCATTTACCAGCACGATAGCCCGTTTCTTCCTGTATTTCTCGTTGAATTGTTTCAAAAGGACTTTCGTTTTCTTCTATTGTACCGGCAGGAAATTCCAACAATCTTCCACCAACTGCAAAACGATACTGACGCAAAAGTATTAATTTACCTTCTGATGTTACGGGTACGGCTAAAGCTCCACCAGGATGACGAATACATTCCCAATCACCTTCCGACTTATTTGGTAGGCGCAAGCGATTTACTTCAAAATTAAATTTTCGCCCTTTGTAAAATAAACGCTGCTTTAATAGCTGTGGTAATTCTCTATCTAATGACATAGTAATCGCTTAATTGTGTTCAACTGTTAATCATTTCCACAAACAACTTGATTTTTTATCAATTATGTTGTAATGTGTGACCGTCTCCATACGGATACAGAAATTTAAAATTCAATACACCTTCTCCCGCATTAGGACGAAGATAATCCCTGCAAAAACGCATCCGTTATTAAAATCTAAAATCTTAATTGTCCGTTAATTAATATACACCCGAACAGTCCACTTCTTTAACTAGTACACCACGGCGGAAATAAAGCACCCATTTAAAAAGGTTAAAATTCTTACCCTGCTTTACTTTTTACTTTTTACTTTTTAGTTCCGCGCAGCGGTACTAGTTCTTTAATCGCACGTTTGCTAACTGGCTCTATCCAATCTGGAGCTATTTCGGCTAAAGGTACCAGTTCAAAAGCCCGCTGTATCATTCGTAGATGGGGAATTTGTAGAGTTGGGGTATGTAATATAAAGTCATCGTATAATAACAAATCTAAATCTAAAGTCGGCGCTCCCCAACGTTAAGAGCGTTCGCGTCCAAATTTATTTTCTATTTCTAATAGAATTTGTAACAGCTTGAAAGGTTCGAGATCCACAGATATAGTGACGCAGCCGTTGAGATAATCTGGTTGTGGTTGCCCAACAGCTTTGGTTCTATACCAACTAGATTTCATCCTATATGTGATACCCGCTACTTTTGGTAGAGTTTTTACATCTGCATCTAAAATTGTCAGTGAATCCCCTATATTACTACCAAGGGCAATAACGCTATTATGCAATTTAATGTATCTCTCAAATACAAAGAATTGCCTTCATATTATGATAAGTTAGTTGATATTACTGGCAAAAATGTGCTATTAAATACAATCTATTGTAAGAAAATCTAAAGAAAAGTTTGTTAAAAAGTAAATCTATTTAAATATTTATAGGATATTATACTAACACGAGTATGGGGCAACAATCTAGAACGCTTTTCGTGGTGGTTAGGCTGCAATTAATTGAAGGGAGGAACTAACGTGACGAAGTTTACCTCTTGGTTCAAGCAAAGAGCAAATAGCTTGAGTAACGGACTTAAGAATAATTCAAGTTCAAAATCGGATCGAGTTGATAAGAATTCTGAACAAATTACGCAAGAAACGCTCCCAAGCGAGTTGGTGGGAGCGATACAAGATGGCGAAGATTCTCCTTCTGCACGGTTAATTACTACAAAATTGTCGCCTCCTCCTCATTGGGTTGAGATCGAGCGCGATGCGGTACCTACTGAAGAATCACCAGAATTACCACCAAAAACTTTAAGTGGAAAAGCGAAGTTATTTTTAGGTAACACAAAGCATTTTTTGGGTGAAGCGAAAAAAGTTTCAAATAAGGTGCTTGATAAACTTCCCGGTAAGGGAAAACCGCTTTATCGTCGCTACTGGTTTTTGACTACTTTAGGTGTCAGTGGTGGGATAATGGCTGTCAGTTATGGTGTATGGTCGATAGATAAAACATTACCTTCTAAAGACCAGTTAACCGCTGCTTCCAGAGAAAAGACTCTGACAATTAAAGCTGGTAACGGTACAATTTTGTATCAGCAGGGGGAAGCAACCAGGGAAAAACTGAAGATAAACCAGATTCCCGATCGATTGCAAAAAGCTTTTATTGCTTCCGAAGACAGAAGATTTAAGGAACATGGCGGCATCGATGCCAAAGGAATTTTGCGGGCTGCTACAAATAACTTGCGATCGCAAGACGTGGTGCAGGGTGGAAGTACCATTACGCAACAGTTGGCGCGGATTCTGTTTCTGAATCGCAATAAAACGGTAAATCGCAAACTGCAAGAAGTACGTTTGGCTCAGAAATTAGAGGAAGAGTTAACTAAAGACGAGATTTTAGAGCGGTATTTAAATCTAATATATTTAGGTTCGGGTGCTTATGGTGTAGCGGATGCGGCTTGGGTTTATTTTTCTAAGCCAGTAGGTGATTTAACTTTGAGCGAAATGGCAACAATCGCCGGTTTGGCTCCCGCTCCCAATGTGTTCTCACCTGCGGAAAATCCAGAAGCTGCCAAACGTCGGCGCAATTTAGTATTACAACGGATGCTAGAAGATGGATTTATTACAGCAGCCGAGAAGCAAAAAGCAGTATCGGAACCTTTAACTGTTAAAGCTAGTTTGCCCAAAAGATACAAAGTACAAGCGCCGTATTTTATCTCTTATATTCAAAAAGAATTACCAAAATACGTAGAAAAAGATGTATTAGAAGTGGGAGGGTTAGTAGTAGAGACAACTCTAAATCCTACTTGGCAAGAAAAAGCAGAAGAGGCAGTAGATAAAACCTTACGAAATCAAGGGCGCTGGCAGCGATTTAAACAAGCTGCAATGGTTTCTATAGATCCTCGCAACGGCGAAATTAAAGCAATGGTTGGCGGTAAGGACTTTGGTCAAAACAAGTTTAATCGCGTTACCCAAGCTCAAAGACAGCCAGGTTCTACATTCAAAGGATTTGTTTACGCAGCAGCAGTAGCAGCCGGAAAAAATCCGATGGACGGTTATTTGGATGCCCCAATAGTAGTTGATGGTTACGAACCGAAAAACTACGATGAAGGTTTCCGGGGCTGGATAAACATGAGGGATGCCTTCACTAGGTCAATTAATATTGTTGCGGTGAGAATATTAATGAAAGTAGGGTACCAGCCCACCATCGATTTAGCCCATAAGATGGGGATTGAATCCGAAATCAAACCCGTTATTTCTATGGCTCTTGGTTCCAATGAAGTAAATTTATTGGAATTAACCAGCGCTTACGGTACCTTTGCGAACAAAGGAACGCATATAAAACCTCACGGTATTACCCGCGTTCTAAGTCGTAACGGCGATGTAGTTTGGTCGGCAGATTTTAAAGGAAAACGAGCATTAGATGCTGATAGCTCGGCGATTACAACCTGGATGTTGCGAAACGTAGTTACATCCGGAACCGCTACCCGCGCTCAAATTGGTCGTCCCGCAGCAGGTAAAACGGGTACCACCGATGAAGCCAGAGATTTGTGGTTTGTCGGGTTTATTCCTCAATTAGTAACGGGTGTATGGTTGGGTAACGATAACAACAAACCCACTAACGGTGACAGCACCACCGCTGCTTATACTTGGCGGCAATTTATGAAAGAAGCTACCGATGGAATGCCCGTCGAGAAGTTTCCCAAACGCCCCAAATTAAGTGGAAGAAAAGCCAGCATCAAAGTAAAGCCAATTAACCCCAGACGATTTATTACCAAAGCGGTTCCTAAAAAAGGAGACGATTCCGACAACGATACACAAACCACCACTAACAGAAATTCTTCACGACGCAGAAGTACAAGAAGAAGAAGAAGAACTACTACTAATAGTAGTTCTGGGGGTAGTAGCAATCGTCGAACCAGGAGTACAAGAACTCGTCGTAGAAGAAGCACTACTCCAACCCAAAAAAGATCGACTACTAGGACGCGCCGTCGTCGCAGTAATGTAAATTCCGGTTCATCCAGGAGAAAAACTTCAAGTCCATCTCGCACTCAAAGACGCAGAAGTACCAGCAAACCAACTTCCACAAGAAGAAACAGACGCTCATCACCACCAGTAAGGAAACAGCGTTCGGCTCCAGTGAGGAGAAAACGTTCAGTAGCTCCTAAGCCAAAGAGACGTTCGGCTCCAGCACCCGCACCAAAGAAAAAATCAGCACCAAGTTCATCAGGTTCATGGCGCGAGAGACTCAAGCCAGGGAGTTCACAGTGAGCAGTTAACAGTGAGCAGTGAGCAGTTAGGAGTCAGGAGTCAGGAGTCAGGAGTCAGGAGTTAAGAATTATAAATTTTTCTCCCCCCTCTCCCCATCTCCCCATCTCCCCATCTCCCCATCTTCCCATCTTCCCCTCTTCCCCCTCTCCCCCAAAGTGGTAGGCTGGATTTATACATTCATAGGTAATGTTGCCTGTTTTAGGAGAAGAAATTTATGTCTTTATTAATGCAAGCAGCCGCAGAAGCTGCTGACTCTGGTTTTCAGTTTCCTTTGGCTTTTACGCTGGTTTATGTAGTTGGCTTTATAGCCGCTGTCAGTATTGGTTCGATTGCTTGGTACAATTCCAAGCGCCCTGCTGGTTGGGAAAGTAAAAAGCGTCCTGATTTTGTACCTGAAGTTGAAAAAGAAGATAATCCCGGTTTAGGTAAGAAATAATTTAAATCAAAATCAAAATCAAAATCAAAATTAAGAAAAAAATAAGCCGGAGAGTTATCCCTCCGACTTAATTTTATGTATAAGAGAATAGGGAATAATAGGAAAAGATTTTCAAACTATAATTCCTTGACTCGTAGATAATCCAATCCAAAGTCTAAAATCCAAAATCTAAAATTGATATTACGCGGCTGCTTTTTGTTTAATTTTCTTGGTTGTACGCTTACGACGAGTTGCGACTAATCCAACTCCTATAACCCCAATCCCGAATATTGCAGTAGGTTCTGGAACTGATGTAGTTGTAAAGCTTACTTCTCCACCTTTACTGAAAACTGAATTCAATAAGCTTTCTGCTTGTGCTGGATCAACATCAATATCGCTTGACTGCAAGAAAGCAGATACCAATGGAGTCAACTGATTCGCAAAAGCCGAAAATTCTTCCCCACTAAATTGACGTGTAAAATCATCAGGTGGGAAATCACCATCTCCTACATAATTAGAATCTTGATCCGCTAATACGCTTGGTAAAATAGCTTGATATTTATCTGGTACAAAAGCCTGGTTGACTGCAAGAAAAGGATTTGGATCGCTTCCGATATCACTCAAGGTAAAACTCTCAGAAAAATTAAAGGGACCAACCGATGCATTAACGGATGCATTAAAGTCTGTTAACTCGTAACTGAAAAAACCAGTATCCAGTTCAGTTTTGGTATAAGAAAAATCTCCTGTTACAACTTCACTATTTAAACTATTTGAAGTGATACTAAAGTTGGAAGTATAAGAAATAGTTGCAGCTTGTGCCGAACTTGCCATCATTGTTCCAGTTAAAGCAACGCTAGCAACAGTACTAGCACCGAATAAAGCTGCTTTTTGAAAGATATTTGAAATCATATTAACGATTCCTGAAAATATTATACTAGTGATGATTAAACTATTTGCAGCCTAACATCAGTACTTTCAAAGTTTCCAGAGGTATCGTCAACTCTTCACGGAAGTAATATTTAAAGCTTTAAAAATAGTATTAACACTTATGAATACATATAAAAAAATAAGCCGGAGAGTTATCCCTCCGACTTAAATCAAATATTGATTAAAATTTTTCAGCTAAATTTAATTTTGCACGTCAACCCAACGACGGTACATTTTTTGCACCTGTTGGAGGATGATATTTAAATGTTTTTGGTTTGATTCGCTTTTATTAGATAAATCTTGTATTTTAGCTAATAATTTGGCTTCTTCAATCGCTACTTCACCATCGCTGTAAATTAAACCGCCGATTTCTTCAATTAAGTTCTGACAATCTTCGGCGCTGGGGGAACTACCCAAATATTCCTTAACCCACTCGTAACATTCCTCTGGTTTAATAGGAACTAATTCGTACAGCCAAGGTTTGATTTCTGGATCTGTTGCGATACCTTTTTCTTGAGCTATTTGCTGAAGATACTGCCTTTCTTCTGGCTGAATCTTGCCATCAATCCAAGCTGCTGCAATTAAAATTTTTAACAACTGTTTGACATCAGGTTTCTTTATCATGTTCACCTCCTTTAAAAAATTTTCCCTTACCGAAATCTTACAATTTTAATTGTGCTTTTTTCTCAAGCGCACCATAAAAAAACCATCCATGTTGTGTTTATGAGGCAATACTTTAATCCAACCTTCGGAAGTTGCATATTCACGAATGGGTGAATCTGCATCGGGAGGTTGAATTTCCCAGTTAGAATTTGATTCTAAAAAGGACTTGATAACACCTTCATTTTCTGCTGGATGCAGCGTACAGGTTGAATAAACTAACGAGCCACTATCCTTGACGAAAGTTGAAGTATTTAGTAAAAGTTCTCCTTGAAGTATAGAAAGTTCCTGTATATTTTCCGGTGTTTGTCTAAAACGTGCATCAGCATGACGGTGGAGAGTTCCCAAACCGGAGCAAGGAACATCAAGCAATACCTTATCGGCTAATTGTTTATCTAATTGATTAACAAATTGATTTAATTCGCGACTATCACCTATGCAAATTTCAATTGATTTTATGTTGAGTCGTTGAGTATTTTGTTGCAGCTTACGCAGACGGGATTCAGTGCGATCGCAAGCAAAAATTTTACCTGTATCTCCCATCAATTCTGCGATGTGGGTTGTTTTGCCTCCAGGAGCGGCACAAGCATCAATTATTACTTCATTTTGTTGAGGATTAAGTAAATAACTCACCAGTTGAGCGCTGCTATCTTGTACTGTCCACCATCCTTGATTAAAACCGGGTAAATTTTTAATTGCACCAGCAGAGCTTAATAAGCGTAAAGCGTGCGGTAAATTAGGAAGTCGTTGAGATGAAATACCACGCTCTTGTAATGCTGCTTCAACTTGCTCTACAGATGAACTTAGTTGATTAACTCGCAAATCAATACTTGGAGTTCGATTCATCCATTCACATAATTTCTCCGTCTCCGAAAAACCGAACTGTTCGATCCATACATTTACAATCCAATCGGGAAAACTATATAAAATACCCAACCTTTCTGATTCTTTGTCAGGTAGTTCAATAGGAATTATTTGATTTTTTTTGTTTTCTTCCCCCTCTCCCCTCTCTACCCCCTCTCCCCCATCTCTCTTACCTTCCCCAAGCCGAATATACCGTCGCAACAAACCATTAACAAAACCAGAAAGACCAGAAAAACCGTTATCCTTAGCTAATTGAACCGTAGTATTAACCGCAGCGCTGGGGGGAATTCTTTCTTGAAATTGCAGTTGATATAAACCCAAATGTAAAATGCTGCGGAGTAGTAAAGGTTGCTGATGGGATTTTTTTTTGGCTAAGGAATCAATAATTGCATCAAGGGTTCGCTGTCTTCTGACGCTACCGTAAACTAATTCTGTTACCAAACGGCGCTCGTTATCGGGTAAATCAACTTTTCTTATAGCTCTATCTAATGCTACATCGGCATAAGCCCCCTTATGAACATCTCGCAGGGCTATTAAAGCTTGTTGACGAGAGGATGGGGTAGGCATAGGGAGAGGGGGATGGGGAGATGGGGGGATTGGGAGATGGGGAGACAAGGGGAAAGTTAAGAGTTAGGAGTTATAGATTTCACTATTAATTAATTACATTGATTACTGCGCTGGCAATTACCAGTTATCAATTATCAATTATCAATTACCAATTACCAATTACCGATTACCAATGCCCAATTACCAAAATAAATAATCCTCCTCACTTTACCTTACATCTGTGAGAAGGATTACAAAAAACGATTTATCCTTTGGATGGTAATGGGAGCCGGAAAGCTCGCTTGAGACACACGCTGCGTACCTACAGCAGATCGGATATTTTATTATTGGGAAGTCCCTAACTGCTCACTGTTAACTGCTCACTGCTCACTGCTCACTGCTCACTGCTCACTGTTAACTGTTAACTGCTCACTGCTCACTGCTCACTGCTCACTGCTCACTGTTAACTGTCAAGCATCGAAGCTATCAATTTCAAATTCGCAGGCTCTGGAAGCTTCTTCCATAGTAAATGGCTCAAAATTAAGTAATGACAAATGAGATGGTTCTTTAATCATTTCTTTTGCTAGTAGCAATCCGGCAACTGTCCAAGTTTGATATTTTCTGGATTGCTTACCAATCAATCTTCCTCGCTTACCATCATAATATTCCGGCCATTCATCTTCTTGAAGACGTAACTGAGCAATATGAATCGCTCTTTCGGCAATACATATTTTATTTGTTTTAATTGCCGCAGCCGTTAACATCCACATCAAAACAGGCCAGCTTCCACCATTATGATAAGACCAAGCAATATTCTTAGGGTCGCATCCAGTAATTATTTTATATTCATCATTTTCTAATGCCGGAAATGTAATTTTCATCGGCATATCTCCCACTAAATCTTCCCATCTTTTTTCAATGAGAGTCATGATGGCTTCCGACTGTTCTTCACTTGCTAAATCGCAAATAATCGCCATCAAGTTTCCTAAAGAAAAGAAACGAGTATCCATTTGTGATGGGCCAATATTACCTGCTAAATAACCACCTTTTTTGGGCAACCATTTAGCTAAATCGTTGTAAGGTAGTGAATCTACATAAACGTTAAATTCGTTGACAGCTTCTTTACCGTATTCTTCACCTTTGTAGCGATAAATAGCATTCAAACGTTTAATATCTATCCAATAATGCTTGCGAATATGGGCACGTAAAATGGGTAAACGATTATCAATTGCAATCACCCAATCTTGATTGCCCTGACAAATTAACATTTCTCGTGCCGCACGCAATGCTCCATAAAATAAAGATTGAATTTCTAAAGGATGCCCGTAAATACCCAAACGTCTATCAATCATGCAGGCTCCATCCGGAACCAACAGCGTTGGATACATATCAAAGCGAGTTGCCAAACAGAGTTCCAAAATTAGCCCAATACCTGTTTGAAACTCCGGTTGATATACCAGTGAATAATCTTTGGTTGCAACTACATAAGCACGTAATATTATCAGCCACCACAGGCAAGAATCAATTGGTGTTACTCTTGCGATCGCGTGTTCGCCAAAATCCGCTTCTAAATATTCTTCTCCATTCTTAGATACTACTTTGAAACTAGCTGGCATCAAGCCTTGCCCTGGTTTGTAAGCATCCAACTGATTATCTTTTGGCTGCAATTTCAAAGTTTCTTCGAGAAAGTTACGGACTATATCCGTTTCTCCCTTAATCAGAAAAAATAGAGCAGATGAAACAAAATCTCGAACAAAACACTGATCGTAGTTCAATGAGTCAACGCTTCCATCTAAAGCCGCTACCGTACCAACAGGACGACCTTTAAAGTAGATAATTGTCTTCTGGAGTTGAAGGAGCGCTTCTTTTTCTATTTTGTCAATTGCTTCCAAATCTTCTAATTGCATATCTAGTAAAACTCCTTTGTGCGGTTAATATAATTAGTACGAGCTATTTATAGATTCCCCTACCTTTTTTTTATCAGGTAATTTATGAAAAAATCTTATAGCGCATGATATTTCTCAAAAAATAAAATACTCATAACAAATCAGTTGATTACTGATTCTTCCACACTATTTAGCTCACCAAGTAAATACATTTAAATCCCCTCTTATTTACTTGAGAATAATCAAAACATCTAAAAAAAAGATACTTAAATATGATACTTTTTTTGATTTATATATGTACCTGGATTAATAATAATTATAACAACTTTTTATTCTGTGCAACCAAATTTTCATATTTTTATGTAGTTGTCTTATCGGAGATTAATATTATTTTTGCTCTTGTTTAAACAATTACTTTACTAATAATTCTCAAGACAAATTTACTCACCCTCATAAAGTAAATTACTATCATTTTTATGATATTAATTTATAATCAAATACTTAAATATTTTTAGTAAAAAATATAATAAAGCCTCAACTAAGCAAGCAAAATATGATTATAGTAACAATATTTACTATAATTGAAAAATAGAATTAAGTCTGTTGCTGCTATGTTGACTTGAGAATATATAATATAATCG
The DNA here is from genome assembly GCA_049649675.1 of Rivularia sp. (in: cyanobacteria). Lineage (GTDB taxonomy): Bacteria > Cyanobacteriota > Cyanobacteriia > Cyanobacteriales > Nostocaceae > Rivularia. The sequence continues at coordinate 2,506 of JBARZF010000676.1, read as the reverse complement.
CTATTTAGCCTAATTAGCTAATAATTGCAACTATAAAAAAAACTATAATATTTAACTGTATATAAAACTACAAAACTAATTACTAGCCTCATAACCTATGGGTACAGTTGCAAATACATATACTATTTTAATTGTCTAATTTTTCATATATAGACTATTAACTTGAGTCAAAGTTCAAATAAATTTCTTACAATAAAGTTTGACCTCGATAATCAGAACAAGTGTATTAACGATCTGGTTTGTTTACTCAATATAAAGTAACCGGCAAGCAATGGAGCTTCCCATCTAACGCTGTACGGTAGCAACAAACGATAAAACAACGGCATTCTGTAACCGTTGCTACAGAAATTATATCAAATCTTAAAGACTCTTCAAGTTTTTCATCTATCAACTGTACAAAGAATTGGTAAAGTAAGATAAATATCTGATAAAGTTTTGATAAAATTATGATTCAGATAAAGCTTCCATCGTAAAAACATGTTGCTGTATAAGTATAAAATTCATTCTTTAAAAGATTGTTGTTGATCGAATTACGGTTTGACAAACACAGCTTATACTTAGATGTATCGATAGGCTCCAGTATTTATACATGATATAATATTCGCGGGTCACAGCTATTCAGTAGAACTAACTATTTATATTCGCTTGTAGTAGCTAAAAATATTTGTGACGGCGACAATGCTTAAGTAACTAACTTTGAAACAATATAAAAATATTAAGACAAGATATTTTCATCAAACTTAGCGAACAATTTAATTTATTTTACTTGTATTATATTTACACTATATTTAACATCCATTTTATACGACATATAAAAATCTAAGTATTTTACTACAGCGATTATTATCCATTGCATAAAAATACAAAGCAAAAATAAATGTTAAAAGCCTCTAAAATTGTAAAAACGCCTTCATCGGAATGCTTGCTTAATCTTTGGGCACGCCGTTATACACCTGAAATATCGCCCCTATTGGTGAATAGTTCATCTTGCGATGAATTATTGAAAGCATCAACACCAAAAGGTAGAGCTTCAACCGCTAACAAGTTAAAGGATAAAATGCTGGATGTAAATTGTCAGATGGGGTGGATACAAACCAAAAATCTCTACAGCTATATTCCTAACGTCTTAGATTTAAGCGAAGCAAGACGAATTACAAAATTCGCTTTCCGTGTTTATAAAAAATTAATAGAAATTTATCAGCAGCAATCGCCGAAAATAGAAGTAGAAAATAACACTCTTTCTCAATGGGTGATACCGGCAGTTGAAGAACTTGCATATGCTTTAGAACCTATATTATTCATATTTCAGGAGCAGCACGTAGCATCTAAAGATTGGCGCACTCTGGGTTTTATGACTTCACAACTTAATTTTACTAATAAATTAATGTTAAAGCGGTTGACAACAGCCGAACAAGTATTGCTAGCTCCTTACTTTAAATTTATCGAGGAACAAGTAGCAATGCCTTGGCAAAGAGTTTGTTCTCATGCTGCTAATTATGAACTAAATTCGCCGGAATTGAAGCTTGTAGAACAAATGATGCCAGCTTCATCAGAAATAGCCCACTTAGTTTATGGCAAACTAATTGAATTGTTACCTAACAGTCGTAGTAGAAGAGGAAAATTAGCAGATGGAGGTATATCTCATTCTTGCCACCGCGACTTAAATATGTTCCAGGCTTATATACTATTATGCTTTTTAGAAAAAAATATGGCACCAATCGAAAAAGAATTAATTCCTTTATGCGCGATGGTTGTAGAAGGAGTTGAAATTAAATGGGAATTAACTCAAAAATGGTGCGAAGTATTAGCCGCAGAAATGGAAAGTCGTTTGGATTCCGAGCAAAATAATTTATTGCAGCCTTATACCCAAGGAATGAAGCAAGCAATTTTTAAAGAGCGTAAAAGTTTAGGTTGTCAAGAAGAAATGGCAGCGGAGATTGTTTGATTTTTGATGGTAAAAGGAAACGGGCAACAGTGAAAAAAAGCAATCTAACTCTATATTTTAGCAATTTTCGCTGTAGCGTCATGCAGCGACAATATATTGTGTAGGGAGCATCCCAATCAAGGCAAAAATAAAATTTGTAGTGGGAGCATCTTGCTCCCTACTGTATACGAAGCAGGCTAGAAGCCCGCACTACAAAAAAACTTACACATTTGGGATGCTCCCATTGTGTATAAGTAACTAGCTCATCTCGGATTGATAATTGCAGTTAAACAGCGAAAGCCATTTCAAAAATCAGTATAAAAATTGGTTTTATTTTTAAAATAACAATAATTGAATTTGTGATTTTATATTAACCAATTGCGACTGCTTACTATCCCTATTCCCTTTTTAAACTGTTCTAAGCCTACCAAAATTATCAATTGTTCAAAAGTTGTTTTTTAACTTTCAATTGTAAGAAGTCCCATACCTACCCGTAAGGGAGGTGTCGGGATGCGAATAATGCGGGAGGCATAGCCACACCGCATTTTCGCTCATGAATTACAAGCCGGGTTTATGTTAAAA
>JBARZF010000675.1:0-17884 GCA_049649675.1 Rivularia sp. (in: cyanobacteria) | reverse complement strand
TTGAAATAACTCTCAAGAGCATCTAAATTTCCCGAGACCTCTATTTTACTTATATAAGAAATTATACTTTATATATATATCTTTAAGATACTTGCTTTTTTAAGCTTATTGCATATTAATACGGAAGATGACACTTTTTGTAAGTGGCTTACGTCAAGTATTTGGGATTCAGTAGTAAAGTTTAGTAAAAGGGCGTTAACTTCGTACCGCGTTCATAACAACAATTTCTACGCTTAGGAGTGATTACTATGCGACGTTTACTTTCTGCTGTAGCCGTAACTGGCTTTTTACTTGCTGGAATGCCAGCTATCACCTTTGCACAAGGTTTACCAGGATTAACTTTGTTTAGCGGTGTAAAGAGTGAAAATCAACTATCATATCGATTGGACTTTGGCGGGCAAACACGTGACTGGGATCGATACCGTTTAAGAATTCCCGGCAAAAAGCTGAAGATGGCGACTGAAAAGTTTGTCATTGCTTATCCAGATTATTACGATGGAGAATTCGATACCGACGAAGTTGAAATCAAAGTCGGAAGGGGAAAAGGCAAAAAAGTAGCCGTATCAGAAGTGAAATGGGATAAAGAAGGGAAAGTAATTGAAATCTATCCCAAGGAACCCATCCCCGCAGGTAAGAGCGTCGAGTTGCAGTTATCCAACGTGCAAAATCCAGATTTTCCTGGAACATTCTATTTTAACTGCTTAATTCAATCTCCTGGCGATAAAACAGCCCTTACCCGCTATGTCGGAACTTGGATTATCGGGATTAATTAAAATTGGGCATGGTGGATTGGGGATTGGGGATTGGGAATATCTACCTACTTCCCCATTCCCCATTACTTATTAACTATTACCCATTAACTAAAATAATTTGGCTTTAAAATTTAAAAATTAAATGGTATAATAACGGATTGTAATTTTTAACAGGTGCCAGGAAGGAAAATTATCAGTGACCCAGGTCTGAAGACTCTGGGTTTGTAAGAAACAATTCTTACGTAATACTGATTAGACCGTGAGCCACAGGTCGGCAAAGACTTCCAGATACTTCTCCAGTCTGGATTATCTCTAAACCTAATTGTTTAGGTGTTGCGTAAAGGCAAGACATCTTATCTATGGTGGTCGAGGAGACTAATTACAGGTTACTGGTTCCTGGGTTATACCAACAAAAACCAGACCCTTTACGGGTAATTAAAACCACGCGGGGCATTTTTCCTCTCAGCTTTAAAAAGACTGAGTTTCCAAATTACCGAGATTTTCTTATGAAAAGAACGTTAGGCGGCACTTGCCGTAAGAGAAAGAGAACTTCTGGATTTCGTGCGAGAATGCGGACACCGGACGGTAGAAACGTGATTCGAGCTAGAAGAAAAAAAGGTCGTCATCGTTTAAGCGTTTAAGTGTTTAGGCGCTTTGTGTTGAAAGGTTAGGAGTATTTGATCTTGGCTTTGCCGTCTTCAAATCGACTCAAGTCTCGACACGATTTTAGGGCAGTTTTCCGGGAAGGATTTCGCATTCATGGTTATTACATGACCTTGAGAGCATTACAACCGTGTAATGATAAGTTACCTTCTTGGGATACTCCCGACAAAAATGAACCAGAAAAAACGCCTCCCTCAATTACTCCACCGCGAATTGGTATATCAATTAGTACTAAGGTTAGTAAAAAAGCTGTAGTACGCAACCGACTGAAACGCCAAATCGCAGCTGTTTTATATGAATTATTACCGAAACTAGCCTCCGAATGGCGATTAGTGGTAGTTGTAAAACCAACAGCCGCACAACAAGAGTGCGGAAGCAAACAATTTCTGCAAGAATTAGAGCAGTTGTTGGTAAAAGCCGAGGTCATAAATGGGCATTCGTGAAGAAGTTTATTATGAAGGTGGTCCTCATATTGGGGATTTAATTATAGGTATACTGATTGGTCTTACTATCGTTGGTATACCGTTAGCTGTTGGTGCTTTTGTCAGAGCATTGTGGCTGCGTTACCGTATCACCGATAGGCGTATATCAGTCACTGGTGGTTGGAGGGGAGGCGATCGCACGGACATAATTTACTCGGAAGTTGTGAAAATAGCGTCAGTTCCCCGTGGTGTTGGCTTGTGGGGCGATATGGTACTAACTCTTAGAGATGGTAGCCGTTTAGAATTAAGAGCGCTTCCTAAGTTTCGGGAACTTGAAAATTATATTTCTCAACAGGTAACTGCTAGAAATCCTAAGTTTGCCGATGCCCAAAAAAAGTAAGTTCATCGTTTTGAGTTAAGCAGGGTTTTTCGTAGCCGTGCCTCAAGATAAATCAATTCAAAATACAAAATACGAATTTAGAAAAAATTAAAAATAATCAAAAATGATTTTTAGTTTTTAATTTTTAGTTTTGGATTGGTGCTATATCTATCTATTTCACCGATTGGACTATCGGTACTTGAAAAATGTGCGGCTATCCGTAGGATAGCTAGTCGCATTTTGAATGGGGATTTAGATAAATTAGATTCAGTTAATTTAGTGTCTATAGGGTTGAATTCAAAATAATGGACTTTGGTATTGGGTTCCTCTCGAACAATGTAATGCTGCCAATCATAGACTTGTTCTATAGCATTGTGCCGAGTTATGGATTGGCGATTATTGCTCTAACTTTAATCATCCGCTTATCACTCTATCCTTTGAGTGCGGGATCGATACGCAATATGCGGAAGATGAAGATTGTGCAGCCGGTAATGCAGAAGCGGATGGCGGAAGTCAAAGAAAGATATAAAGACGATCCGCAGAAGCAGCAAGAAGAGATGATGAATACTCAAAAGGAATTTGGCAATCCACTTGCTGGTTGCGCTCCTTTGCTTTTGCAAATGCCTGTATTGTTCGCGCTTTTCGCAACATTACGGGGTTCGCCTTTCGCAACTGCAAACTACAACGTCAATTTAGACATTTTGCCTAGCGAACAAATCGAACGAATTCAACCAGCTGCATTCGCTACAAAGCCTTCAAGTATTTATGTTGATGAAGGCGATCGCATAAAAGTAGCTGCGATTCTTCCCGGTGGAAATAAGTTAGCTGTAGGAGAACACACCAAGCTTCAATATCAAACAGTTGATGGTAAACCGTTTGAAGAGGTTTTGGAGCAGCACCCACAAAATAGGAATAAGTTACTGCCTCAGTGGAAAGTAACTAAGGGAGCAGAACGGATCGACATTGATTCTGAAGGTAATATAGAAGCCTTACAGCCCGGAGATGTGACTATTCAAGGACAGATTCCTGGTTTAGCAGCAGATACGGGTTTTTTGTTTATCCAGGCTTTGGGTAGAGTAGGCGCATTTGATGACGATGGTACCGTTCGTTGGGATATCGTCTCGATGATTGGACTGTTTGGCGTTTCGCTTTACGTGAGCCAGTTAATTTCCGGACAAGGCAATGCAACTGATAATCCACAGCAGAATACTGTAGCTAAACTTACTCCAATTTTGTTTTCCGGGATGTTTTTATTCTTCCCGTTACCTGCTGGGGTATTGATGTATATGGTAATTGGTAACGTTTTCCAAACCCTACAAACTTACATCCTTTCTAAAGAACCCTTAGCAGAAGATATACAAAAAATTGTGGACGCGCAGGAAAAAGAAGCCCTAAGCGCAGAAGCAAAAGCGCTACCTTTTGAACCAAAAAGTACTAAGAAAAAAGCAACAAGCTGATGATGAGCGATACTCGGATGCAACGCGGGGAGCAGTGGTTAAAAGAACTGCTGCAATTATCTGGGTTCTCTGCGGAGATTAAAAGCGATAAAGAGGAAAACACCTTGGGAGAAAAAGATCCACTTTCTCTTAATAGCTATTGGTTGACAATTGAGGAATCCAAATTAACCGAAACTCAAATCCAAAATTTGATCGGACGCGATGGTAAAGTGCTAGATGCAATTCAGTATCTAGCAAATTCTATTCTTAACTTGAACCAAGAAACTGAGGAACAAGCATCTTATACAGTCGAATTAAACGGCTACCGTGTTACTCGGTTAGCCGAGATTAGCGGCATGATAGAAGAAGTAATTGATAGAGTCCGTAACACCGGACAAGAAGTGGAAGTAAAATCCCTAAGTTCAGCCGAACGTCGTCAAGTTCACACTTTGTTGAAGGGTTTTGAAGATTTAGAAAGTTTCAGTCAAGGTAAAGAACCACATCGCCATCTGGTTATACGTCCAGCAGTATGGTAAGTAGATTTGAGGGTTGGGAATATATAGAAATATCTACAAATATATTCCCTTACCTTCTTCCTTTTTATATTATTTAAAATAAATAAACTTTGAAATCAATAAACGGTGAATAATATGGACGCAATTTATATTCCCCAGCTTGCTCAAGCGTCAAAACCGATAGAAGATATAGTTGTTAAAGAGTTTCTACCAGGTTTAAATACTTTAACCCCAGTTCGCGGTAATATTCGCGTCGAGCATCGCGGAAATTTCTTAGAAGTAACGGCACAAGCTGAAGCAATTATGACCTTAAGCTGCAACCGTTGTTTACAACAATACAACCATCGCGTTCGACTTAATGCTTCAGAAATTATTTGGTTAGATGAAGAAGCCGTTGAAGAAGAATTTCTGGCAGAAAGAGAAGTTGCTCTAGATGAATTAGTAGAAAGTGTCTCACCACATGGATACTTTCATCCCAGTGTTTGGCTATACGAACAAATGTGTTTAGAGATTCCCCAGCGTCAGCTATGTGAAGAAAAATGTCCGGGAATTGAGCAAAATCAGCAAGAAATTGAAACAGAAGATCAACCAATTGATAGTCGTTGGGCTTCTTTACAATCTTTGAAAAAACAATTGTAATGAAGAATTTTAACTTGAATAATTGCTACTGCTATAAACCCGGTTTGTTGGAAAAACGGGTTTTCTTAATATTAACCAAGCATGACTGACGACATAAAGATTATGAGCAAAACGCATGGCTGAAAAATCACACAATTCAGATGATGAGCTTCTAGGTGAGTACAAATTTGATTACAACAAGGCTAAGCCCAACCGCTTTGCGAACCGCCGATACTTCGATCCAGTTTCAGATTTAGTAACAAAAGCAACGCATCGCGAAGTTAACATTAATATGCGATTATACAATCATTTTTTTAGAGATAAATCGCAGTGAAATCTGTTTTATATATAGTATTTCTTAAATTTTCAATCACTGCCTCTATTCTTATTATATCTTTGGGTTGTAGTGAAGAGTACAGCAAAAAATCTGTAGATACCACAGTTGAACCTGCTCCACAAACGAAACCCAGTCAATTAGATATAGATATAGCTAAAGTAATTGTCGGCTATTGGGTAACAGAAACAGGACAGCTTAAAATTTTGCAGTCTAATCTTGGTCGTATTTATGCATATGATTGGTATGCAATTAAGTCAAACGGCGATGGAAAAGTTATTGTTACTTGGGATGATAGTCTTAACTGCTCCAAAACTGAAGGACAGATTGTGGGAAATACAATTCAATTAACCGCAGGTGATGTAAAAACAGAACTAGTTGTTCGAGATAGTAATCATGCCACAATTACATTTCGCGATGGTAAGGCAGTTTATGTTAAGCAGTTGGTAAAACAGCGTGAAGATGCAACGGTTATCTGTAATTAATTCATAATTTTACTCTTCTCCCCCTCTCCTCAAAACCGATAAGCAAGAAAGGGAATCAACATTTCAGCACTACTTAAACCAGCATGAACTCCAAGATGCCCTTTATAGCGTTCTTCATTAGTTATATGCTGACGACATATCCAATCTTTGTGAGAAATAAGCAGTAAATCACCAATTCTATCTTCAGCTTCCTTACCCAAAGGTTTACCCGGAAGTCCAAATAAACCTAATTCCATCGCTTCTGATTTAGTTATGGTAAAAAAGTTTTCGCTAAAATTCTGCTTAATATAATCTGAAACAGCAGCTTGTTTATCGTGTTTGGTATGTAAATAACGAACTCGCGACTCACCCGTTATCGGAGCAAATAAATTTTGAGTTAATTCGGGATGCTGTTCTAACCAAAGTGTATTTTCTAAGGGATTATACCTTTGTCCGTGGTCGGCTGTAAGTAACAAAACTGTATCGTTACGACCCTCCAAAGGTTCGAGAAGTTGTTTTTTGAGAGCAAAATCTAATGTAGCAACTTCCGCTTTGTAGGAAGAACTCAGCGGCCCGTAACGATGAGAAACTGAATCTATAGTAGGTACGTATAAATAGGTAAAACTTTTTTGTTGACTAGTTTTTGTTAATAAACGTTCGCGCAATTGGGCAAAAGCATCTGAAGGAGTGCGATAACCTTTAAAACCATCATTGCCAGCTTCCGAGCCAGCGCTAGTAAACCTGCTAATACTTGTATTTTTAAACTGGTCAAAATTGATAATTTCTACATCTATTCCCGCTTTCTCCATGCGTAAATATATATTTGGAATGGGAAGCAGATTTTCAGGATTAAATATAGTATCGGGGAAAGAGCCTCTACTAGCAGCAATTTGGGGACGAAAACCAATAAAATTAACTATAGTGCCAATTTCGCGCATATAAAGATTAGTCGCCATCATCCCGTGTTGTGCGGGAGCATAACCAGTCGCTGCCGAAGTTAAAGCCGTTACGGTAGTGCTAGGGTAAACCGAAGTTGCGGGCATGAAAAAACCTTCAGGGCGATCGCAAGCTTGGGCGATGTTTGGAGCATCCTTAGAATTTGCAAGGGTTTGTAATTGTTCGTAACCAAAACCATCCAAAATTAACAGCACGACATGATTGATGGGTGCTTGATTTTGCCAAGATTTCCAAGCTTCAGATACTTCAGATGCTGCTAATAATTCGGGATTGAAAGCAGGTGTTGCAGTTTCCTCGCTCAAAGTCGGAGCATCGGGAGCCAGCCAGTCAATCGCCAACGAAGCAATATTACTCAAACCAAGTCCGTCGTAGCTGGGTTTTACTGCTTCCGCACCGAAGAAATCCGGTAGCTTTTGCCGAGCAAGCAATTTTTCTCTGGCTATAGCTGATATTCCCATTATTTTAATAGTTTGCGATACGCCGCAATTATTCTATCTTTTAGTTTTGAAGCTGGCATGGGATATTGTGTTTTTCTTTATATATTTGATTTTTTAGTTAGCGAATCGCTAATTTTTGCTGACAAATACAAAACCACGTGTTTTACCCGAAGTCGAATCAACAGTATTCATAGCCTTCCATAAATCTTCCGTTTTTACCCAAACTGGGGGATATTTGTAACGAGAAACATCCAGGATTAAAAATCTATCTGTTTCTTTGTTGTAAGCAGCTAAAGGAGAAATATGTCCGCCTGTTTTTTGACCAATTGCTTTACGTAAGTAGTTGATAATAATAAAATTATCCGATTGTTTTAAATTATCTGTTGCTAGCTTGCGAAACTCTTCTAAGTTAGTATTACCTGCATGATAAACTTGTGTTTTAACTTGGTAACTTTCTAATAGTTTTCCTAACTCTTGCAGTGTCATTCCTTGACGAGAAACAACATCAGGACTTATTACTTTGACAGCGGCTTGATTGCTAAAAAAATTATCTTGAGTAAATACGCGATAGGGTTTATATTCTGGAGATTCGGGTGCGGGAATACCCAAACTATTAAGTACCATTACAATACTAGCCACTCCACAGTATGCTTGATTGTCTTGAGTGACAAACTGCATAGTCAAAGGAAAAAAATCTTCTGTTGATTTACTTTTAAGTAGTAAATTTTTCCCTTCATCTGTATTGAATTCAACTAAATTATCTGTCGGAGCAAGCGTTTGAGCAAACGCAGTTCCACCAACAACACATATTCCTAAAATGAAAATTGTTTTAAACTTTGATAGTTTTAAGGGAATCATGTTTAATACTTATTTTTCACAATAATACCTATGATGAATTTTACATTTATATTGACGTTGCTGTAACTTAATTTCCTGACCCACGCTACGCTAGACTTATAGCATTCCAATACTTGCCACTATGTCTGTTGCCAAAGAATTAGAAACTCCAGATTTAGAAACCGTAGAATTAGACATCCAAAATAATGTAATATTTCCCCCAGGAGATTTATATAGCGACGAGCCACCTTTGGAAAGCGATTTACATTTAAAGCAGATGATTCTGCTGATACAGTGCTTAGAGTTATTTTGGCAAAACCGCAATGATTTCTATGTTGCTGGTAATTTGACGATTTATTACAGTAACCGTCAACTGAAGTCAGAAAAGTTTCGCGGACCAGATTTTTTCGCGGTATTGGGAACCGAACGCAAACCGCGTAAAAGCTGGGTGATTTGGGAAGAAGACGGCAAGTATCCAAATGTGATTGTAGAAATACTTTCAAATTCCACAGCGGCAACAGATAGAGAATTAAAGAAGAAGATTTATCAAAATACTTTTCGCACTCCAGATTACTTCTGGTTTGACCCAAATAGTTTAGAATTCAAAGGATTTTACTTATCTCATGGTGAATATCAGCCATTAGAAGCAAACGAGCAAGGTTGGTTATGGAGCGAGCAGTTAAGTTTATTCTTAGGAGTTGAGAACGGACAATTACGCTATTTCACTCCCCAAGGAGAAATACTTCCGACTCCACAAGAATTAGCGCAACAAGAAACCCAAAGAGCAGAGCAAGAAGCACAACGAGCAGATCGAGAAGCTCAAAGAGCCGAACGTTTGGCAGCTAAATTAAGAGAATTAAATATAGATGTAGATGATTTATAAAATAAAATTTAAAATGAAAATTTTAGAATTAAGACAGCCACTTTGGGCTGTCCTATAATTTGTCCTATAATTAAACAAATTTTAATCAAATTTCATCGGGAATCACCCATTTAGGCGGCTCCGACAATTTTTTCATTCTGGCGACTTCCGCCATTTCGAGCATTTTGTCCAAGGAAGTATCTTGAATAAATTGTGATGCTTCTTGCCCATACTCTTTATTCGGACATTTGTCTCCTAAAACACAGCCGTTAACGCAGGCTTCAGCGCAATTGATTTTTTGTTCTTCCATAGTGTTCCCCTCTTAACTAATACTTTTTCAAGCAGATATTAGCTTCTGGATAAATATTAACGCGCAATCCGATTTTAGATTTTAGATTTTAGATTTTGGATTGAGAGGGAGAAGTTAGGAGTAATTAAGGTCAAAGGTCAAAGGTTAAAGGTTAAAGGTTAAAGGTTAAAATTTTTTAATCTCCCCATCTCCCTCTCTCCCCCCTCTACCCCCTCTACCCCCTCTACCCCCTCTCTCCCCCTCTCCCTATCCCCCCATCCCCAATGCCCAATTTAAGAAATGCCTGAAACCTTTGCTACAACTGGAACCATCGCGGCGATCGCCACTGCTGTTGTCCCCCAACAGGGTAGCGTAGGAATTGTGCGAATTTCTGGTTCACAAGCCTTACAAATCGCCGAAGATATTTTCCACGCACCGGGAAAACAAGTTGTAGAATCTCACCGGATTCTCTACGGTTATATTCGCCATCCCCAAACGCAAAAGTTAGTAGATGAAGCCTTGTTGTTAGTTATGAAAGCGCCTCGATCGTATACCCGCGAAGATGTTGTAGAATTCCACTGTCATGGGGGAATTATGGCGGTGCAGCAAGTATTGAAATTATGCCTGGAAGGTGGTGCAAGACTCGCACAACCGGGGGAATTTACCTTAAGAGCATTTTTGAACGGACGAATTGATTTATCTCAAGCAGAGAGCATTTCCGATCTAGTTGGTGCAAAATCTCCTCAAGCTGCCCAAATAGCACTTGTTGGTTTACAAGGAAAATTAGCTGATTCTATTCGTCATTTACGCGCTAAATGTTTGGATATTGTTGCCGAAATTGAAGCGCGAATAGATTTTGAGGAAGATTTACCGCCTTTGGATGGTGAAGCCATAGTATCCGATGTTAAAAATGTTTTAGCAGAGATTGCAAAATTATTAACAACTGCTGATAAAGGCGAACTTTTACGCACGGGTTTAAAAGTAGCTATTGTTGGTCGTCCGAATGTGGGAAAATCAAGTTTATTAAATGCTTGGAGTCGTAGCGATCGCGCTATTGTCACCGATTTACCGGGAACCACTCGCGATGTTGTGGAATCGCAGTTAGTTGTGGGTGGCATACCCGTACAAGTACTAGATACAGCAGGCATCCGCGATACAGAAGATAGAGTAGAAAAGATTGGTGTTGAACGTTCGCGGAGTGCCGCACAAGCAGCCGATTTAGTATTATTTACAATTGATGCAACAACAGGATGGACAAAGGATGACGAAATAATTTACCAACAAGTAAAGCATCGTCCTTTGATATTAATAATTAATAAAATAGATTTGGTAGAAAATAGTCAAAATGAATTCCTTCAATCCCAAATTTTAAATATTCTAAATATAGAATCTCAAATTTTTACAGCAGCAGCAAAGAAGCAAGGAATTGAAGCATTAGAAACAGCGATTTTAGAACAGGTACAAATTGGTAATCTAGAAGCTTCAGATATCGATTTGGCAATTAATCAACGTCAAGCTGCTGCATTAATTCAAGCGAAAACATCTCTGGAACAAGTGCAAATTACAATTGAAGAGGAATTACCTTTTGATTTCTGGACAATAGATTTAAGAGGTGCAATTAACGCTTTGGGAGAAATTACCGGAGAAGAAGTTACAGAATCTGTTTTGGATAGGATTTTTAGTAAGTTTTGTATTGGGAAATGAATCGTAAATACTTTTCACTTCCGCTTTCGCCGCATTATTCGCTGTAGGGTAGCGGTTGATACTACCAATGCGGAACTAAAAGAAATAAAACATCTATTTTTGTACAGTCAAATATACCCAACAATTGTCAATTAAGCGTTCGACTACTATTTTGCTCATTTTCATCCCCTAAGTGCATAAGTTGATGAAATATGAAACTATTAACGAGAAGGGATGTTTTTTAAGCTTAATATCCGTTCCATAAAAACGTATTATTTGATACTAATAAGCAAGCCTTTGTAAATGCGTGAGAAACAGAAGTTCTAGCTGGGTGTGGTGATGTCAAATCGAATCGTAATGAATTACCAAGATTTTCAAATACTAGTCGATAATAATAACAACATTCGCGCTTCTTCACAACAAGGTGAGGTTTCGGGTGAATTGCGTTGGGAAAGAAACCAAATTAAACTGAGTTTACAATTAATCGACTCGGCACAAACAAATAGCGAATTATTCAAAGCTTTAGGAAGTCAACTTTACCAAGCACTTTTTCCCGATAAAATTAATGCTCGATTTCACGCTACAATAGCAGCCGCACAAGCGAATCAAGAAAGCATCCGCTTGCGTTTAATATTTGAATCTCCCGAATTAGCTTCCTTACCCTGGGAATTTCTCTACGATGAAGATACTAATACCTTTTTAGGAAACAACACCGAAACTGTTGTCTCTCGTTATATTGATGTTCCTTTACAAAAGCGGGATATTAAAGCAGCGAGTTTACCGCTCAAGGTATTGTTAGTTATTTCAACTCCGACTAACTTAGCTTCCTTAGACGCTGCTGGTGAAGAAAAACTGATTCGCTCCGCACTGGCAAAGCATATAGAAGCTGGAAATATTGAATTAGATGTATTGCAAGCAGCGACTATCGGCAATATTAATCAGAAGTTACGAGAAAAACCTTACAATGTTTTCCACTTTACCGGACACGGTGTCTTTGATAATAATAAAGGCTCCATTGCTCTTGTGGATAACAATAATAAATCCAAATTGTTGAATGATGAGAGTTTCGCTAATTTTTTCTTAGGCGATCGCCATGTCGATTTAGTTATTTTAAATTCCTGTCAAGGTGCGACAGTATCTTCAAGTCAAGCTATGAGCGGCACAGCACCAAACTTAGTTCGTCGTGGAATTCCCGCAGTTGTAGCCATGCAATATACGATACTTGATTCTACTGCCAAACTTTTTACAGACGAATTTTACCGTACTCTAGCGCTAGGTTATCCGGTAGACGCAGCGATTCAATCAACCCGCAATGCGATTTCGATGGAAGTTGGATTAGATAAGCGGGATTTTGCTACACCAGTACTTTTTATGCGAGCAAAAGACGGAATTATTTTGGATGTTATCAACGAAAAATCTTTAGAATCACAATCGCAAAATCAAAACTCTATAATTAATAGTACTTTTATGGAGTCGTTGGAATATCCCGATGGTGCTGTACCGCTTGATTCTCCTTTTTATTTAGAAAGGGATGGGATTGAATCTCTTTGTTATCAAACTTTAGAAAAACCTGCTGCCTTAATTCGGATTAAAGCACCAAAGTTAATGGGTAAAACAACTCTTGCGAGACGGATTATTGCCCAAGGAGAAAAGCTGAATTATCAAGCAGTGTATTTGGATTTGGGTGGTGTGAATAAGGAATTCATTACCAATTTGGATAAATTTCTCCGCTGGTTGTGTAGTAAAGTTTCTTTGGATCTTGAGCTTGAAAATCAAGTCGATAGTGCTTGGAATACTTCATTTTTAGGTAGTAACGACAACTGTACGGCTTATTTTAAAAAGCACGTATTAAAACAAATCAATTCCCCTTTAGTTCTGGTATTAGATGAAGTAGATCGATTATTTCCCTATAGCGAAGTAGTAGAAGATTTCTTGGGGATGTTGCGCTCCTGGCATGAAAAAGGAAAGATTTCTGAAGTTTGGAAACGACTGCGGTTGGTGTTAGCTCATTCTACCGAAGTTTATATTCCCTTGGATTACCATCAATCACCTTTTAATGCTGGTGTTCCCATAGAATTACAAGAGTTTAATCAGCAGCAAGTAGAAGATTTAGCGAGGAGACATGGTATCAATACCCAAGATAGTTTAATCTCAGAGTTAAGGAGAATGGTAGGAGGACATCCTTACTTATTACGGTTGGCAATGTATGATGTGGCGATCGCTAAAACAACTTTTGAAGATTTATTACAGTCAGCGACAACAGAAGCGGGAATTTATCGCAATCACCTGCGTTATTTATTAGATATATTACGTTCAGCACCGGATTTAGTAAAAGCTTTGCAACGAGTAGTTAACTCAACTGCGGGAGTGGAATTAGATTCTATGGAAATTTATAAATTACACAGTTTAGGATTGGTGATTCGTGAGAATAATCACGTTACACCAAGGTGTCAGCTATATCGCGATTATTTCCGCCGGGTGTTGTAGGGATAGGGGATAGGTGTTGGGGGTTGGGGTTTAGGTTTGAGAGAAGAGAAGAAAGTACCAAATTAACTAATGGGAATACAATCTTACCGTGACTTAAAGGTTTGGCAAGTAGGGATGGAATTAGCAAAGGAATGCTACTTCATAACTCGTGCTTTCCCTAGAGAGGAGCTTTATGGGATGACTTCCCAGATTCGTCGAGCATCAGCCTCTATTCCAGCCAATGTCGCCGAGGGGCATGGTAGAAAAACCAGACCTGAGTATATACAATTTCTCTACATTGCACAAGGTTCTCTTAAAGAATTAGAAACTCATCTTCTATTGTCGAAAATGGTAAATTTAGCCGAAGAAAAAGCTATTGATTCCCTTGTAAGTCGATGTGAATCTCTCGGAAGACAATTATCAGCCTTAATTCGTGCCTTAGAAAACAAAAAATAAATTTCCCCCATCCCAATGAATTCCCCCCAACACCCAACACCCAATACCCAACCCCCATCTACTTTCTATCAAGTCGGAGCCAGTCTCCCGATTGATGCTCCCAGTTATGTACAGCGACAAGCTGACGAGGAATTTTACCAAAAATTGCAGGCTGGTAAATTTTGTTACGTCCTCAACTCCCGACAGATGGGTAAGTCTAGCTTACGGGTGCAGACTATGCAGCGGTTACAAAAACAAGGAACTATCTGTGCTGCAATTGATTTGACGGGAATTGGGAATGTAAATCAACAACAGTGGTATGGGGGAATTGTTTACAATTTATCAGAAAGCTGTCAGTTGGAAGATAAATTTGATTTTGATTGGCAGGAATGGTGGCAAAAACATCAAACTGTTCTCTCACCAGTACAATGTTTGGATCTATTTATTGAAAAGGTTTTATTAGCGAAGATTCAGCAACCGATAGTGATTTTTGTCGATGAAATTGACAAGGTGCTGAGTCAAGATTTTTCCGCTGATGATTTTTTTGGATTGATTCGGTTTTTTCAAAATCAACGGGTTGATAATCCTATTTTTCAACGGTTAACCTTTGCTTTGTTGGGAGTAGCGACTCCTGGTGATTTGATTCAGAATAAAACCCAAACTCCTTTTAATATTGGGGAAGCAATCGAATTACATGGTTTTAAATTTGATGAAGTTGAACCTTTAATTGAAGGGTTGCAAGAAAAGTGCGATCGCCCACGAAAGGTAATGGCTGAAATTCTTGATTGGACGGGGGGACAACCATTTCTGACTCAAAAGCTGTGTAAGTTTATGGTAGAGGAATCCGAGAAAGATAATTCTCGTTCTGTAAAAGAAGTTGTCAAATCGAGGATTATTGAAAATTGGGAATCCCAGGATAATCCGGAACATTTACGAACTATCAGAGATAGAATTCTTTCCTCCGAGCAAAGAGCAGGATATTTATTGGAATTGTACCAGCAGATTCAACAACATGAAGAAGTTGCTGCTAAGAAAAATGTTGAATATAGTGAATTAAGATTATCTGGGTTAGTTGTTCAAAGAGAAGGTAAGTTAAGGGTTTATAATCGAGTTTATCAACGAGTTTTTAATAAAAGTTGGGTAGAAAATCAATTAAAGAATCTGCGTCCTTATTCGGAAAACTTTAGATTTTGGGTAGCTTCTGGTGGTAAAGATGAATCTCGACTTTTGCGGGGTTTGGCTTTAGAAAGTGCTGAGGAATGGGCTAAAGATAAGAATTTAAGTTTTCAAGATAAACAATTTTTAGCAGCTAGTAGGGAGAAGGAAATTCAAGAGAAAATTGCTGTTGAACAAAAAGAAGCGCAATTGGAGAGGGAGAGGAAGGATAAGGAGGCAGAGAAGACGAGAAATGAAGAACTAGCTGAAGCTAATAGGAAAGCTAAACGACGGATTAGTATTGGGAGTTTTGTTTTAGGTTTGACTTTGTTGGGAGCAGTAATTTCAATAACAATTGCTGGTGAGAAAGTTTTAAAAGCGCAAAATGAACTAAAAAAAGCATACACATATGTTGCCAATCCCATACAGCTAAAAGAATTGGTGGAAAAATTACCTCCGGATTCAGAAGAAGCTATTCAAATGTCAAAAAAAGCAGCTATTAAAATTAAAGAACCTCTACTTGAACAAGCGTATCTCCATGCTTCTAAATCATTAGCCCATCAATACCTTGAAGATTGGGAATCAGCAGAAACATCCATTGAACATAGTATAAACTTTTTATTTGGATGGAAGGAGAATCAAAGTGAAATAGCCAACAATAAATCCAATCATGAATTTTTGCAATTAAAGATATTTGCCTTGACTGTTCAAGGCAATGTATTCAAGCAACAGAAAAATATTCAAAAAGCAAGAACAGCTTACCAAGAAGCACTCAATCTTATTCAAGAAAATAGAATTAACCCTTTAAAATCAGGACTTTCTATTTTAGATGATAATACAGTTGAATCTTTACACTATCAATTAATTGAGTTAATTACCCTTGACAATTCTGAAAATTCTCAAGAAAATAACCAGTTGATTAATGAAATTAGCAATTCTCTAATACAGCACTTTTATGATGGACTTGAATATTTTTTACAAAAGCAAAATTGGAAGCAAGCCAACCTCAAAACTTTGCAACTAATGGTTTTTATTACAAAAGTGAAGAAAAGTTACTTAGTATACCCACAAATTGAGCAATTCCCCTGTAATCACTTAAAAAAAATAGATGATTTATGGGTACAAAACTCAAAAGGACATTTTGGTTTCAGCGCGCAAAAGGAAATTTGGCTTCAGATCGGAAATAGGCTTAGTATCAAACCACCTGAAGCTAAGGAGTCGTATCATCAGTCGAATTATGAGCGTTTCACTAAGAAAGTAGGTTGGCACTGGTACACCTATCACAGCAAAAGTGGTGGTTCATTTATTGACGTTGAAGGTTATCAAGTGCCAGTACTTAGAAATTATCAAAGCTTTATAGCAAATATAGGAAGTATAGATTTTATAAATCCTAATGTAAGGGGGGGATTACCTTATTTGGAATCGAAAAAAGATAAGGATTGCTCGACTGGAGGTTATCATCCAAGTTGTGGAGGATGGTATGGATATTGGTCAGATATGCCGTTGCAGTCATTTCTTATGGGTCGCGCCAATTTTTGCAAACTTTAATACACGACAATTTAATATTTATGTAATATTACTTGGATTTCTAATTCTTTCGTTTTGCTCACTTTCCCACCTCGTAAGCCGGAGGCTTTCTCGCAGAGAAATAAATTTCAGGGCTGCATATACAAAGTACGTTAAAACGCACGCTTATTCCCTACTCAGTTAGTAGGTTGGGTTGAGGAACATTCACCGCAGCTGTGCCTGAGCCGCAGCAAAGCTGAACGGCACAACCCAACAAAATTCGGATGATGTTGGGTTATGTCTTTCGGACACACTTCGTTAACGCGATCGCTTAACCCAACCTACAAATTCAAGTTCCCCAATGATAGGGCTTTTGAGATTTAAGTTTTGATTCGCACTCAAGCATGGCATAAACTGCCAGAATAAAGTGGAATAGTCTGAGATAGCGATGAAAAGTATTAATATTTCTCTACCGGATACGATGCGTGCTTACATAGAGAAGCAGGTTGCAGGTGGTGGTTATAGTACTATTAGCGAATATTTCCGCGAGTTAGTGCGTCAAGACCAAAAACGTAAAGAGAAGGAACGTTTAGAGACTTTATTGCTAGAAGGATTAAATTCTGGAAGTGCAACACCATTAACTGAACAAGATTGGGATGATATTCGTCAAGCGGTGCGGTCAAAAGTTCAAGGGGATGAAGGTTTAAATACCAATGGGTAATGTTTATAAACATCCCCAGGTTATCCGTGACTTAGTTGATTTAGCGACTTATATTGCTGCTGATAATATGGATGTTTCGGATAAATTTTTGGCTGCTGCTGAAGAAACTTTTAAACAGTTAGCTCAAACGCCAAAAATGGGCAGGGTACGCGAGGGAGGATAATCCCAATTTAGCTAATGTTCGTCAACAACCAATTAAGGGTTTTAGAAATTATTTAGTCTTTTATCGGACAAGAGATACTGATATAGAAATTTTGAGAGTTCTACATGGTCGAAGAGATATTAATGCTATTTTAGATGAAGACTTAGGAGAAGAAAGTTAGCTAAAACTTGATTAAGTTTGTAGTTTGTAGCTTGTAGGTTGGGTTAGACACATAAGCTAATTTAACTTGCAACGAGAATTTATCTTAATCGTGTCGTAACCCAACATTACAGTTGTCAATTTAGGATGAGAATCTAAAATCTTGTAAAATAACTCGGATTAGATGTTGGGTTACGGCGCAAGTAAAAATTATTGATCAAAAACTTTACCTTCTAGTGCGCCGTGAAGCTAACCTACGAAATCACTAACCATTAACAACTAATAACTAATAACTAATAACTAACTCTCAGTCTGCGCTAGTGTAATAGTTGAAGTCTTATAAATAATTTTCCCGTGCTGCACTGCAAATACCCAGGTGTATTTTTAAGTTTGGTTGTCTTACTCTCAATAACGGGTTGTGCAAACACTCCTTTTGCGAAAAATCTTGAGAAATCCCTGCAAGCTGACTCTAAACTGAAAGATAACCCATTGGTTTTCGGTGCGAAGCAAGTAAGCAGCACTCCTTCACCATCTGCAAAAACTTTACCTGCTGATTTCCCTGAAGAAATACCTGTATACCCCAACGCCCAATTACAGTTGGTTAATCCAAACACCGATAATACGGGAAAAATATCCGCTCGCTGGACTAGTT
>JBARZF010000674.1:0-5971 GCA_049649675.1 Rivularia sp. (in: cyanobacteria) | reverse complement strand
AGTATTTTCTTTGCTGAATTCACGGATGGGTAGGTGTTGAAAAATAAACCTAAAAAAAATGGCTGAATCCCAGATTTGACAACCCTTTGAAGCGAACGCCGATGGGTACGTTGAAATCAACTTAAATCCCTGTCAGGGATTGAAGCTTGATGAAAAAAATCTATGTAGGAAAGGGGATAGAAAGAATAACGTCGTTCAAATGCATGGCGCGTCAGTCTATCTCCACTTTCCAAAAGTGGAATTTTATTTACATTTTTTGTTACCAGTTACCAGTTCTCTCTGAGTAATTCCTAACTCCTCCCCTTGTCTCCCCATCTCCCCATCTCCCCATCTCCCCATCTCCCCATGTCTCTAACCAGCTTCCCCTCCCACTACTACATCTTTTATCCTTAAACTTGGCCCGCCGCAACCTACGGGTAAACCGTTTTGGCCGCCTTTTCCGCAACCGCCGGATTCATCCCAGTAAAAATCGTCTCCGATCGCTTCGATATCTTTTAAAGTTTGAAATACATTACCGGAAAGGGTGACATCTTTAACAGGCTCGGCAATTTCACCATTTCTAATCATCCATGCTTCACCAGCACCAAAGGTGAACATTTCCCCGTTAGTCATTCCACCCAACCAGTTTTTGGCGTAAACTCCTTCTTTTATCCCGGAAAATAAGTCATCTACGGGAGTCTTACCTCTTTCTATCCAGGTATTTGTCATTCTTACTATGGGAGCGTATTGATAACTCAGACAGCGAGAATTTCCGGTAGGAGTTTCGTTTAATTTGCCTGCTGTTTCGCGAGAATGCAATCTTCCTACTAAAATTCCATCTTTGATTAATTGAGTAGTAGTAGCTGGGGTTCCTTCATCATCATAATAATAACTACCGCGATGTCCTTCAGGTGCGGCACCATCAAAAATCTGTAATTCTTCATTACCAAATCTTCTTCCAAGGCTCATTACTTCTAAAACATCTGGATTTTCATAAGCCATATCTGCTTCAGAAAGATGTCCGAAAGCTTCGTGAACAAATAAGCCGGTAAGAACCGGATCGATGACTACGGTGTAAGCATTACCTTTGACTGAAGGTAGTGATAAAGCCTGTATTGCTCTACGTGCGGCGCTGGTAACTTGCTCGTCTAAACTGGTTAAATCTTCAAAAGCTTTGCGAGAGCCTGTGGTTTCTCTTCCGGTTTGAACTGTGTCGCCATTTCTAGCAGTTGCAGCAAAACGCATTTCCATATCCACCCAAGATTGCTCGATAAAAGTGCCTTCACTAGTAGCAATAATTACTTTTTGAGCGCTATCGCCATAGCGTACCGAGGTGGTGGTGATGCGATTATCTATACTTTTGAGTAATTCGGTGTATTTGTCGCACAAATCTTTCTTTTGACTCAAAGATATATTTCTGGGATCGGTACCCGTTAAAGGCAACTCACATACTGCCTGCACTGGAGTTATAGGAGCTAATATAGTTTCCTCTTCTCCTACAATTCGTGCTGCTGCGATAGCTTCTTGAATCCGGTCTTCAATAGTGGCAAGATTATTAAAGCTGCTTAATCCCCATCCACCTTTATAACAAGCCCTAACTTGTCCCCCAATAGAAATACATTCGCTAAGAGTTTCCACCTTATCACCACGTAATAAGATATCAGCCCCCTCAGCTTCCTCAAGGCGAATCATTAAATAATCAACTTTCTTAGAGTAACGAGCTATTAAATCAACAAGTAAATTTTGAGTATCAGCAATTAAATTAGGCATTTTCTGGGAAACTTTAGGCAGGAAGGTTACTTATCTCTTCTAGCACGAGATGGGGAGAGGGGGAGAGGGGGAAGAGGGGGAAGAGGGGGAGATGGGGAGACAAGGGAACAAGGAGACAAGGGGAGTTAGGAGTTTTAAATTGGTAACTGCTCACTGATAACTGCTCACTGATAACTGCTCACTGCTCACTGTAAAAACCCTTATAATATTTAAATTAAAATTGACAATTGAATTTTTTATCTTCATAACGGGCACATGAGGTAGTCGAAATTGCAAGAAACTATATCTATTCCTAAATCAAGGTCAAATTTATCAAATTTATTTACTTTTATTAAACCTGTTCTCCCCGTGGCGGGAGTATTCTTTGTTATATGTCTTGTACTGATTTTAAATCGATATTTTAGCTTTTACGCTTCTTTTGACCAAGGTATTTTTAATCAAGTTTTTTGGAATAATATCCACGGACGATTTTTCCAAAGTTCTCTGTCTTCAAGTCTTTCGACTAATGTTGTCCATGCTTCGGAAGTTCCTACGGTTTTTTATCATCGGTTAGGACAGCATTTTACTCCAGCTTTGTTACTTTGGGCACCTATATATGCGTTGTTTCCCAATGCGGCGACTTTAGCGGTGTTGCTGGTAATGCTGATAACTGCTGGCGGTTTAATGCTTTATGTACTAGCGCGTCAATATTTAGAACCTCCATTAGCGGTGGCGATCGCCGGTAGCTATTATGCGGCAAATGCTGTAATTGGGCCAACTTTATGTAATTTTCACGATATCAGTCAAATTCCACTGTTTATTTTTACTTTGCTTTTGGCAATGGAGAAACGCTGGTGGTGGCTGTTTTGGCTGATGGCTGGCTTAATTGTCTTGGTGCGAGAAGATGCGGGGGTGAGTTTATTTGGCGTAGGTGTTTACATGGTTTTGAGTAAACGCTTTCCTCGTACTGGTTTAGCGGTTTGTACTTTTAGCTTCGGGTATATGCTGATGCTAACTAATTTAATTATGCCGCTGTTTTCCGACGATATTTCTAAGCGGTTTATGTTAGAAAGATTCGGACAATATGTTGATGGGGATGAAGCTACAACTTTAGATGTTATTTGGGGAATAGTTAGCAATCCGGTTCGATTAGTAGTAGAACTTGTTACCCCGGTAGATAGAACAATTAGGTATTTACTCGGTCAGTTATTGCCTTTTGCATTTATACCTGCAATTGCCCCTGCTTCTTGGAGTATCGCCGGATTTCCTTTACTCAAACTGCTTTTGGGTAAAGGTGATTCAGTATTAGCAATTACTATTCGCTACGCATTAAGTGTGGTACCGGGATTGTGTTACGGTGCAATACTTTGGTGGGCAAAACATAAACAAGCATTTAAACCGTCATTTCGTCGCTTTTGGATATTTTGTATTAGTTTATCTTTAATATTTAGCTTTACATCAAATCCCAATCGCACCTTTTACTTTGCCATACCCGATTCAGTCAAACCTTGGGTACACGTTTCCTTACCAACACAATGGAATCACGTTAACAAAGGAATTCGTCCTTTATTAGCGCAAATCCCCTCAGATGCGAGCGTATCTGCAACCACTTATCTGGTACCTCACCTTTCAAATCGTCGCCAAATTCTCCGCTTACCAATGTTGGAATTGCGAAACGACAACCGAGAAGTAGTAAAAATGGATTATGCCATCGCTGATTTATGGCAGCTACAAAAGTACGCACCAGCTTTTAGAGGCGATAGGGGATTATTAAAGCAATTAATAGATTTCATCGATCAAATCACGAATAATCAAGAATATGGAATAATTGGCTTCAAAGATGGTGTGATTTTATTGAAAAAAGACGCAATTTCTGAGAAAAAAGCTGTGGATGAGTGGGTGAAGTTTCGGGAGCAGGTTTAGGGGAGATGGGGGAGAGGGGGGAGAGGGGGAAGATGGGGAGAAAATTACCAATTACCAATGCCCAATGCCCAATGCCCAATGCCCAATGCCCAATCCCCCAATTACCAATCCCCCAATATTTTCTGTCAACAAATTGTTACAAGTAGTTAAAAATGAGTATTAATACTCCCGTAAAAATTTGCGATCGCACCTTTAATTATTTTTATCAGTCACATAATTAAACGATTTGTAAATAATTAGGGGTAAAAAATGAAAATACTGGTACTAAGTTGGGAATTTCCGCCTCGTATAGTTGGTGGAATTGCACGTCATGTTGGTGAGCTATACCCGGAATTGGTGCAGTTAGGGCATTCGGTTTACTTGATTACTCCCGAATTTGGGGAAGCGCCACTTTATGAGGAAGTTGAAGGAATCAAAATACATCGAGTACCTGTAGCAGAAGCTCACGATTTTTTCCACTGGATAGTCAACATGAATCAAAGCATGGGGCGACAAGGTGGTAAATTGATGTTAGAGGAAGGACCTTTCGATTTAATTCACGCTCACGACTGGTTAGTAGCAGATGCAGCCATCGCACTAAAACATACTTTCAAAGTTCCTTTAATTGGAACGATTCACGCTACAGAATCGGGACGAAATAACGGTATTCACAATCATAATCAAAGCTATATTCACCGTAAAGAACGAGAACTTACTTTTGAAGCTTGGCGAGTTATCGTTTGTACAAACTATATGCGTCGAGAAATCGAAAGTTCCTTAAAAAGTCCTTGGGATAAAATTGACGTAATTTATAACGGAATTCGTCCAGAAAAGAAACAGCACCATCGACAGTTTCATAAGCAAGATTTTCGTCGTCATTTTGCCCAAGATGACGAGAAAATAGTTTATTATGTTGGTCGTATGACCTATGAAAAAGGTATATCAGTATTATTAAATGCCGCTCCTCAAGTACTTTCGCAAATGGAAGGTAAAGTTAAATTTGTAATTATTGGCGGTGGAAATACCAGCCAGTTAAAAAAACAAGCTTGGGATTTAGGAATTTGGCATAAATGCTATTTTACCGGCTTCATAGCCGACGAATACTTAGATAAATTTCAAACAATTGCAGATTGTGCAGTTTTTCCCAGCCTTTACGAACCCTTTGGTATAGTTGCATTAGAAAGTTTTGCCGCTAAAGTTCCAGTAGTAGTTTCTAATACCGGCGGTTTACCAGAAGTGGTTCAACATACCAAAACAGGAGTTATTACTTACGTTAATAATCCAAATTCTTTAGCGTGGGGAATTTTAGAAGTATTGAAAAATCCCGGTTATTGTCAATGGTTAAAAGACAACGCTTACCAAGATTTAGAAAAGCGGTTTAACTGGGCGAAAATTGGTAAACAAACAGAAAGAGTTTATCAGCAGGTTGTTAAAGAGAGGAAGCAGGTTAAGTGGGAATAGGGGAGAGGGGGGAGAGGGGGTAGAGGGGGAAGAGGGGGAGATGGGGAGATGGGGAGATGGGGAGATGGGGAGATGGGGAAATGGGGAGACAGCGAGGGAGCAAGATGCTCCCACTACAAATTTTTCAATCCAGAATTCCAAAATCCCATGATTCCTAACTCCTGACTCCTAACTACCTTAACCGCGCTAACATTATGTTGATAACGAAAAAATATTGTAAATTGCTCACTGCTCACTGCTCACTGATAACTGTTAACTGATATGTCTGACGCAAAAAATGTACTTGGTGAAGAGCTTCAGGTTTGCTGTACTTCTCCGATGACGGGATATTACCGGAATGGTGTATGCGATACGGGTGCTGGTGATTTCGGCGCACATACTGTTTGTGCCCAAATGACGGAAGAGTTTCTCACCTATACCAAGTCTATGGGAAATGATTTGAGTACGCCAAGACCAATGTATGAGTTTCCTGGTTTGAAAGCTGGGGATAAATGGTGTTTGTGTGCTTCTCGCTGGAAGGAAGCTATGGATGATGGAGTTGCACCGAAGGTGGTTTTATCGGCTACTCATGCATCTACATTAGAGTATGCTTCTTTGGATGAATTGAAGCAGCACGCTGCGGATTAAAAAAATGTAGAGACGCGATATATCGCGTCTCTACAACGGTTTCCGTTTTAAAACGAAATTATTTAAGAGCATTATCATTAACGAATTTATTAATTTCTGCTTTTAGCCACTTGTATTCTTTTGGGGTTAAATTACATCCGATTGAATCCAATGTTGTTTTAAATTCTGCTTGATCTATTTTGTAATTAAAGTTTTGATAGCGCCAACGTAATAACCATTTTTCACAACTAAATATATAGCAATCTTTTTCTTT
>JBARZF010000673.1:0-8364 GCA_049649675.1 Rivularia sp. (in: cyanobacteria) | reverse complement strand
GGTTTGAGCGCCCCGATTATAGCTCTTAACGTCGGGCTGCTCTCCGTAGTTTTTCATTACTTTCGTCATCCACTTACTATTTTAAGTATTGCAGCAATCCTAGCTTTTTTGCTCAATTATCCAGTTCAATTTTTAGAACGCGCCCGTATTTCGCGCGAATGGGCGGTAACTATAGTTTTATTGTTGACTTTAGCACTGCTGATTCTGATCGGTATTACCCTCGTACCCCTTGTAATTGATCAAACAATCCAACTCACCGATAAAATCCCCGATTGGTTAAACAGTTTTCAAAGCCAGTTAGAACAACTTGAAACTTTAGCCAAAAGACGACGCTTACCGTTAATCAACTTCAAAATATTAGCCAATCAAACTAATGCCAGCATCGAAAACTTGCTCAAAGAATTACCCCTTGGTGCTGTGGGATTAGCGGGAACCTTGGTATCAACCTTAGTGAATACCATTTTAGTGATAGTACTGGCTTTTTATATGCTTTTATATGGCGATCGCGTTTGGTATGGCTTGGTAAATCTCCTACCCGAAAAAATCCGACTTCCTTTAAGTAAATCCTTACAGTTGAATTTCCACTACTTTTTTCTCAGTCAATTTTTACTCGCACTGTTCATGGTGGCAAGTCTGACACCGATTTTTTTAGTTATTGGAATTCCATTTGCTTTTTTATTTGCTGTAGTCATCGGCATATCCCAACTTATTCCCTTTATTGGAGCAACTTTAGGTATTGGCTTCGTTACTATATTGCTGCTGCTACAAAATTGGTGGTTAGCAACTCAATTAGCATTCTTCTCAATATTGATGCAGCAAGTTAAAGATAATCTGATAGCTCCTAAATTGCTAGGAAATTTTATCGGACTTAATCCCATCTGGATTTTCGTTGTGATTTTAGTCGGTTTCGAGATTGCCGGATTATTAGGAACTTTAGTTGCCATTCCCATCGCAGGAACTGTTAAAGGTACCTTCGACGCTATTCAGAAAAACAGTGAACAGTGAGCAGTGAACAGTGAGCAGTTATCAGTTATCAGTTATCAGTTACCAGTTATTTAAATTTATAAACCTAACTCCCTACTCTTAACTCATTACTCCCTACTCCTAATTTCTTGCCGATTAGTAGTCTTTAATACTGGTTATAGGAAACAATTGTAAGTAGTCTATAGAGGGATAGATGAATGCCAATGAAAAATATATCCGGTCTTCAGATTGCTAGAGCAGAAAAGTTAGGGAAAAGTTAATTCAAAATTATGTCTTTGCCTTTTGTGTCGTTATTTTTATTCTTGTCTCAGTATAAAGACTAAAAGTAAAATGTTATTTTTTTCTGAGTGAAGGTATAAAAATATCGTGATATACTTTCTTGGTGAATTTTATTCTTATACTTTATTGGTCGTATGTGTGTAACTACTGCATTGATACCAGTGCAATATTTCAAAGTTGCACAACTAATATTTACCATTTATGGCGGGTATTGTTTGGAAAGACGGGGTAAAAAATAGCAACAATTAATTACTTAACTGGAAAGTTTCCAATGAGACAAGTAAATTTTGCGATAATTTTTATTTTTTGTTTAGCTTTCGCTTTATTCAGCATAGAAAATACAGAATTTTGTTCCATTCATCTAATTCCAGGTATGGAAGTACAAGCACCAATTTCAGTTGAGTTGCTTATAGCATTAGGTAATGGTGTACTTTTAGCTTGGTTATTTAGCGTTTGGACTCCTGCACGAAAGACTATTATGGTCTGCTCAAATTCGTCAAAAGAACGTTCTTGCTTCAACAATTAGAATCCAAGATTGAAGAGTACCAAGCTCAAGTTCAATCCCTGCAACCTTCTCTACCAGCAGCTAGCGATTCAGCTAACGCTTGATGGGGAGATGGGGGAGAGGGGGTAGAGGGGGTAGAGGGGGTAGAGGGGGTAGAAAAAACTTTTAAATTCTTAACTACTCACTACTTATAACTCCTAACTCATAACTTCTAACCTTTGACCTTTAACCTTTAACCTTTGACCTGTAATTCTGCCCTTTCACAAATATTTTAGTACTTGTCCATGGATGCTTCTGAGCTTTTAGAAACGATCGCACAACTTATTCATCAAGCCGAACGAGGAGAAATTGACCCTTGGGATGTGCAGGTGGTTGAGGTGATAGATCGCTATATAGAACTCATGGCACCTGAGAAGAGGAGGAAGGGGTATGAATCAGATTTATCTCAATCGGGACAAGCATTTTTATCGGCTTCGATGCTGGTTTTATTCAAAGCCAATACTTTGATGGAATTGCAATCGGCTGAAGATGAACTAGATGCTTCTCTAGAAGATGAATTTCTGCTTGATAGTGATGGCTCTTCTGAACGTATAGCTAGGCTGCCTTTGGAGAAACAGTTGCGGCGACGACGTTCGGCAATGCCTCCACCTGCTCGTCGGGTAAGTTTACAAGAGTTAATAGACCAGTTGCAAGTAATGGCTAACCAACTGCAACTGGTACAAAAAACTAGGCCTTTGGCGAAAAAACGTCAACCCGGTATTAGAACTCTAAAGGCAGCGTTAGAATTAGCACATCAAGAAAATCTGACAGAGGTTGCTGGAGAATTAGAACAAGTTTTGCAAACCAAAACAGCCGAACTGCATCTAGGAGAAAGCTGGATGAATTTGGAACAGTTGGTGGAGTGGTGGTCGCAAACTCAGTCAATATCCGATTTAGGGAAAGACCATTCTCATGGTGAAAATTCTCATACTGTGAGCGTATTCTGGGCATTGCTGCTGCTCTCGGCTCAATCGAAAGTAGAGTTGTATCAAGAAGATTTCTATCAGGAAGTGAAAATCCGCTTGCTTGCAGAATGCAATAGTAATCCTATGTCTCAGGCAGCGAGTTAATTTTTTTTATCGGAATAATTTTTTCTTAAGTACGGATAACAGATATGGCTTTTTGTTTAGCTGTGGTTTTCAAGAAAGCTTTGATGCGAGCTTTGAACTGGATACTCAAATGTGAGTAAACTGTAATATTGGCAATTTCAGATTGTTTTATCTGTCAATACCCATTATATGAGTGCATTATCCGTGCTTTTAGGGATGACTTCATGCAAATTAAAACAGATGATGAAGTATCGCTTAATCTATGTAAACTGGCTTCTGGTTGAGGAATAAGTATTTATGAAAGCAATGATTTTGGCTGCGGGCAAAGGTACTCGCGTTCGTCCGATTACCTACACAACTCCTAAACCGATGATTCCCATCCTGCAAAAGCCAGTGATGGAATTTTTGCTTGAGCTGTTACGTCAGCATGGCTTCGACCAAATTATGGTCAACGTTAGTCATTTGGCTGAGGAAATCGAAAGTTATTTCCGTGACGGTCAAAGGTTTGGTGTAGAAATTGGTTATTCTTTTGAAGGTAGTATTGATGATAACGGTAAATTAGTCGGAAAAGCCATCGGTTCTGCTGGTGGAATGAGAAAAATTCAGGACTTTAAAACATTTTTCGACGATACTTTTATTGTAATGTGCGGCGATGCTTTGATTGACCTGGATTTAACCGCAGCGGTGAAATGGCATAGAGAAAAAGGTTCTATCGCCACAATCGTCACTAAAACTGTACCGAAAGAACAAGTTTCTAGTTACGGTATTGTTGTTACTGATGATGATGGTCGTATTAAGGAATTCCAAGAAAAACCTTCTGTTGAGGAAGCTAAAAGTACAAATATCAGCACTGGTATTTATATCTTTGAACCAGAGATATTTGAACATATTCCTTCTAATGTTGAGTATGACATTGGTGGCGACTTATTCCCAAAACTTGTAGAAATGGGTGCGCCATTCTACGCTAAAGCGATGGATTTTGAATGGGTTGATATTGGTAAAGTTCCCGATTATTGGCGAGCAATTCGCGGCGTACTTTTAGGGGAAATCAAAAACGTACAAATCCCCGGTAATCAAGTACGAGAGGGAATTTATACTGGTTTAAATGTTTCCGTAAATTGGGACAAAGTAGATATTACTGGCCCAGTTTACATTGGTGCAATGACCAAAATAGAAGATGGAGCTAAAATAGTTGGCCCAGTTTATATTGGTCCTTCTTGCTGCGTATGTAGCGGTGCTACCGTAGAAAACAGCGTGATCTTTGAATATTCTCGGCTTGGCCCTGGAGTAATGTTAGTTGATAAACTGGTTTATGGTCGTTACTGCGTGGATAAAACTGGAGCATCAATTGATGTTCAAGCAGCTTCTTTAGATTGGTTGATTACCGATGCTCGTCAGGCACCACCTGCTCATAATCCCGCAGAGCGTCAAGCGATCGCCGAGTTGTTAGAGAAAAATCCTAATTGAACGGGATTTACGATTGTAAAATCTGCGGAAAACCCGGTTTCTTGTTTTTGGAGAAGCCGGGTTTTGTTTTTGGTAATAGGTAATTGCTAATGGGTGATTACTTGTAGGGTGCTGTGACGCTACGAAAAAGCTTGAACGTAGTGATAAATGTTGTTGCAAGCGTCACGCACCAATCACTATTTATGATAAAAATAACGAGCTATATTTAGTTTATTTAGATTTTAATCAACCCAGTTTACAACTTTTAACCCAGGAATTTGTTTAAAGTGTCTAGTATTTCGCGTCACTAATGTAGCTCTATTCGCTAAAGAAATACTCGCAATTAATAAATCGGCTCGTCCAATTTTGCGTAGCTTTGAAACTGCACGTAAACGCTCAAATTCATCCGCTGCTTTTTGACCGATAGGAACAATTAAAAGCTCTGCTAACAATTCTTCCGTCCTAAACAAAAGCTCTTGTGCTTTTAATAGACTTTCTCTATTTTCAGCTTTTATTAAATACTCAATTCTTCCCCGTAGAACTTCTGCTTTAGTAATTATAGTAATTCCGACCTCAGAATCTTCAACAGCATTTAACCTGGCAATAACATTTGTATTTCCAGCATAAAGATGAGTTAAAGTGTCAGTGTCAAGTAAATGCATTTAGGTTATATTTACTCATCAACTTCCGAACGTCCTCTGGCTTGATAAATACTTTCTCTTAATTCCGTCAGCGAAGCATCATCAGCAAAAGCTCCCGCTTGTTGAAGTAAAGTAGAGCGACTATTTTGACGTAACCAATCATCAATAGCGACTTTCAAAAATCTCCATTCATTTTCGATTTTACGTCCTGGAAGTTTTCCCTGTGAGGCTTGACGCTGCAAAGTTTCAATCGGCAAACGTAGATATTCTGAAACTTCTTCAAGGGTAAGAACGGACGGTAATGTAACTTGCTCCATAACTTAACTCGCGTTATGCGTTTCTTAATTCTGAATCCTAGCATATATCCGTGTTTTAGCGTTCCTCACTCCTTACCCTGACCGATCGATGATTGACAAAATATGCCAAAACTAGCATATTAAGAATATGAGTGATTTATTAAAACCAGTTGAATGGGTTGGTAGCTCGCTTGATGATTTGAAAGAGTTTCCAGAAGAAGTACAGCAGGTGATGGGTTATGCTTTGTACTTGGCTCAATGTGGTGACAAACATTCAGCCGTTAAACCACTTAAAGGATTTAAGGGTGCTGGAGTATTAGAAATTGTTGAGAATTTTGATAGCGATACTTACAGAGCTGTGTATACAGTTAAATTTACAAATATAATTTACGTTTTACATAGTTTTCAAAAGAAATCCAAACGCGGAATTTCTACACCAAAAAAAGATATTGAATTAATAGAAGCACGGTTAACACGAGCTAAAGAACATTACGAACAAAACTATCAATAGTGAATCAAAGGGCTAATTTATGACAGAAAATTTAAAAAGTGAAGAAATAAAGGTTACTAAAGGTAGTGGAAATGTATTTGCTGATTTAGGTTTAGCGAATCCAGAAGAATTAGTTATTAAAGCAGAATTAGCCCGTCAAATTGCCAAAATTATCGCAGAGCAGAAAATTACTCAAACAGAAGCTGCAAGAATATTAGGAATAGATCAACCAAAAGTATCTGCCTTAATAAAAGGAAAATTATCTGGTTTTTCAATAGAGCGACTTTTTCGGTTTTTGAATGCTTTCGATTGTGATGTGGAAATTGTTGTTAAGAATAAACAACCATTATCTCCAGCGAAGACAAAGGTTTGTATTTCTTTTGAAGATAGATAAGTATACTTTTATATATTTTTATTCGATACTAGCTGACACAATTATTTGTTGAGTGCAACACACTCGCTTACCTCACCCCGCGCTGACGCGCACCCCTCTCCAAGTCAGCGGAGAGGGGGAAGAGTTTTTACACCCCTCTCCCTTAATAAGGAGAGCGGCTGGGGGTGAGGTTCAAATGTATTCCATCCAACCGCAACAATAACCAACATTTTTTACATAAAACTTCCTATCCAAACCATAAAAATACTGATAAATTATCTGGGGTGCTGCAAAAAATATTGCATACCCTCTACTTACCCAGATATATAAAAAATTGTTAGTAAAATCAACTAGAAAATTGAATCATGCGCTACAGTCTTAAATTGCTTGCTGCAACCGTATTTTTAGTTTCCTCACCCGTGGAAGCTGTAGTGACGAATAACTCATCCGTTACCAACAACCCATCCGCTGCCAAATCCGTTGTTAGTGAAGAAGTGAATATAGCGCAGGTACAAGGGAAGAAACAGCGTAGAGATGAAGCTTTGCGGTTGTATAAATTAGGTGAGCAGCAGTTGAATAGAGGTGAATATCGAGAAGCGTTAAATAATTTTCAGCAAGCCTTGGTTATTTTTAGAGAAATTGGAGAGCGTAAAAGTGAAGGTGTTATTCTCAACAATATTGGAGAAGTTTACCGTAGTTTGGGAGAATACCCTAAAGCATTAGATTACTATCAACAATCTTTAGCTATTGATAAACAAGTTGACGATAAAGCAGGAGAAGGTATTACTCTCAACAATATTGGTTTAGTTTATCGTAATTTGGGAGAATACGCTAAAGCATTGGATTATTACCAAAAATCTTTAGCTATTCATAAACAAGTTGGAAATAAAGCGGAGGAAGGTAGTACTCTCAATAACATTGGCGCAGTTTATCGTAATTTGGGAGAATACCCCAAAGCATTAGATTACTTGCAACAATCTTTAGCTATCTTCAAACAAATTGGTGATAAAGCTGGCGTTGGTAATACTATCAGCAATATTGGTTTAGTTTACGACGATTTGGGAGAATACCCTAAAGCATTGGATTACTACCAACAAGCTTTAGCTATTAAAAAACAGGTTGGCGATAAATCAGGAGAAGGTACTATTCTCAACAATATTGGTTTAGTTTACGACGATTTGGGAGACTACGCCAAAGCATTGAATTATTACCAAAAATCTTTAGCTATTAAAAAACAAGTTGGTGATAAATCAGGAGAAGGTAGTACTCTCAATAACATTGGCGCAGTTTATCGTAATTTGGGAGAATATACCAAAGCATTGGATTATTACCAAAAATCTTTAGCTATTATCAAGCAAGTTGGCAATAACGCAGTTGAAAGTGCGACTCTCAACAATATTGCTTTTCTTTTAAAAACACAAAAACAACCCAAACTCGCAATAGTATTCTACAAACAATCAGTAAATATCAGCGAACAAATCCGCAAACAATTGCGAAAGCTCCCTAAACAGCAACAAGAATCCTACACAAAAACCGTTGCTTCCACCTATCGCAATCTTGCCAATTTACTAATATCACAAGACAGAATCCTCGAAGCACAACAGGTATTAGATTTATTCAAAATCCAAGAATTAAACGATTATTTAACTCAAGTAAGAGGAAGCAATCAAAAACTAGTTATCCTCAAACCCGAAGAGGAAATTCTCAAGAAATACAACCAACTACAAACAAGCGCGATCGCAATAGGTCAAGAACTCACGAAACTACGCAAAATACCGGAAAGCAACCGTACTACAAATCAAAAGTTACGCATTGCTAAACTCGTCAAATTACAAGCTGAACTCAATCAACAATTTAACCAATTCAGCGAAAGAAAAGACGTTGTTGCACAGTTAGATAAACTCAGTCGTCAAGCGCAAAAAATGGCTGTTGATTTATCCGATTTGGATGGATTAAGGGATGATTTAAAACGTTTAAATGCAGTGATGCTATATCCTTTAATATTAGAAGATCGTTTAGAATTGATCGTTACCACACCAGATTCCCCTCCGCTTCGTCGTACCGTTCAAGTCAAACGTAGCGAACTCAATCGGGTAATTACAGAGTTTCGTCAAGCTTTACAAAATCCGGGTTCCGATGCAAAAACCCCTGCGAAAAAACTTTATAGCTGGCTAATTAAACCTTTAGAAAAAGACTTAAAACAATCTGGAGCCAAAACTATTATTTATGCTCCCGACGGACAACTCCGCTACATACCTTTAT
>JBARZF010000672.1:0-1885 GCA_049649675.1 Rivularia sp. (in: cyanobacteria) | reverse complement strand
TCAAATGCCGACCTTACGGGTGCAGATTTACAAGATGCCGTTATGAGCAATGCTAATCTTTCAAGTGCTTCTTTAATGGGTGCCAATCTGAGGTCAGCTTCATTGGATAATGCTAACTTGTCTTATGCTGCTTTAATGAGTGCTAATTTATCGGCTGCTAATTTAACTGGGGCAAATCTATTTCTAGCAAACTTTCGAGGAGCAAATTTCCGATTAACAACCTTGAGAAATGGTGTTGTTTCATCTGACAAACCTTACTGGTGGGCTTCACAGTCAGAAAGTCTAAAAGATTGTAATAAGTTTAAATACGAAAGAGTTCCAGGTACAACTTGTTACGCTGAATAAATTTATTTAATTATTAATTGTTAGTTATTAGTTGTTATAATATTCCCTACGATTATTACTAATTAATAATAGTTAATTGCTTTTTTCAATACTTCTATAAACCTAGTTTTTTAAACTGGGTTTCTTATTTTCAGCACTTAATAGCGATCGCGCAAAGTATGGTATTCTTGACCAACTTCCTATTCCACGATTAACATCCGGCGATAGAGGCAGCGTAGCTGAACGCCATATTACAGAAATCATCCAAGGGGCTGCGAAACCGATCTGCACCACACCGACCTTCGATCAATTAGCTTTTATATGTAGGATTAGATTCCCACAAAGGGGGCGTTACCGACGAAACAAAACCCGCTCAACTCCGAACCGAGCTTGATGGAATAATCGCCGATCTCTACGGTTTAACAGCAGGAGAATTTACATACAAAAGTTCTGATGACTGATAACTGATAACTGATAACTGATAACTGAAATTACGGTAGATTCAAGCTTTGGGCAAACTTTGTAAAATCGAAATAATTATATCCAAGTTGTCGAACTCAGTAAGTAATACGTAGTAATTAAAACTTTTGCATTTTATATTTTCCCGACGATTCCCTCCATAATTATACTGAAAATGCTTGTTTAAAGTATAAAATAACTCAATTAACTTGGGATTTTCGGCTTTTATATTAGAAAATCAAGATAATAAATCTGATTTATAAAATTGATTTTTAAAAATATATTGTAATTGAAAATAACTATTCCGATAAAGGCTTGGATATTTGGGGATAATATAAAAACTTTCCCATCGGAGTTAGATATATTCATATACAGCGATGAAAGAAATCCCCTTACGATATCAAACAGAATATAGCGGATAAATAAAGAATGGTCTTATCCAATCGCAAATAAGCTTCAAACTTGCTACGAAAACTCCGCGTCCCGAGGCTGAACCTCCGCGCCCCGATGCTGAAAAAATATTCCTCTTCCTCTTCCTCTTAACTTTCACCTTTGACCTAAAATTGCATAATTCCTCTTTGCTCACCTCTATATAGAAATAGAACAAGTTGAAATTGCTATATATATAGATAATCAATTAACATGAGCGTTTTAGATTTCCCTCGATTACATTTCCAAGGTTTAGCCCGCATTCATGCCCCTACGGGACATAAAAACGGTTTAGTTGACATCAGCGACAACACCTGCTACATGAATGGTCTTCCTTACAAAGAAAATCATTCGGCTTCCGAATATCACGAATATCTTTACAATAAAGGCCCAAAATTCAATGCTGAAGGGAAATTAGATGAAAATGGCCCTTTTAGTATGGCTCAAGGTTGGAATTTTGGCGGAAACGGTCATTTTTCAATTGATGCCAAAATTATCAGCACTCAAACAGAGTTTGGAAAAGTTGATTTAGATGACCCGGTTATCGGCAGAAGTGTAGATTTTTGGGGTCATTATAACGAATACGTAAAAACCACCGTTAATCGAGCTAGAGTTTTTGAATGCGATCCGGCTTCTAATTGGACAAATACAATTATGTTGGGTCAGCTGGCTT
>JBARZF010000671.1:0-9161 GCA_049649675.1 Rivularia sp. (in: cyanobacteria) | reverse complement strand
TTCCAAAAGTTATTGTCAGCGATATCAGCCGACTGCGACAGATTTTAATTAATTTAATTAGTAACGCGATTAAATTTACCGAAACTGGAAGTGTTGAAGTTTCAGTAACAAGTCGGGAGCGTCAAATTATTGGCAATGAAAAAAATAACCATGAAATTCAATTTGCTATTAAAGATACCGGAGTTGGGATACCAAGCAATCGGATTAATCGTTTATTTAAAGCTTTTAGTCAAGTAAATTCTTCTATAAACAGAAAATATGGTGGTACGGGTTTAGGGCTGGTAATTTGTAAACAACTCAGCGAATTAATGGGAGGTAAAATCTGGGTTGAAAGCGAAGAAAATCAAGGCAGTACATTCTATTTCACCATTACTGCTCGTGTTATTCAAACACTTTTAAACCAAGAATGGGAAAGCAAACCACAAGAATCAGATATTACAATTTATGCTGCTGTAGCTGAGAAAAATCCTTTAAAAATACTTTTAGTAGAAGATTACCCTACCAATCAGAAAATGATAACTTTAATGCTGCAACGAATGGGTTATCAAGCTGATATAGCTAACAACGGCTTAGAAGCATTAAAAGCATTGCGTCGTCAATACTATGATGTGGTATTGATGGATATGCAAATGCCTGAAATGGATGGTATGACGGCAACACACTATATTTGTCAAGAATGGGATATCTCAATGCGTCCCCGAATTATTGCATTAACAGCAAGTGCAATATTAAACAATAAAGAAAATTATTTAGCATCAGGTATAGATGATTATCTTGCTAAACCTTTTCGCATTAAAGAACTCATGCAAGTGCTGAACAAATCTTGGATTAATAGAGAAAAAGTAAGTCAAATAAGCGAGTTAAGTAATGTTAAATCTCGCAGTAAGAATGATTCTACAATCAATACGGCTGCATTACAAGAAATATATAGAATAGCTGATTTTAATTGTGGAGTGGATGCAAGAGAATTTTTACTAGAAACAATTGATGATTATTTAGAAGAAACACCTAAATTTTTAGAAGAAATTCGAGTTGCTTTCAGTGAAAATAATTTGAAAACCCTTCAGCTATTAGTTCATACACTTTCTTCAAGTAGTGCAACATTGGGTGCAAACAAACTAGCCACTTTATGTACGCAGATGGAAATAATGGTAGTAAGTGAAATGCAAGAAGAGATAACAGAGCAGATTGATAAGATTGAAGCTGAATATGAGAATGTGAAAACTGCTTTGATGGAGAAGCGAGGGAAGTATTAGGGGAAGCGCAACGCATCAAATGAACCATCTAAGCAAAGCTTACCCGCGCTGGCTAGATTGAGTCTTGTATATAAGTTTTTGGAAGCGCTCGTTATCACAAATTGTATCAAAATCACTATCTTTTTTTGCCATCTTTTGATATTTTTCAGGATTTAGATTGATGGCTGTTTGAAGATTTTCAATTGCCTGCTCAATGTTATTTTGTAGAGCGTAATAGCAAGCTTTATTGTACCAAGCTTGGTGATAATCGGGTTTAATTTCAACAGCTTTGTCGTAAGATCTGATCGCCTCTTCTAATCTTCCCAACTGACGCAGCGCATAACCCCGGTTGTACCAAGCTTGGTGATAATCGGGTTTAATCTCAATTGCTTTATCGTAAGATGCGATCGCCTCTTCTAATCTTCCCAACTGACGCAACGCATAACCCCGGCTGTACCAAGCTTGGTGATAATCGGGTTTAATTTCAACAGCTTTGTCGTAAGATGCCATCGCCTCTTCTAATCTTCCCAACTTACCTAGCGCATAACCCCGGTTGTACCAAGCTTGGTGTTTATCGGGTTTAATTTCAACAGCTTTGTCGTAAGATGCGATCACCTCTTCTAATCTTCCCAATTCACCCAGCGCATAACCCCGGTTGTTCCAAGCTTGGTGTTTATCGGGTTTAATTTCAACTGCTTTATCAAAGACTTTTAAAGCAGTTTCATACTCTTCCGCAGCAAACAGCAATTTTCCCTGCTCTCCTAATAATTCAGCTTTCTTATCAAGAGTCTGGTGCTTTTCTTCCAGTAATTCTCCAATTTCCAGAATTTTTTCAATTTTCTGTTGTGGAGTTAAGCTTAAATATTTTTCATAATCCCCTTCCTCAAGCAAACGAGATGATTCTTGTTCTAATAATTCTGGTTTTGTGGGAAACTCAAAAATACTAGAACGCCAATCAAAAAAATCTGGAGCGCGATGAATAAAGTATTTTAAAGAAAACGAACGAACGAGAAAAACAAAGCAAATATTAAACGTATCTCGAAATCTTTCTCGATGTAAATTTAAGTGGTTAAGGATTTTCGGAACCCCTTTCCAACTGTAAGCAAATCGTTCGCTTTTTTCGCCAAACTTAGTTTGCTCGTATTCGTATAGCGAATGTTCCAAACCTTGAATAAATAAAATATTTATCTGTTCTCGGTTTGGTAATTCTTTGATAATCTCATATAAATTATCGATGGGTTCGTCAAACCGTAAAACTTCAATTGTCTTTTTCGGTAAATCTTCTTTAACTTTAATAATTAACTCTTCACCTTCAACTGGAGTACATTGCACAAATAATAAACGAAAACCTTCCGTTCGTTCCAAAGTGCGAACAAATGCGCTTATTTCTTCTTCTGATTCTGCTGGTAAATCTTCGTCCCAATTAATTGATTCTGATGTCATATCAAATCCGTTGGTATCGGAATTATAGCGGTTTTCACTTGGGTGTAATACAGTTTTGACCTCTCTCCAAACCTCTCTCCTACAAGGAGAGAGGCTTTAATTCTTGCTCCCCTTCCCTGGCAGGGAAAAGGCTGGGGGTTAGGTCATTTTTTTTTTAAATTCCTAATCTTGGAAAAAAGATATCATGACTGATTTTTCGCCACTAATTCTTTAAATTCTTGTATTCCTTGAATCAAAGGATGAACGTCACACCAACGCTCAATTTCACCTTCTGCATCTAAGTGACGATATTCCAAAAGACAGCGATTAAATAATAAACTGCGATACTTTTTATCGTTAACTACTCGCTTGGAACGAAATACTTCTGCGAGTAAACCCCATTGACTATGTTCAACCGTTTGACGATAAGTATTTCGTGCTTCGGTAATGGCTCGTCTGACTGCTTTTTGAGAAATTGGTAATTGTGCTGTACGAGCTATAGCATCCTGAGTTAATAATAGTAAATTTCGCACGTGTCCCCCGCTCATCAAACACAGTCGATCGAATGTTTCGGGACTGTCAAATATTTCTGTATCTATAGATAAATAACTCGTATGTGGATTGACTCTTTTAATAATAATTTCTTTTATTTTATCTAACCCCGGTTGGCAAACTTTTCCATCGGGAGTCCGCACCATAACCATTGGTAAAACTTGAGTATCGCTATAAATATCTCTGAGATCGGTTCCCCGTTGCGAATATACTAATGATATGGGTACGGTGTAGATCAGATGACAATCTAAAGCTTTGAGTTGTTCGCTACGGTCAATAAATATTTCTTCATGATTAGTCTTTTGATTATCATCACTAATAATTGGTGCAATTCTATCTAAGTTATCAACAATTACTGCTAATTCAATACAATCATTAGGAAGTTGCTTTTTTGCTTCTTTAAGAAACTGGTTTAAAACATCAATTAAAGTAACTGTATAAGGGTCTACTTTTTTGCGAATTTTATGACGTAGAGTAGGTTCGGCTCTCAAATTCGCTGTTAATTTTGCAAACTGAGATATTTGTCCTTCCAAATTCATCCCATCAAAAGACATTTCCGTTTGCGCTAAATCTTTGATATCTTCCCAACGGTTTTTTAACCAGTCTAATAATAGATTAGGATTGGCGCTGTTTTTAAGTTCTTCTAAAATGTGTCGAGTACAAGCAAGCAAAATGTCGGTATATTCAGCATCTTCCGATTGAATATCTTCCTCATCAGCAGCGAAATAAACTACATAAAATTTTTGTTCTTCCAAAGCTTGCTTTAATTTCAGCAATTCCGTAGATTTACCAGCACCGCGATGACCGGAATATAGCTGACAGGTTTTTTGTTTTGAAAGCACAATCCTATTTCCCAAATCCTCCAAAATATCCCCATCACCGCGTACTTCCCGACAATCTACATAAGTTGGATCTCCAGCAGGTAAAGGACGAAAAGGGTCAAAAGCGTTGTATAGATTTTTGAGTAATTCCTTTTCTTGTGGAGAGTTTTGAAGCATATTTCGCACTCTAGCGACATTTTTTATTATAAGAAAAATTGGTTATCTCAGTAAAAATTTTAAGCTTATTCCAACTAAAATCTTGCACTATTTTCGTTAAGCCCCAAAATCCGCCTTGAAATCAATTTCAAGGAACTAATAAGCTAAGTACGTTAAAGCTGATATCTTGCATCATTTCTTATTAAGCCCGAAAATCCGCCTTGAAATAAATTTCAAGGCTAATATACAAAGTACGTTAAAACGCACTAAAATTCTTACCCAGTCTTCTTTAGAAGACTTAGTATATGAGCCTGGGAATTTATTCCAAGGCGGTTTGTGAGGCTAATTGAGAATGCTACAAGATGTGAATCCAAACTCTTCCCTCCACCTCCTCACTCCCGCTTCCAAATCCCCCATCAACCATCGATCGAACTGCGGATAAACCGGCAATCTCGCAACCAAATCCCAACTTCCAGGCTGTAACATTTCTCGCAATTCGTTCTCCTGAATATGCGGATAATCGGGATTAACTTCATCTATAGGGCTAATTCCCCCCAAATCTCTCGCACCTGCTTCGATACAAGCAAGCAACCATTGTTCATCTTTTACTAAGTTTGGCGGAATTTGAATCGTAATATCTGCTGGTAATATCTGCCGTGCTTTAGCAATAACTTCTGGTAGCTGATGCGGATTAAAAGCTGGAAAATCAAAGCTTTGTTGAGTTCCCGGACTATGTGGTTGTAAAATAACTTCTTGGATATGTCGATAATTTTGATGCAGTTGAGCGATCGCTTCTAATGTATCCCAGCAATCTTGTTCTGTTTCTCCAATTCCTAATAGCAATCCGGTTGTAAAAGGTATTTTTAATTCACCAGCCCATTGTAATTGCTGCAATCTTAATTCTGGGTTTTTACTTGGTGCGTGTTTATGAACTGTTTGCAATAAATTTGGTGTTAGCTGTTCTAACATTAACCCCATTGAAACGTTCACTTCTTTAAGCTTTTGCATCTCCTCAAAACTTAAAATACCTGCATTTGTATGGGGTAAAAAACCCATTGATAACGCTAATTCGCACAGTTCGTAAATTAAATTAAACCATTTTTCTCTATGTGGTGAATTTGGATGAACTTCTCCACTAAGTATTAGTATTTCACAAACATTTTGCGTTTTCAGTCTTTTAAAAATATCTTCTGCTGCTGATAAAGATAACCACGGGCTGTTTCCAGGATCGGTACGGAAATTGCAGTAAGTGCAACTGTTAAAGCATTCATAGGTAGGAACGATTGTATATGCAGGGCTATAGGTAACTGTGCGAGAATTAAAAAATGGCATTGGATAAAATCAATTAAAACAAAAAATATAAAAAACTTAATCTGTTATCTATACTGCAATATTTTTACTCTGAATACAAATTTGTATATCGGATAATTTTTTTTAATTTAAAGAAAATTATATCTACTTCCTATTCCCTGTTCCCTATTCCCTGTTCCCTATTCCACCCAACCCTACTCCCTTATATAAAAAAAGGTACCCAGAAGGGTACTTCGCATTAAAAGTAATTTTTATAAAATAAATACATCAGCAACCCTCTATTTTATATCTTATACGAATTTGAAGCTCCGACTTTGGAATAAACAACAAAAAAATTAATGTTTACAGGATAATTAAAATTATGGATAAAGGAAATCTCGGTTTTATTTTAAAGATGGCTCAAACGATAAATCCTCAAATTTATCCTGGACGAGAGTTAGACATAAATTTAGAAGAATTACGTCAACTTCCCGAAGGTACTTTGGGTAGAGAATTAACCCATTTTTTAGACACAAATGGCTTTGAACCGCTGAATTCTGGAGATTGGATACAGCGTACTCATGATGTCTGGCACGTTATAACCGGGCTTTCTCCATCCACAGACGATGAATTCATATTGCAAGCCTTTACTCGTTCCCAAGTTTTTCGTCCTTCTAGTGCTTTACTTGTATTAGCTGGTTTACTAACACACAAATGCAATCTAAAAGAGATTATTAAAGTTATCAAAACCGGCAAAATGGCGAATAAATTAGTTGATTGGGATATTGAATCTGATTGGGCTACTCCTTTAAGTGAAATTAGACAAAAGTTAGGCGTTATACCGTTAAATCAAAAGTTACGAGTTATGAGTGATGAGTGATGAGTTATGCTCCCGCTACATGGCGATCGCTCAACCAACTAAAAATATACTTATCAGAATATAGATGCTCTCCTCCACAAAAGTACAAATTTTCACCATAAATCACAATTCATCATTCACAACTATTTCTAACTGATAACTGATAACTGTTAACTGTTAACTGTTAACTGATAACTGCTAACTGTTAACTGATAGCTGTTGCTTGGCATAAATATTTTTCAGATGCTTCTTAACTGTATTGATAGTAATATAAAGTTCCTCAGCAATTTCTTGGTAAGAATAATTAGCCCGACGCAACAGCCACACTTGAGCTTCCCGTTCGGTTAAAGCGTATTTTCTCGCTTCTGAAATTGCTATGCTTTGATTGGTTTGTTTGCGATCTTCTAAGGTAACTATTAAGTAATCATTATTGCTTTCATTGGCTTGTAACCATCGAGCGCGAACACGTATTTTTGCTTCGGATTGCGTCTTTATTTCTGACTCAATAGATATGTTTTGACTGGGGAATAGTTGGCGGCTATCGCTTAAAGACTGACAAATACGTCGAATCTCATAGGGTATTTCACCTTGACAAATACAGCGTGCGCGTTCGTTCGCATGAACTAATTCACCTTGAGTTGTGAGTATAAAAATCCCGTCCACAAAGCTTTCAATTACAGCTTGCATCAGATGAAGTTTAGATGCTGGCTGTTTTTTTTCATATTTCGCTTTGTTGCCGAAAAATATATTCCTATTGGTAGATGCAATTTTTTGATGCTGCTCTAATAGTGAAACATTCATTGTTAATCTCCTTTAAAAGAGTAAAAAAATATTCTTCGATCAAGCTATTAGCAGTATTGTTATAAATCAGATTCTGCATTTGCAATGATTGAGCAGCAATCCCAAAGAAAGTATTGAAGTAAGTGAAGCTACAGTGAATAATACAGAATCTTCCTGAAGTAGGGTGAAGTTTTTCTTAAATTAAGCAAGATAGTACGGTTAGCCGATTCATAATGACTATATTGTTACTTTGCGTATGAGAGAAATTTACTAAGGAGTTCTGCGGTGAGGGATTTAGTCAGTATTGATGAGTTTTTTGGTGGAGAACATCAGCGCAGGTATGTTGCTCTTTTGAAAGGAAGAGTCGGTTTAACGCGCCGTCGGGCTGAATGTTTTGTGAAGTTATGGGCGTATTTATTACTCAAACAGCACTCTGAGTTAGGAATTAGTAACGAACCTTTAACGGAACTGGATATACCGTCGGGTTTTGTTGCTTGTACTCACCGAGAAGCCAACGAACTATTTTACGCCGAAGTTGATAGAGGTAGCGAACGTGCTGCGGGAATGATGATTGATAAGTTGGTGGCTTTGGGGCT
This sequence comes from Rivularia sp. (in: cyanobacteria), assembly GCA_049649675.1. Lineage (GTDB taxonomy): Bacteria > Cyanobacteriota > Cyanobacteriia > Cyanobacteriales > Nostocaceae > Rivularia. The sequence goes on along the minus strand of JBARZF010000671.1, from coordinate 1,450 downwards.
GATCGAAAAGGAATTCGATGGCAACAATATATGTATTCGTATCTGCTCTACATTGTGCGATCTCGATCAACCTACACAAGTTGCTGAATCGGTAGAGTTTGTCACCGATAACTTTAATCCCCGCACTGACACTATACCCGTTGCCACTTTTTTAGCTCGTCAATACGATTGGATGAATAAAAAAACTACCGCCGCACCCCAGAGAATAGCTCGGAAACTGCGTATTTGGGCCAAACAATATTCTAAGGGAATGCGGGTTTTGCGTCGTTGCGATACTCAAGATCCTGTTGGTATTTGCATTCTTTATCCTATAGCTGCCGAATCTGAGGAGAACTTTTTTCTACCTCCAAGTAAAAGTTTACATTTAAGCACTGCGAGCGAAATCGATCCTTTTAATATTGCTTCCCCTGGAGATGAGGACTGTACTTCTCTTTTTATCCGCAGTTTTCAAATAGATTCTCAATATCTCCAGCACAGTACTCTATATCAATTATTAGAGGATGCCCGACAAAATTTAACTGATATGCAGGCAGATTTTCCCAACCTTTGCGATTTGTATACTTTGACTATCCATCCATTTGCCCAAAGTTTGGCATTAGCAATGGGTTTTCAGAAAACCAGCCAAGATCCTATTATTTCTCTTTATTGGATGTATATGGCGCTGGATAAGTATTTGACGCTCGATATCGAACAAGCAATATCAAATCTTAAGCTTGATTGATGCATTTACTCTCTAATATATGAATTTAATTTATGAGAATTTACAAAAAAATGTAAGTTCATTGTAACTACTGTAATGCAAGCCTTACAAGCAATCATCCTGTCTAATTTTGCACCATTAACTACATTTTTTTTCTTAAAGACCTTTACAAAGCGAAATATTTAGTTTAGTATAAGTACATAGGTTGAAAGACCTAGTAAATCATTCATTTGATAGCAATTATCCGAACCATGACAACCACATTACAAAGACGCGAGAGCGCCAATGCGTGGGAACAGTTCTGCGGATGGATCACCAGCACCAACAACCGTATATACATCGGTTGGTTCGGTATGTTGATGATTCCTACCCTCTTAGCTGCTACCACCTGTTTCATCATCGCTTTTGTTGCAGCACCTCCTGTTGACATCGATGGTATCCGCGAGCCTGTAGCAGGTTCGTTGATCTACGGAAACAACATCATCTCCGGTGCTGTTGTACCTTCTTCTAACGCTATTGGTTTGCACTTCTACCCAATCTGGGAAGCAGCTTCTCTAGATGAGTGGTTGTACAACGGTGGTCCTTACCAATTGGTATGTTTCCACTTCCTAATTGGCGTATTTTGCTACTTAGGACGTGAGTGGGAATTATCTTACCGCTTGGGTATGCGTCCTTGGATCTGTGTTGCTTTCTCTGCTCCAGTAGCAGCAGCAACCGCAGTATTCTTGATCTACCCAATTGGACAAGGTT
>JBARZF010000670.1:0-3228 GCA_049649675.1 Rivularia sp. (in: cyanobacteria) | reverse complement strand
ACCTAATTCCCCTGGTGTTGGAATTTCTTTTTGATTTCTGTTTGAATTATTATTACTATTAAATTCAACTGTTGACGTAGTAGATGCTTGGGGTTCTTTCACTTCTTTCCTTACGCTATTAGAAGCGTTAGCAAAAATAACTGGAGATGAATTCTTTTCTGAATTTGAATGAATATAATCGTTTTCAGTGACATTTCCACTTTCAGATTGATTTGGTAATGACTGTGCTTGTTCAAATGATTGATTATCTTGTGTCCAATTTTTGTTACTCAGAGATGTTGTTTGTTGTCCCAAAGTCGCAAGTTGATTCCAACGCTCGAAGGGGTCTATTTTTTCAACAGTTATGGGAGTTGCAGCAGGGGAAGCACTCTTATTGTTAGCTAATACTGGTAATTTGACTGGCACTGTTTCTCGAATAATTTTTGGTGGTAATTGTACTGTTTCTTGAATAATTCTTGGTGGTGATGGAACTTTTTCCCGGATGATTCTGGGTTTAGTCTGTCTCGGTTTACGAACTGTTCTCACGAGTTTATTAGGCTTTGGTGGAGGTGGTGTTACTGGTGGAGATTCTTCAATATCCCGACTTGCTTGGTTGCGTAGCGCTAATTCAGCTTTAAGACGTGCAGCTTCATCACTTTCTGAAGTTAAAACAGGTGGTGTTGATTCTAATACAGGAGCTTTAACAACTGGTTTAGGGGCAAAGAAAATTGACCATATCATCCAACCAGAAGTCATGACGCTACCAACTAACAGAGATGCGATCGCAAACCTAATTAAAGGATTTTCACTTCCTGATTGTGCTTGTGCTTGTTCGTTATCTCGTTCAATTAAAAATTCTTGGTCAATTAAAGCTACTTGTTCGGGTTGATATCCTGATATTTCTAGTTCTTCTTCGGGAGTTAATTCATCATCTACCGATTCCAAATCATAGTTTTCTTGATTATTATTCATATAAAATCACTATTTGTGAGTTTCGTAACTTACTCCCTCCCTCTCTCACTCCCTCACTCCCTCACTCTGCCTTTCTTCGGTAAACTCAGAAATTTTAATGATTTCCAAACCCGCACTTCTAATCTCATATAGGTGTTGTTCTAATGCCGAAGTATCATTCGATTGTGGTGAAGGAATATCAACCGCTTGTAATCTAAAAGTACGATTAAAATTAATTTCCTCATCCGCACCACCAGCTAAGTTTACTAATACTCTTGTTGCCACCATGTCAACTTCCCATTCACCAATTTTTACCTGTCTGGGAGCAGATAAATAGGAAATAATTATTTTGGAACGAACTTGACCGTTGAATACGCGAGCAGGTGTAATTTGTGCAAGTTCTTGCAATACAGCATTACGAAATCCGCTTTTACCTGATTGAATTAGAAATGACGCAATATAAGCATTTGTAGTAACACGTTTACCTTTACCTATATCTCTTCCTTTATCTAACTCTTTGGTTCCGGGGATAACACCATCCCAATTAAAAGTTAAATTCGCCCATTGTCTGACAGTGTTTTTTACAACTTCTGGATGACGATATAAATAGTGTTGCTCCGACATAACTAGAGCGCGACCATTTACTAATTGCACAAATGTTGTTTTTCTTGCAGCAAGTTGATTAACTTTAAAACTTAAAAACAATAGAAATAAAAAGCTAATTAGGCTAAATGTTGTCAGCCCGATAAAGCATAAGGGGAGTATATCTTTGGAATCTAATAATAACTTAGGTCGTCGAACCTGCCTTAATTTAAGCATCTGTTACACCTTTCCTACAAAACCAGTAGCTACAGCAACTACGCCATCAAAAGCAGCATTCACAAGTGCTGGGACTCTACTATTAATACCCGTATAAAGTGCAATTCCACCTCCTCCAGCTATCAATAAAGCTAATGCAGGAGCAAAGATACTAATAAATGCTAAAAATGCTAAATCAGAAACGCTTTGTGCGCCAGCAGAAACAATTACAGTTGCTGCCAAACCAACTACAATGTTGTAGCCTAACTGCACTCCAAACAAAGATATAAAACCGCTAGCCCAAGCCCATATTGGTTTTGACCCTAAAGGTAATAAACTCAATCCCAAAGCAATTGGTGCAAATGTTGCAGTCATCATTAATGCAGCTTCTAAAATATTGACAAAAGCCCATTGAAGGGCATACAGAAAAGTTACTAGTATTAAAGAAATAGAAGCATTGAAAACAGTACCAGGATTTTGTACAAAATCTGTCAATTCTGCAACTGCTAAACGTGCTTGTTCTAGTGGGGCATTATTTTGTTTCTCTGCTTCAGTGAGAATTTCTTCTACAATTGGTCTTTTTTCTTGTAAGCAATCGGTAAGGGGTTTACCAGTCTTCCCTTGACATTCAGCATAAATTGTAGATACTTGAGTTTTGACGTTTTGGGTTAAAGTAACGTTAGATATTGCACTTTTAAAAGTTGTATCGGCGAGTTGAATATCTAGAACGCTGACAACCTGCTGATGACCGATATTTCTGATGATAAGTACAGTTTGGGAAAGTAAATAACCGTTACTTCCTAGAAAAAGAGCAATCACCAACGGGTAGATAAAAGATGCAGCTAATTCCGACCATAAAAATCGCTTTTCTTGATAATCAGCAGCCATTTTTATAGCAAGAAGAATAATGCTCATTGCTGCAAGCGTCGTACCTAGATTACATAAACCTGCCCATAATGCACCCGAAGGGTTAATTACATCTCCCCAAACCTTATTCCAAGATTCAACTGTCTGCTGACTCAGCTGAATACTGCTTCTTACTAAACTAATACCAACAGCCGAATCTGAGTAATTATCAGATGGAACTTGAATTAATAAGGTGGGGAGAGACATAATAAAATACTATTTTATTGATTTGACTGACCGAGAACAGAACCACCAGGCATCATCAGCAGAGAACCTTGAGATACAGCGCTATTCCCAACTGCGATCGCACTTTGTCTTTCTCTGGTATTTACTGCATTTAGTTCTGTAGCTGCTTGAGCAGTTAAAGTTAATCCCAAAGCGTTATCTTGTCGTGACTGATTCGCTTCTTTTAAGAGTAAATCAGAAATAGTAGTATTATTTTTCAGTTGCTTGGAAATATTTTGCAATATTTGTTGGGAAGTGTCAGAATTTTGAGAATCATCCGACATTTGACTTGATTCAACCTCGGAATTAGTACTTAATTCAAGAGTATTTAGAGACTCCTGTTGAGCATTTTTAGAAAGAGTTTTATTC
>JBARZF010000669.1:0-9549 GCA_049649675.1 Rivularia sp. (in: cyanobacteria) | reverse complement strand
CCAAACCTCTCCCCCACAGGGAGAGAGGCTTAATTTTCCCCCTTCCCTGCTCCGGGAAGGGGGGTAGGGGGCTCGCGGTTTTACCGAAAAGTTGAAACCATACAAATGTTTTCCGGAGATGTCTATTTAAAAGTTATAGCCTACACCTAAGAGTAATCCCACATCTGCGTTATCGCTAGAGAAGCCAATATTTACTCCTCCGGTTGCTGTAACTTTATTAGAGACGGGAACGTCAACTCCGCCGGTAAGTAGGAAGCCTACATCAGCATCATTATCAGTATTAATTGAAACTCCCGCACCCAAATAAGGGGCTACGCTGATTCTTTGAGTACCTGTATCGGTAATATCATCAACGGGAAAGTCAATTGTTACCGGAATTAAAAATACAGGATCGTCATTAAGTAAAGCAGATGGACGTATAGAAAAGTTTCTGCTCAAACCGATTTTACTAATTACTGAAAAAGCACCATCACCTAATGCACTATCATCATCGAATCCTAAAAATCCACCTACACCAACGTAGCTAGAACCCGAACGAGTAGAAGTACCGGGTTGAAATTGAGCAACTTTTTTCGGTGTCTCAACGTATGTGTTAGCCGTTTCGGGTTGCGCTTGGATTTGAGGAGTTTCTGCTTGAGCTTTTACTCCGCCAAAAGTGAAGATGGCAGCGCTGAGGCTAGCAATACTACAAGCAAGTTTTAATTTTCCAAGGTTCATAATTTGTTTCTCCAAGTTTAGCTGCGAACTACTTTAAGTTGAATGACTGTTGCACGAATACAGCAGTAGTAGATTGTGAGGTTAAAAATTTATCATTAAAACTAAAACTCTTTGAAGAGAATTAGTTTAGTGAGCTTATCATAAAACTATCGATCGCGTTATTAAAAAAGTGGCACTTTATCAAAATTTGAAGAAATTAAATCTTCAGCTTCTGGTGTATAATAAAATTCCCAATCATTAATCCCTAAATAACTTAAAACACATCCAGCTTGCTTAACTTGCGATTCGGTAGTTTTAATTACTAACAGATACTTACCGCTTTGCAGGCTATTTGTATAAAAAACAATTCTATTTTTGGGAATTTCTAAATCCTCTAAAATACCTTCGTAAAATTGGTTTTTTAAAGGTATAATCCTATAAATTTCCTGTATCGGAAAGCCGCTTAGCCTCAATTGTAGCGTCACCTGTTCAATACTATCTTCATTTGAAACTACGGCAATTGTGTGCTTTTCACTACTTGAAATAATTTGTTTTTTCCTCCTTATTTATCTAGTAGTTTTATTTAAATTATTTAAATTATTTAAATTAATCTTGATGATTCTTTTCATAATACTTCTTAAAGCTCGTTTTATTCTTCAGTCTTGAGAATAACTTTAAAATATGTCTTTAGAAATAAATTAATCCTAAAGGTAATATTTTTGACATATCATCTTGTATCTTTATCTTTGTTTCTAATAAATAATATTTTAGATATTTTAATAGGTTCTACGTGCCGACTTTAGTCCTCTAATTAAAGGCTGAAGCCACTTACTACGAACTGAGACTAGTGGTGCGTTTGATTAAAATTGACGGGTTTGCAACGCGCAACCCGACTGGGGTTGAAAACCCCAGTCTCATAGCTCAAGTCATATAAATATGACTGGGGAAATTGGCTATCAAAATTAAGAAAACAGACTACTAGTGCTTAACCACATTAATTAATTCTGAGGGGTAAATTATTCGTAGTGGGAGCGTCTCGCTCCCTCGTTACAAGCAGCTTGTCCTTACGGACACACTTCGTTAACGCACTACGTAAACCCGGCAAAATTAATCTGGCTCCATACTAGTAAGAAACCGGGAATAAAGATACAAATCAAAATCTCCCGATTTAATTTCGAGAGATTAGTTAAATATTTTTTAGGATTAAAGCTCTAACTAGCTCTAACGCCATTTTCTCTCACCGTCTTCGTCAACTCGTGCTTGACGAATTACATCAGAAATCTTTTCAGCATCTTTCACGTGGTGTAATGCTTCTTCTTCACCTGTTTCTTTATCTTCTGCAACAAAGTAAGTAGGAACGGTGATGTGATCTCCAGTAATGTCAGGTGCATCTACAGCAACTTGTTTTGCTTTTTCATCTACCGACTTACTTTCATCAACCTTGTCTCCAGGGTTGAGTACGTTATTATCTTCGTTCTCTAATTCTTGTTTTTGTTGATGCTTTTGTTCAAAATCAACTTGTTCGGGTGTTAAAGGCTGCTTGTTATCTTGATTAGTCATGTTTACAATCCTGAATATCTATTTATTTGTCCGATATATGTACGGAAATTACAAAAAAAATTGATTCTCTTGGTAAGGGGATTAACAATTAAGAAGCGATTAATCATTTTCTCAGCTACATAAATGTAACTTTCCCATCCTCATAAACGAATTACCAGCGGTGCAAGAGAATCTTTACCTAACAACTATTACGCAGTACGTTTGGCGATTAAACTCCAGATGAAGATAGCAACCATTGCGCCGATAATAGCAACGATTAATCCACCGATGCTAAAACCAGATGAAGTTAAAGCTAGCGTTCCCGTAGTTAAAAGTGAGAATAAACTTCCACCAACGAATGCACCGATAATACCCAAAAGCATTGTTGCTAGAATTCCGCCACCTTGATGACCGGGATAAATTGCTTTAGCGATCGCACCAGCGATAAGACCTAAAATAACCCATGCAATAATGTCAAACATATCTTAATTCTCCTCAACAAGAGTTGTGTTCGTTTCGTTATTACTAAGTTATCAATTTCTGAACTAAAGCAAATCTATAATGAGAAGTAACCTTGATATTCGAGAGGAATAGAAATTTACTTTTAAGTGACAGGAGCAGGCTTGTAATTAGTTATGACGGCAAAACGAGTATTTCATCATCAGGTTGAAAACACATTGAATCAACCTTTTTCCGATATTATAAGTATTCACTCACTACAAGCAGTAATAATTTACACTAACTTTTTCAAGAATATTAATTACGAACCAAATCCTCCTTTGGGCTTACTTTTACCCTTCTTACTACTCTTTCCTTTTACTTCTGATAATGCTTCCTGAAAAAGATTGTGTAAGTGCAATGGAACGCTGGCGACTTCAGGTAATTCAACGTTTAAAGTTTTGTTAAATTGCTTTAACAAATCTACATAATCTTGCTCTAAATTAAATTGCGGACGATTTAATACTTGCTGCAACAGCTTTTCTAACTGTTCGGGGTATTCTGTTGATAAACGATACAAAACACAGGCTTTAATTTCTGGAGATTCTAGATATTGGCGTACCAGTTTGTCTGCATTTATTTGTTCGTCAGTATTCCCCTGAGCAAGCAAACTCTTGAATTGAGTGTAGTTTGTCAAAAAGATTTGTCCCCAGTGAGGAAAACTCAATACGGTAACTTCTGCTGCTTTCTTCAAATGGGCAGGTAACTCTACTTTCGGCATTACCATTTTGACAGTTTTATTGCTATCTAATACTTTAGAAATAGCTTTGCCTTCTACACCCATCCCCTCTGCAACTTCAGCCATCTCCTCATCAGAAATATCGGCTTCTTGCGCCATTTCCTTTAAAGATTTTGAGCTATCAATCCCCGCAGCTTCTAATCTGCTTTCAGTCACTTGTTCTTGAAGTTCGCTGAGTTTTTGTTCTAATTCATATCCCGGTAAAGTCACTTCATCGCTGCCAAAAAAGTCAATAAACCTTTGGTAGTATTTTTCAACAGAAAGCCATGCTTCTTCGAGTAATTCCGGTGCATCACCGTATAAATTATTTTTATAATTATCCTTAAAGTTTCCAATTGCTACAGCTAATTTTGGTTTACCCAACCTGCCCATCAATGTAATTGGGGAAGAAAACATCCACAAGCTGTCATTTATAGGAACAATTCGCGCTAATAAAATTTCTCCTTCCTTAGCACGTTTCAATTGTTGTTGCTCTTTAGAATCAATCTTGACCAAATATTGCTTATCAGTTAACCAGTTTCTTAATTCAAAACTATCATCCGAAATCTTGTTAGCTGCAAACAAACCAGCAAAACTGCGCTGCCAATTATTGACAATATCGCGCTGTTGTGTAGATAAATCGGGATGTGATTCTAAAAATATCTCAACTGGCTTTTTGTCTCCCACCGTACCTTCAGTGAGAAACATATTCAGCACCATTTCATTTTGAACCGCACCCTGATACTGAGATTGAGAAAAATTAGCTAATTGTTCGGCACTAAAAGCTTCTAAAGATACCGCTAAATCCCCTTCCCCATCCAGTACAAAATCTATTAATTCAGAATGTAACTCTTTCGCTGTTGATAAAATTGCGTCCACAGTCCTACACCTTAATTGCGCTTTGTAATTTCTACCTTAATACCATGCTCCGGTCGCAAAGTTATCGAAGGTTGAGGAACTATAGGATGGTCTTCAACAAGTTTTAATTTATACTTTTGAGCCACAGTAGCTAGTATAAGTACTGCTTCCATCATGGCAAAACCCTTACCAATACAGATACGCGGGCCATCACCAAAAGGTATATAAACACCTCTGGGTAAGCGCTTTTCTAAATCATTTTCCCAACGTTCGGGAATAAACTCTTCAGAATTATCAAAATATTTGGGATGGCGATGCATTACCCACTGACTGAGCATTACCACGCATCCAGAGGGAATTTCATAACCATCAAGCTGATAATCTTCCACAGCTTCCCGACCAAAAATCGCCACTGGTGGGTACAATCGCATCGACTCTTTAATTACCATATTGGCGTATGGCAGTTGCGGCAAATCTTCAATAGTCGGTAAACGTCCACCTAAAACACTTTTTAACTCATCCCATAACTTGGCTTCAACTTGTGGATGTTGAGCTAAAAGCATCCACGTCCAGGATAAAGCATTAGCAGTAGTTTCATGACCTGCTAGCATCAAAGTAGCTACTTCATCGCGCAATTGGTAATCGCTCATTTGCGAGTTATCATCTTCATCCCGTGCTTGCATCAACATTGACAGCAAATCTGTTCCATCTTCGTTGCTTTGCCGTTTTTGTTGAATAAGACTATAAATACTTTCATCCATTTTGCTAATAGCATTGCGATAACGGATATTTTCCGGCCGTGGGAACCATTCCCAAATCAGAAAATTCTGTTTGCGCTTGCTTTCAAACCAATTCATCGCGACATCCAATGCATGAGCGACATTTTTCGCTTCTCCCTCACCGACATCTTGGTTAAAAATGCACTTCATGACAATCTTGAGAGTAAGGCTCATCATCTCAACATGAACGTCACGGATTTCGCCATCAACCCAATTTTCTGTAATCGCTTCGCTGTATTCCACCATCATTTTTCCATAACCATTAATTTTTTTTTGGTGGAAAACGGGTTGTGCTAATCGACGCTGACGAAACCAAGATTCACCTTCATTAGTCAGCAAACCTTCACCAAGCAAACTTTTAAGAGCGCGAAATCCTCTACTTTTAATAAAAGAATTTCTATCTTTAAGAATCTGTTCAATATAATCGGGATTAACAATCAAACAAGCAGGAGTTAATCCCAACTGTAAAGGGACAATATCTCCATAATTGCGACCGCAATCTGTTAAAAAACCTAAAGGATCGTTACCCAAATCTAGCAAATGACCGGCAATAGAAGTTCCTTTAGGAGCATCAAGTTCAAATATATCTTTCATTAGCAGTTATCAGTTAACAGTTATCAGTTATCAGTTATCAGTTATCAGTTATCAGTGAACAGTTATCAGTTATCAGTTATCAGTTATCAGTTATCAGTTATCAGTTATCAGTGAACAGTTAACAGTTATCAGTTATCAGTGAACAGTTAGCAGTTATCAGTTTTAATAACTTTGCTGCCAATCAATATAAGGAAATTAAGAGCGATCGATGCTCCTCCTTTAGGGGGATAAGCAACAATACTTCTAACTATAGGTAGAGGATAGGAGGATAGGATGATGGAGACAAGAAGTTAGGAGTTAGAAGATTAGAGTTAGGAATTTAATATTCATCGATCGCTATTTACTGCTCACTGTTAACTATTAACTGCTAACTGCTCACTGCTCACTGCTAACTGCTAACTGTTAACTGCTCACTGTTAACTATTAACTGCTAACTGCTAACTGCTAACTTATTTGGGCAAACTAATTGTAAATGTGCTTCCATTACCGGATTCGGATTCTACATTAATTGAACCTTTGTGTGCTTCAATAATGCAGCGCGATAAATATAAGCCCAAACCGCTACCGGAATTTTTGTGCTTACCAGGGCGAAATCTCTCGAATAATATTGCTTGTTCTTCTGAAGCAATTCCAGAGCCTGTATCTTTAATTTTTATTTGCACCGTTTGTGAATCTAATTGCAAATTGACTTCTACAAAACCTGTTTGGGTAAATTTAATAGCGTTTCCGATCAAATTAGTTAAAACTCTTTTGATTTCAATCCGATCTGCAAAAATGGTATGTAGTTCGCTGTTTTCTGGATTATTTTTTTCTAAATTATCTAAATTAGATTTTAAAGTTAATTCTTTTTCTTCTGCTAAAGGCGCTAATTCTTGAACTACATCGCGAACTAGTTCGTAAATATTAATTTTATCGAAGTTAATTTTTTTGCAATCAGCTTCATAACGATAAACTTCGAGCAAACTATTCACCATGTGCAACAAGTCATCATTGCTGGTAATCATGGTAGTAAATATCTGTTCGATATCCGGAGATATTTCAAAAAATCTACCTTCGCGTAACAATTTTAAAATCCGGTTGGAAGCGGCTAAAGGTGTTCTTAAATCGTGGGTGAAGCGGGAAACAAAATCTTGACGCAAACTCGCCATATGGTCGCGTTCATCTATACTATGTTTGAGTCGTAAAAGACTGCGTACTCTAGCTTGCAGTTCGTCAGCATCTACTGGTTTGCGAATAAAATCATCTGCTCCTGCATCTAATCCTTCCACCACGCTGATACTGTCATAAGCAGTTATTAATAAGATCGGAATATATGGTAATTGTTGATTCTGACGAATGCGACGAGTAAATTCATAGCCATCCATTTCTGGCATCATTACGTCTAGAAGAATCAAATCTGGTGGGGATTCTTCCACGATAGTTAAACCTATTTTGCTGCTCTCTTGAATCTCTATTTCATATCCTTCGTCTTCTAAGATAGTTTCAATAACTAGTAAGTTATCGAAAATATCGTCAACTACTAAAATTCGGCCTTTTTTTTCAAGTTTACTGGAAGACATAATAACGTTTGTTCTCAAATATTTGGAATCGCTTTGAAGAGAAAGTAGAAAGTAGTAATAAGCGGCTATAGCAATAAAAAACGGTTCATAAGCTAAAAATCTTTTAATTTGTATATTGAATTTTTATGAAAGCCTTGTAAACCGGACAAAACAGCCCGAAAGGTAAAATACAAATTGAATAGAAAAGCGTTTTTATCATTTGTTTAAATAAATAACTAATAACTTAATTTTAACAGATAATTATTTTTCGTTTATGATTATTTATTGACTTCAATGTCGCGCGGTAACTCCACTAGAAAAGTCGAACCTTGGTCTAATTTGCTTTCAACTGAAACGCTACCATTCATCATTTTCACTAAAGATTGAGTAATCGCTAAACCCAGTCCCGTACCAGCATATTTACGTGAAATTGTTTGATTAATTTGACGAAAGGGTTCAAAAATATGTTTTGTATCATCTTTAGAAATACCAATACCCGTATCTTTAATGGTAATAGCAAGATGAGATTCCGATATTTCATTTGCTTCTATCAGAATCATTCCTTCATCGGTGAATTTAATTGCGTTAGAAATCAAATTCACCAAAATCTGTCTAACGCGGTTTCTGTCGTTAACAGTCTTGGTATTTTCCAAGTTTATTTTTACTTTTACATCTAATTGTTTTTGCGATCTTAAAGAACGTAATTCATCTGTAGTGGTGTTTATTAATTGAGATAAATCGAATTCTTCAGGATATAGTTTTAAACCCCCGGCTTCAATTTTTGAGAGATCGAGGATATCGTTGATTAAAGCGAGCAAGTTTTTACCATTACCATGAATCCGCTCTATCATATCCACTTGCTGCTTAGAAAAATTGTCTTTGTTTTTACGCTGTAGCATTTGAGAAAATGCCATAATCGCATTCAAAGGCGTTCGCAATTCGTGAGACATAGTTGCTAAAAACTTAGATTTTGTTTCCGAAGCTTCTAATAATTTCAAGTTTTGGATGTGAATCTGTTCTCTTTTCTCCTCTAATTCTTTATTCTTTTTCTTCAATAGTTCGTTACTTTCTCTTAATTGCTTATTAAATAATTCTATTTGCAATTCTGCTTCATAGATACGAATTACATTTCTCAGAGTTGCACTTAATAAATCGGGGGTAATTCTAGACTTGGCAATGTAATCGGAAGCTCCCGCTTTCATTAATTCAACCGCTGTTTGTTCGTCTCCTTGTCCGGTTAAAACTATCAACGGTACTTTAGAACCCGAAGCCCGTATTTCTTGTACTACGGCTAACCCGTCTTTTCCAGGTAAAAGATAGTCTACAAAGATGCAATCAAAGTCGTTCTTTTCTAAAATTTCAACAGCTTCCGAATAATCGCTTGCTTCAGACAATTTCGTTCGCACGCTCGCTGATTTTAAAGCGCGACTCACAGCCATGCGATCTACTTCGTCATCATCAATAATTAATATATTTAGAGTTTCTTCCATACGCTTGAAAAAAGCAAAGAGCTAGAATTAAATTAAGTAAAATATAATATTTTAACTATTTTAAATTAAATTAAATATAAATAAATATAATTATCATAGGCAGTTTAAAAGCTAATCAAATATATGATAAAATATAATATATAATGACCTCATTTTATCCGATAATTACAATAATTCAAAAATATTGACATCCGACGAATGACTACAATTTTTATGTTATTGTAAATTTGATTTATTCGGCATTTCTGATGAAGACCAATATTTATTAAGGGTAGTAATTAAATCAACAAATCTAGAAAAAGTTACAGGTTTTAAAAGATAGCCAGCAACATTTAAGTCGAATGCCTCAATCATGTCTTTATCTTGATTGGATGTTGTTAGCATTACTACAGGAGTTAACTTTAATTCTTTGTCAGCACGTATTGTTTGGAGAAATTCTAAACCGCTCATTTTTGGCATATTGATATCTAATAATATTAAACGGCGTTCGTTAGGCACTTCGGGGAGTTTGTCATCTCCACCGCGCAACATTACTAATGCTTCTATTCCATTTCTAGCTATGTAAAGTGGGTTTTTTATAGCAGCTTTTTTGAACGCTCGCTCGACGTTCATAATATCAACTTCGTCATCTTCCACAAGTAAGATATTTACTATCCTATCTTTTTCCAGCATTGCAATTTGGGATAAATCTTTCAAATGTCTATTGAAACATTAATAGAGCATTGTAAAAGTTGGCTTTAATGAATTGTAAACCGATAGCCGCACGCCGGAGCTTGACCATTAGTGAGGATTTTCTATCAAATAACCTATTCCTATCGGATGAAGTACTATTGTTCTCT
>JBARZF010000668.1:0-1822 GCA_049649675.1 Rivularia sp. (in: cyanobacteria) | reverse complement strand
AAAAAAGGTATTTGTTAACATGTCAACAGAAAATATTCGTAACCTTACCATAGGAACCCTAACCCAGTTCCCGTGCCACTTTTACGCGCTTATCCAGAAGATAAAAATGATTCAAAAACTCAACCCACTGCAACTAATCCGATCGCTAACCTCCCACTACCGCACCCGTAACGATATCTTCCTAACTGGCTCAACCTACTGCTACCACTGCCACCAAAACGTAGACTATGACCGGGCTAGCGCTTGTCCCAAACAGAAATCAAACCGCTGTCCGATCGCCCCAATCCCGTTTTAGTAAATAAATGTAAATTTTCATGAAGTTATCAGAAGCAATCCATAACGGACTAACAAATTTAGGCAACAGCATCGACCGGGCCACAGACAAACAACTGGCTTGGAAGAGAGAAAACCGTGAAATCGGCTTATTACCAGATGAAGAAAAATTACGGCTGTTGAAATACCAGCTTTACCGAGACGTGAAAACGGGTAAGGACACGTCAGAACTGCGAAAAACCATAGCCCTTCTGAGTGACGAGATTGATAGGGACAGAAGCTACGAAAGTTCGTTCGTAGGGCTGCTAAATCAAACCTGTAGCTTGCTGCTTATGGCAGGTGCTAGCGCGGTAATTGTCAGCTTTCTTGTCACTGGCTTGGGCTGTCCCAATCAATCAGAATTCTGTGCTGATACCAAAAACGTCAGCAACTCGATTACTAAATATTTCGTTGGTGAGTAAATCTTGTAAAGCGAGTAACCCTAGCCCGGTTACTCGCCTCGTAAATGCGTCCCGCCGTCAAGCAAGCAACAACATTAGGAATTTTACCAAATGACCAATACAAGTAGCAGCAAGCCCCAAAAAACCAGCGTACACGGTGCAGTTCGTGAGGGTCGGTTGAAAAATGTAGAAGCTGAGAAAAAGAAAATTGAGATCAACGAAAAAATTAATTTCCAGGAAGTGCAACAGCTAACAGCCAAACATGAGGAAGAAAAATTTAAAACTTCAATGGCGTGGTCAAAAACTGATATTGCCGAAGTAAACGCTGATATCTCAGAAATAAATTTCCAGGAAACCCTAGTTGAAAGAGACATAAACCGCACCAACCGAGACATCAAGTACGTTGAATTGGGCATGGTAGAAGACAAGCTTCAATTATTAGAACACCGTGCCGAATTAGAACACCATAAAAGTGTCAAGCAGTTAGAAGGAATGAGTATTGAAATTGACCAATTAGAGTTTAAAAATGATGAAACAAAGCAGATAGGGGAAGCATTCGGAGTTAGCTATAAACAGCGTACATTCCCAGTACATAAAATTAAATCATATCTAAAAGAAGGGTTATCATGAGTCAAATTAAAGATAATTCTCTTCAGTATTATTTGCTCCATCACTCAGCAGTTTTATTCGGTACCGCTCTAATATCCCGGTTTATAAAATTGCTAGTAGCGCTTAACTTACCATCCTCCCTTGGCTTATTGACTGTTAGTAGTTTTGGGTTAATATTCCTAACAATTTGGGCTTTTTGGTGCTACCAGAATTGGAATAATTCATGGTCAATGATTGAGAGAATTTACCGCTACGGGATGATAGTGACTATTGCAATCGGCTTAATAGTTGGATTCGTTTAAACCATAAGGAAATATGAAAGACTCTACAGTAAACCAGCACGATTACACATTCCAGATGGCGTTGCTGGTTTTTTTAGCATCAATAATCATTCCTACTCAATTCATTAAAATAGATGGTAAATGGGATAACTTACCCAAACTATTACCCCCTCTAACTGGCTTAATTCTGAGTATTGAGATAATCCGCAATACCAAGCA
>JBARZF010000667.1:0-8533 GCA_049649675.1 Rivularia sp. (in: cyanobacteria) | reverse complement strand
AAAATGGGAACATACAAAGTAACATTAGTCAACGAGAAAGAAGGACTAAATAAAACTATCGAAGTAGAAGACGACCAATATATATTTGATGCTGCGGAAGAACAAGATATTGACTTGCCAGTTTCTTGTCGTGCGGGTTCTTGTTCTAGCTGTGCTGGAAAAATTATTTCTGGTGAAGTAAATCAGGAGGATCAAACATTCCTTGACGAAGAGCAAATTGCTGCGGGGTTTGTACTAACTTGCGTTGCTATCCCTACGTCGGATTGCAAAATTGAGACTCATCAAGAAGAAGAATTGTATTAATTTGCATCAAACCAATAAAAACAGCAGTTTGAAAAACGAGAATATTAATAATGCCAGACACAATAGCTGTTGAATATATCCAAGAAAAAGAATTCGATACACTTTCAACCAGTGATGGTGTATTTGTATGTGATTTTACCGCAACTTGGTGCGGCCCTTGTAAAATGATTGCTCCGATGATGGAAAAATTAGCAAAAGAACATGAGGGTAAAGTAAAAGTAGCAAAAGTAGACCTTGGAGAAAATTCTAATTTAGCTAAAAGGTTGAATATTCGCAGCATTCCGTCGGTGATGATTTACAAAGATGGAAACCTTATAGAAACGATTGTTGGAATAGTTCCTTATGAAAAATTCAACACAGTTGTAACTGAATTACTTTAAATCTGTAGGGTGTGTGACGGTTGCGATATCTCATCAAAGCTAACCAATAAAATTGATATTACCGTCACGCACCAATTAATTGATTGATATACAAATCCCCCTTATTTATTAACGGGGATTTTTTGTTTTCTAATCAAGTAAAAATAGTAATCCAATAGTAATTCAATGTACTAATGTTAATTATCGGAATACTATTGTTATAGTAGCTTAATATAAATTCCCACTTTCAGCAAACCCTACAAACCCAAATTAACAATGGCAGATTACACCGAAATTTTCCCATCATTACCATCAACATCGTGGCAAGAAACGTCCTCCACCCTACAGCTATGGACGCAGGTAATCGGTAAAATCCGCATGGAATTAACTCCGCTCATCAACCATTGGTGGAATGTAACCCTTTACGTCACATCACGAGGATTAACCACTTCTGCCATACCCTACGAAACTCGATCAATTCAAATAGACTTTGATTTTATCGCTCACGAACTTTGTATTTCTACTTCCGACGGACAACGTACTTCATTCGCATTAAAAGCATTTTCCGTAGCCGAATTTTACCAGAAAACAATGGACGCTTTGGCATCACTTAACATTAAAGTAAAAATATGGACAATGCCGCAAGAAGTATCCAACCCCATACCCTTCGAGGAAGACACAAAACACGCATCTTACGATCCAGAATACGTAGAGCGCTTCTGGCAAATATTAGTACAAGCAAACCGGATATTTACACAGTTTCGTTCCCGCTTTATGGGTAAAGTTAGCCCAACACACTTCTTTTGGGGAAGCTTCGACTTAGCCCTCACCCGCTTTTCTGGGCGCAAAGCACCAAAACATCCCGGTGCCCCAGGAATGCCAGATTCCATCACCCACGAAGCATATTCCCACGAAGTCAGCAGTTGCGGATTTTGGCCGGGGGGAGGTGGAGTCGAGCCATTTTTCTATTCCTACGCTTATCCAGCACCAGAAGGATTCAAAGATTACAAAATACAGCCAGAAGGAGCTTATTTCCACGAAGATATACAGGAATTTATATTGCCGTTAGAAGTATTAAGATTATCAGATACCCCCGACGAAACCTTATTATCTTTTCTACAAAGTACTTATGAAGCTGCTGCTGTACTTGGGAAATGGGATAGGGAAGCTTTGGAGCGTTGAAAATTACGGTTAAATAAATGCGCGTTATTAGTAAAAGAGCGCTTAGAGAATTTTGGGAAAAGCACTCAAATGCTCAAACTGGTCTTATATTATGGTATCAACGTATATGTAATTCCGGGTTTCAAAACTTTAATGATATACGTCAGATATTTCCCTCAGCAGATGTAGTTAAAAATTTTACCGTCTTTAATATTAGCGGTAATAATTATAGATTGATAACCTACATAGACTATGAATATCAAATAATATTTATTCGCGCCGTACTTACTCACGCTGAATACGATAAGGAGAACTGGAAAAATGACGACTGGTTTGAAAACTCCTAGTAGCTATTATATTGAACTAATAACTACCTTTCCCCCTCGTCCTATTACTAATGAAGACGAACTAAAAGCTACTCAGAACCGAATGAATTCTATATTAGATAAGGAAAATATTACGAAAGATGATAGAGACTATCTGAAAGTATTGGGTACGTTAGTTTATGATTACGAAAATCAACATGAAACAATACCAACTTTAAAAGGAATTACCCTGATAAAGGCATTGTTAGAAGAATCATCACTTCACCCTCAAGATTTAATTACTATTTGCCAAAGCGAGTCAAGAGTTTTAGATATCTTGGATGGTAAAAGTCAACTTACCGAATGTGAAATTAAAGGATTAGCTGATTTTTTTAAGATGCCTCCTAGTTATTTTATGGGATAAAACTATTAACTTAAGAATGTAGATAATTACTCGTATCTCTCTACAACCTCTTTCCTCTGCGCTCTCTGCGGTTATTAATTCTTTCAAATTTCCGGTTTTATCAGTTAATCGTTGGTGCGTGACGGCAATTTCAATTTAGTTGGTTATAAAATAAATATTTCGTAGCCGTCAGACACCCTACAAAAATAAATACATTAATATTTTTAAACGCAAAGTATCGCAAAGGTAAACGCAGAGGGACACTGAGAGTAAGACTCCTATTCCCAATGCCCAAATCTAAAACCTATCTGTGGCATCAATCAAGGCAGTTTGAATACCCGGCTCAGTCATCGAATGTCCGGCATCTGGAACCACAATAAACTCAGCTTCCTTCCATTCTTTATGTAATTCCCAAGCTGATATCGTTGGACAAACTACATCGTATCTTCCCTGCACAATTACCGCCGGTATATGACGGATTTTATCAACATTTAAAAGTAATTGATCTTCTCTTTCAAAAAATCCTTTGTTAACAAAATAATGACATTCGATTCTGGCGAAAGCATCTGCAAAAGCACTTTCACCAAAAGTTTGCATTAAAGATTTATCTAAAAATAATTTACTCGTACTTGCTTCCCAAATTGACCAAGCTCTTGCTGCTTCTAACCTGACTCTTTTATCTTCACTAGTCAATCTTTTGTAATAAGCATTTAGTAAATTATCTCTTTCTTCTAGAGGAATTGGCTTTAAATATTCCTCCCAAGCATCGGGGAAAATATTACTTGCACCTTCTTGATAAAACCAATGTAATTCCTTTTGACGCAGCATAAAAATACCGCGTAAAATTAAACCGTTGCAGCGCTCTGGATGAGTTTCGCTATAAGCTAAAGAAAGGGTACTTCCCCAACTTCCACCAAATACAACCCACTTATCTATCTTTAAATGTTCGCGGATTTTTTCAATATCGCTGACTAAATCCCAAGTTGTATTTTCCCGTAATTCTGCATGAGGCGTACTTTTACCGCAACCACGTTGATCGAACATGATTAAACGCCACTTTTCCGGATTAAAATATTGGCGATAATAACTCGGACATCCACCACCAGGACCGCCATGTAGTACTACAATAGGTTTACCCTGCGGATTCCCCGACTCTTCAAAAGAAATCGTATGTAAATCCGAAACCTTTAATTTCCCTTCTTGATAAGCTTCTCTTGATGGATATAATTCGCGCATAATAATCAGTGAGCAGTGAACAGTTAGCAGTTAGCAGTTAGCAGTTAGCAGTAATTAAGGTATATTTTGGGGAATGAAGGCTGCCAGTTATTAATTAATGGCGTTCTGCAATAATACCTTAACAGTAGCGAACAGTAGCGGTGTAAACCTGAATCAAATAGGGAATCAAAACCCCCAATCAATTTCTAAACTGTTCATTATTAATTGATAATTGTTTACTGCTCACTGTTAACTGATAACTGATAACTGATAACTGTTCACTGATAACTGATATATTATGGCGAAGCAACGAGTTTTTTCTGGAGTACAACCAACAGGTAATTTACATTTAGGTAACTACTTAGGAGCTATTCGCAATTGGATAGAACTTCAAAACCAGTATAAAGATGAATACGAAAATTATTTTTGTATCGTAGATTTACACGCGATTACCGTACCTCAAGATCCTAAAACCTTGGCAGCAAACACTTATCATTTAGCTGCAATTTATCTAGCATGCGGCTTGGATTTGAATTATTCTAGTCTTTTCGTTCAATCTCACGTTTCCGCTCACAGCGAGTTAGCTTGGTTGCTCAACTGTATCACTCCCCTTAACTGGTTGGAAGATATGATTCAGTATAAGGAAAAAGCAATCAAGCAAGGTGAAAACGTTAATGCAGGTTTGCTGGATTATCCCGTACTTATGGCTGCTGACATTTTACTGTATCAAGCCGATAAAGTTCCTGTAGGTGAAGACCAAAAACAACACATCGAATTAACGCGAGATATTGTCAATAGATTTAACCATCAATTCGGTAAACCAGATAAACCTGTATTAAAATTACCAGAACCCATAATTCGTAAAGAAGGGGCAAGGGTAATGAGTTTGACAGACGGTACCAGTAAAATGTCAAAATCCGATCCTTCAGAATTAAGTCGGATTAATTTGACAGATACCCCAGCAGAAATTACCAAGAAAATCAAACGCTGTAAAACTGACACCGTGCGCGGTTTAGAATTTGATAATAGCGATCGCCCTGAATGCAATAACCTACTAACTTTGTATATGCTGCTTTCCGGTAAAACCAAGGCAGAAGTCGCAGCAGAATGTCAAGATATGGGTTGGGGACAATTTAAGCCTCTATTAGCAGAAACAGCCGTTAACGCTTTACAACCCATCCAAGAGAAATATCAAGCCGTAATGGACGATAAAGCTTATCTAGAGCAGGTTTTACGCGACGGTAGAGAAAAAGCAGAGGCGATCGCCAATGAAACTTTAGCCAAAGTAAAATCGGCATTAGGATTCTCTATGCCTTGATAAAAATCAAAACTGTTCAGGAAGGGAGTCGTTAGACTAGAGTGAGCGGAAAGGTTTTGACCTTTCATGATAAAATGATATTAACAGGAACGCTTATTAACCTGTATAAAAACCTAAGTGCCTAAAGGCAATCTGTACCTTGACAATTGAAGATTAGTGGTTCTATTCCATAGTTCTAGTTTCTTACCAGGAATAGGTAAAATCTTCATGGGGACTGGACGACACAGAATTTAAACAAAACAAATTTTGGAATAATCCAACGCCACTTCGACACCGGCTGTGCCCGGTGTCGAGTGGCTCAACTACCGAGGGGCACTCGGGAAGTTAACGCTTGAGGAGAGAACCACCTCTGGGTTAGATACTGCAAGGGAGCTAATCTAAGTGGACTCGTTGAACCAAGAATTTCCGTGGAAAAATGCGCGGAAAGTGTCAAATGTGATAGAGCTGTACCAAGTATTGAAATATAACAACATTATGCTTGGTACGTTAAATCCAACTCAATTAACAACATTTCGTGCATCAGCAAGTGCAGGAGAATTCTTAGTTACTGCTGAAGTCGCACCACCGAAAGGCGGCAATCCAGAACACATGATAGAAATGGCGGCGACTCTTAAGGGGAGAGTTCATGCCGTCAATATCACCGATGGAAGCCGCGCAGTTTTACGGATGTCTTCGTTTGCAGCGTCTATAATTTTACAGAGAGAAGGGATAGAGCCGATATGTCAAATGGCTTGTCGAGACAGAAACCGCATTGGTTTACAAAGTGACTTGATGGGCGCTCATGCTTTAGGCATCCGCAATATTTTAGCTTTGACTGGCGATCCTGTAAAAGCCGGAGATCACCCCGACGCAAAAAGCGTGTTTGATTTAGAGTCAGTGCGTTTACTGCAATTAATCGGCAAACTTAACAACGGCTTTGATTCTAACGATAAAGCCTTAACCGACGGTGCAACCGATTTATTTGTTGGAGCTGCGGTAGATCCACAATGTCGCAGTTGGAGCGGTTTGCAAAAGCGATTTGAACGCAAATTAGCAGCAGGAGCGCAATTTTTTCAAAGTCAAATGATTACAGACTTTGAACTTTTTGAGAAATTCATGACTCAAATAGCCGCAGATTGTAACAAACCAATTTTAGCGGGAATATTTCTTTTGAAGTCAGCAAAAAACGCTCGATTTATCAATAAATGCGTTCCCGGAGTTGAAATTCCAGAGCATATAATTGATAGATTAGAGCAAGCTAAAAACCCTTTAGAAGAAGGAATGAAAATCGCCGCCGAGCAGGTAGAAATTGCCAAACAATTGTGTCAAGGAGTGCATATGATGGCAGTGAAACGCGAAGATTTGATCGTGCCAATATTGGATATGGCAGGAGTGAAAGCGGTTAGGAAAATTTAAGTTTTAGATAACTTCACCCCGCCCTCCGGGCACCCCTCTCCTTATCAAGGAGAGGGGAAGCAGGGGAGTTTTTAATACTACTCGGTAAGGAATTAAACAAAAGTTTTAGATCCCCCAAACCCCCTTTAAAAGGGGGCTTTAGTTCCCTCCAATGCATCGGAGGGTTAGGGAGGATCTCGCCTTAACCAAGTAGTATTGGGAGAGGTTTTAATAAGGATAATTAGGCTGAGCAACTCTTCGGTTATTTACCTACCAAGCTACCCAACCCGGTTTTATTTTCGGATACCGTCATCGATATCGCAGGAACAAGTCTGGACTCTTCTTCGGCACGCTCGATACATTCCCATATACCGACTCTGGCACAGAAGAGCGCTGGGGGGAGACACCACACACAACCCGAAAACCGTTGTTGTTGTTATCGTTGTCCGGATTGTTGTTGTTGCGATTGGCAGAACGGCAATTTTCAAGATTGTTGTTCCACGAACCACCGCGCAGCACTCGGGGTTGCCCATCCCTTCTCTACTCTCTCAACCAGGTGAGAGAAGTAAATATCTGTTGGCGTAACTCCCAGGTATCCCCATGTTCTAAATGGGCAAACCAACTTTGCATTGATTGAGATACTTTTTCAGAGCTTATCTTACCATTGATATAGTCACCGTACATTTTTCTGTATCTACGTTTTGCTCTTCTTAAGTTTTCTGTACGAACTCGAATGCAGTTTGGCAAGACACGAAAGCCTAAAAAATTAGCACCGTGTTTGGTTTCAAATAATTGACTTTTTACGGGGTGAATCTTAAGTCTTAATTTAGCTAGATGTTCTTCAACAGCCAATCTCGCTTCGGCTAAAAATCCTCTATCATCTGAAAATAAGGCAAAGTCATCAACGTAGCGAAGATATTTTCTTACTTTAAGTTCTTCTTTTACAAAGTGGTCAAAACCGTTCAAATAAACATTAGCAAAAAACTGACTGGTAAGATTACCAATTGGTAAACCTCGTCTTCGTTGTAATGGTGATAGTAAATCATCTCCGTCAAAATGTTCAATTGCTGCTAACTGTTCGTTGCTGTTGTCAATAATATTATCAATCAACCACAAAGTGTCTCGGCATTTTATTTTACGATGCAGCAGACTTTTGAGAATTTCATGGTCGATACTAGGAAAATATCTCTTAATATCGCATTGCAGTACATAACGACTAGAACGAGCAAATTTGGTAAACCGATGTAAAGCGCGATGAGTACCAAAGCCAACTCGGTTAGCGTAGGATTCACCAATAAAGGTAGGTTCGATAATCGGAACAATTATATTACACAAAGCATGATGTACTACTCTATCTGGATAAGGTGCAGCAGAAATCATCCGAGTTTTTGGTTCTTTAATATAAAAGGTTTTATAAATACCAGGTTGATAGCATTTCTCAGTTAATTCACGCTGTATTTTGATAAGTTCGCTTTCTAAGTTATAATTAAACTCTAAAACATTATCCCGAAAACGCTTACCTTTTTGTGCTTTTTTCGCTGCTAATAATATATTTTCAAAGTCTATAATTTGCGGATAAATATTACCGTGGCGTTTCATATTATTTTACTATTAGACATCTGCGGGAAAACATTCACTACAGTTGAGAACCTAACCCCCCTACCCCCCTTCCCTGCCAGGGAAGTGGGGTTTAAAGCCTCTCTCCTAAGAGGAGAGAGGTTTGGAGAGAGGTGTTTTTTATTTTCGGAGATGTCTATTTAGATTTTTATTGCTTGCTTTGCTGTTTAATCCAACCACCCAATTCTATGCCAATCTCGTCGATTAATTTAATTGCATATTCATAACGATGGGTTGCAATTAGTTTAAAATCTAATAAAAGTCGGGTTTGATAACGCAGAATATCTAATTGGCTATTTAGCGATTCTAATAGAGTCAGCTTTTTTTTGGCATAACGAGCAATAACTAAATTCTTTAACTTTCAATTGTAAGAAGTCCCATACCTACCCGTAAGGGAGGTGTCGGGATGCGAATAATGCGGGAGGCATAGCCACACCGCATTTTCGCTCATGAATTACAAGCCGGGTTTATGTTAAAA
>JBARZF010000666.1:0-2009 GCA_049649675.1 Rivularia sp. (in: cyanobacteria) | reverse complement strand
ACCATTTCTCAGAGCGTTATAGAGTTCTGTATCAGCTTGGCGTTGAACATAACTGAGGTCAGTACCAGCCAAGCTACCGCCAACTTGATATTTATATTCAGCCATTTAGTGAATATTGTAACTATTATCGAAATCGTCAACAAAATTAAGCTATCACATCAAAAATAATCGTATTTATATCTGAGATAAATGTAAATACTCCTCATTAAGATAATCATAAAACAATAATTATCTTAAAAAGATATAAATCTTAGCAAAAATAGTTTTGTGACAAAATTTTTCCTACTTATCCTACCTTGATAAAATTAAATTTTAGTCAACGCAGTTTTTAACAACTTAGAAGTAGGAAAAGTAGGTTGTTAGCTTAAAGAGTTCGCTGTCGTATTGATATATAGTAAGTTAATTACTATTCACATTAATGATAGAAAATCGGAGAG
Source organism: Rivularia sp. (in: cyanobacteria) (assembly GCA_049649675.1). Taxonomy (GTDB): domain Bacteria; phylum Cyanobacteriota; class Cyanobacteriia; order Cyanobacteriales; family Nostocaceae; genus Rivularia. The sequence goes on along the minus strand of JBARZF010000666.1, from coordinate 1,572 downwards.
TAATTAAGTGTTTAGCTATGCTGAGTTTCAACCTGCAACCTATCGAATTGATTGCCGAGATAAATTTAAGTTTGCTTTAATATGAACTGGTTGCGGGTTTTGAATACAGTTGAGAGAAAATAGTTGACAGTAAGACTAAATCGAGGATGATAAGCCCAAAATCTCTGTTTTGATATTTTCTGACTATTTCCATTATCAAGGCAGGATAAATCTAGGTCGGGAGCAACAAAACCCTTTACTTGAAGGAGAATTATAAATTACACATGGACAAGCACTCACTCAAAGACAAAGTGGTCATCGTTGGCGGAGGAGCAAAGAATCTTGGAGGATTAATTAGTCGTACTTTAGCCTCTGATGGTGCAAAAATTGCCATACACTATCATAGTGAATCAGCTAAAGCTGATGCCGAAAAGACAGTTAGCGAAATTAAATCAAATGGCGGTGAAGCATTTTTTATTCAAGGTGATTTTACCCACCCAGATCAAATCGTATCTGCCTTTGCCCAGACAAAAAAACACTACGGCGGAATCGATATTGCCATCAATACGGTAGGAAAAGTATTGAAAAAACCTTTTTCAGAAACCACCGAAGAAGAATATGATTCAATGTCTGAAATTAATTCCAAGGCTGCCTATTTCTTTATCCAAGAGGCAGGTAAGCAACTTAACGATGGCGGAAAAATCTGCACTCTTGTAACGTCACTATTAGCTGCATATACAGGACTTTATTCAACTTATGGTGGAATGAAAGCACCTGTCGAGCATTTCACTCGCGCAGCATCAAAAGAATTTGGCGAAAGAGGAATCTCCGTAACGGCTGTTGCTCCAGGTCCAATGGATACGCCATTTTTCTATGGTCAAGAATCTCCCGATGCCGTCGAATTCCACAAATCGGCTGCTGCACTAGGCGGTTTAACACAAATTGAGGATATTGTCCCTTTAATTAAGTTTCTCGTTACAGACGGGTGGTGGATTACAGGTCAAACCATATTCGCTAATGGTGGCTATACCTGCCGCTAAAGAGCAGAGCATGACAAAGTAACCTATTTAGATGACTTCCCAAAGCTAAACCTATGGCTTTTCAACTTCTTTTTAGTCGAGTTATGCCAGGAATATTGTTCTATATCGTGTTTGCGTTTGGAGCTATTCACACTGTTTTAAAGGGAAAAGCAATTTTGGAAATTATAAGTATTTACCAAATTTAATTTCACCTAAAAAGCAACTCTTATCTCATTAATTAAATTAGAATCTGAAAGAAATATGCAAGAACTAAAGCAGAAAAATCAAACCACAGAAAGATTTAAAAAGTTCACTCTTTTACATTCAAATGATATGCACGGAGACTTCCTAGCAGAATCGAAGAGTGGAGAAGGTAACTTAATTGGTGGACTATCACTCCTTTCGGGATATATCAATAAAGTGCGTGAACAGGAAAAAAACGTACTGTATGTAATTTCTGGAGATATGCTTCAAGGTTCGATGATTGATACCGAATTTAAAGGTCTCTCAACCATAGAAATCATGAATTATCTAGCTCCAGACGCAGTAACTTTAGGAAATCATGAATTAGATT
>JBARZF010000665.1:0-6133 GCA_049649675.1 Rivularia sp. (in: cyanobacteria) | reverse complement strand
AGTAAATTCAAAGCAATTCAAGCTTGGATAGAAAGAGTCAAAGCGCAGCCGAGATTTATTGGTATTGGTGAAAATTGAGAGGAGGATGGGGTTCGGGGGGGATGGGGGGAATTTTAACCTTTGATATTTAACCTTTAACATGCAGACCTGATTTACTCCCAACTCCTAATTCCCAACTCTTAACTCCTAACTGTTACTTATTCCCTTTTTCAACATAGTTACATGAAGTACACCTGTCTTTTTTGATGGATATTCTCGGCTCACAACTTCAAAGCCAAATTTATGATAAAAATCAACTGCGGTGGTGCGTGCTTCTAAAATAATTGCTCGTGCTTCTTCTGTTTTCGCTTTCTCAATTAAAGCTTGCATTATCGTTTTACCAAAACCTTGTTTTTGATAGCTTGGCTCAACTACCATCTGATGTATTTGATAAACTTTGTTTTCAGCCGGTGTCAATATTCCGTAAGCAATAACTTCGTTGGTATCATCTGTTTTAATAACCCCGTGAAAGCCGATCGATTCGCGACGATAATATACTGTTGAAAACGGTAAATTATGTTCTGCAAAAAATAAGTTATACCTGAGTTTGCAAGCTTGGAGATATTCGGGGCTGTTGGTGTCGATAAATTGAAGCTGCATTATTTTACATCTGACTAGACAAAAGACAAAGCCTTGAAAATAATTTCAAGGCTGTTTTAGAAATGTTGCGATTTATTTTTTTTTTAATGCTTGACTATTCCTATCCACTAACACTATTAGCCATTCGAGAGGGAAGAAAACCTGGATAGCATACTTTGCGACGTTTATTTCGTTGTTCAATCCGTCTTTCTACTACTTCTAAGCGATGTTGTAAACCTTTGAGAACCCTAATGGCTCTTGGATCTTGAAAGCTATTTTTACCAAAATCAGTAAATGCTTTGGGGTCGCTTTTTGTTCCAACTAAAGTTATAAACTGAATTCGACTAAGACTTGGTTTTACTCCAGGTAGAAAACTAGTAAGCCTGTTTTCCGAAGCGAATTTCCCTTTGGTTGTAGGAACGGGCTGATAAAGCGCTCCAGGCATATTAGGATAAAAAGCCATATACTGATATTGAATCCAAGCAATAGCTGAGTGCTGCGGACCTGCGGTGAAGATAATTATTGTCAAAATATCTATTAGCTGGTCGCGATTTGTTAATGTTTCTGGTAGAGAAACTATACCGAAACCACCTTCATTAGCTGGTTTTCGTAAAGCCTGTAGCCAATTTTGTAGCTCGAAATCCTGGCGTACATCTTGGTCGGATTTGTAATATATTCCGATATATCTACTCACGTAGTCTTCTAAGGTATTCCAAACCAGCAACCCGTCGTCTCGGTAAGGAAAATCTCTCAACATAGAAGAATTTTCAACACCACGCTGACGTAAATTGGTGGGGAGAGCAAAGTCGCTGAAGTTTTTGAAATAATCAGATACACCTCTATTAGTAAATTCCAGCGAACTTTCTAAAGTACCCGCTAAACCAACCTCTATACCTCCTCCAGGATTAATTAGTATCTCATCTCCAAAGCTATTGATTGCCATTGTGAACTCAAAATGAGGTTTTAATAGGACATTCACGGGATGACGAGCAGCCAATTCGCGTACTGTAGCTAATGCGATTGGTTCCATTACCAAATGAGTTTGTCCCAAGTGACGGTAAAGCTGATTGACATAGTAGTCAGCCAGCTGAGCAATTAGCTTGGCTAGCTGCCAATCTACACCATCTAAAGGTGTACAAAGCAAACTTTCTCCCGGTACCTGTCCCAACTGGATAGCAATGGGAATTAACTCAAACTCACCGCGAATTCTTTTGGCAAAATAGAGCGCAATTGGAGCGCTCAGATATTGATTTTCTTTCGGCTGAACGCTCTCAAGTATCTCATAATCGGTAATAAACAAACCACCTTCTCGAATAGCTCTGTCAAGAGTTTGATTATTACGTTTCCTGCCCTTTGTCTTACTCAGCACGGTTTGAAAAATTTCATCCGTTATTGCAAGCTTGTCGCGAAGATTGTAATCAAGTGTTAGAACATTCTTCAGTTCCATTGGATTGGGGCCAGAAAGCCGCTGTCGCGCAAACACATCGTCGTTGCGGAAGTCTTGAGCAATATCGGGTAGCGGTAGAACGGGAAACAGCGCAGCGTAATCGTCAAGGCTTTGAAATTCTTTAGGATTTTCCAGAAATGCTTGCTGATTAGCTGCTATTTTCCCGAATAAAGTTGCTCGGTTATTGCTATATCCTTCAGAAAATGCTTCTTGCTCGGGTAAAGTCTCCACGCGGGGTGAATTTGGTAATCGCAACCCTAACTGATATTCTTCGCGAGTCTGTTGCAACTGCATTTGGCGCTCTTGTTGAGTTGCCCTTAAATCCTTTTGAGGCAAGCTTGGGATGGTGGGATTATCTGGTGCTTTGGGTTTAGAGGGTTCTGTCTCCACTCGGACAAAATTTTCTAAACCAGAAGTACAAGTTAAAGCCATCAGCCCCATCATGGTACGCCGCGAGAAAACGTACTGCTCAAGTATCTCTTCTCGTCGTTGTTTTGGAGTTAGCGATCGCATCACATTATTTACCTAAAAAAATAGCAGTTCTTTCTAATATATTTTATGGGTATTATTACTTCAAAATATGCACTAATTTTAAAAAAAATAGTCATAGAATATTGATGGTAAAAATTATAATCAGTGAAATATAACTTCAAAAGCTTGTCTTTGATCCCAGGTAATCAATACATTTATTTACAATTTATATACAATCGTTAAAATACAGGCTTTTCAAAAAACAGTAAAGAAAGAAAGAAATCCATAATAAAAATAGTCACCCAACTGCTGACAACAGCTTTAGTTGCTGATTCTCCGACTTCTTTAGCACCTCCACAAGTGCTTAAACCGTAGCAACAACCGATGAAAGCTACTAAAACTCCGAAAATAAAACCTTTGAGCAAAATAATATATAAATCCGATGGTTCTAAAAATTCTCTCACCGATTCTAAAAAGATTTCTGGAGCTACTTGATAAAATTCCCCTGCGGCGAAAATTCCACCAATAATTCCTGTTACTAGGGAAAAAATAGTTAATATCGGTAATAGTAAACAACAAGCAACCACTCTAGGCAAAACTAAATAATCAATCGGATTAGTTCTCAACATATAAAGTGCGTCAACTTGTTCGGTAACAATCATTGCACCGATTTCCGCAGCGAAAGCCGAACCAACTTGCCCCGCAATGATACTAGCCGTCAAGATTGGGGCTAATTCTCGACAAAAAGCCAAAGCAAAAGCACCACCAACAGCATTAACAGCACCAAAATTGACTAACTCTCTCGCAGTTTGAATCGTAAAAATCATACCTGCAAAAAAGCTTACAAGTAGCACGGGAGAAATTGAACCGGGGCCAACTTTCACCATATGTTCTAAAATATTTCGGTAACAGGTTCTTCCTTGTAATAAACGCAACCAAACTTGACCAAATAGCAGTAGAGCGGAAATCAAACGCACAACTTATATTTCCTAGTTTTGGTTGCAATTTTAACGCTATTAACTATTTAGATGCTAATAATATTACAGGAGTTGGGAATGGGGAATGGAGAATGGGGAATAGGGAACAGGGAAATGCTTTTATTCATCCGTATCAATTTCAATTAGCTTTTGACGCGAGGAAGCACCCGATTTAATACGAATATAAGATTTCGGGACATTAAATTTTTTTGACAATACTTTGATTAACTCTTCGTTAGCCTTACCATCTACAGGTGGTGATTTTAAACGTATCGTAAGACTTCCATCAGCTTCATCAATAATTTTTTGCTCTTTAGAATTAGGTTTAACTTTAACTGCTATTTGCATAAATTAAAAATTGGGCATAGGGCATGGGACATAGGGAATTGGGCATGGGGGATTGGGCATGGGGAATTGGGCATGGGGCATAGGAGATGAGGAGAAAGAATTTTTATATATTCAAGCAAAAGGCAGCAATAACGAAAAAAGACCTAATATGAAGATTATTAGATCATATAATTAATACGAAAAAAGTACGCCATTCCTCATAGCGCACCTTATAAATTGATAATTGTTAACTGTTCACTGCTAACTGTTCACTGTTAACTGATTTAAAGTTCTCCTGGATTACCGTTACCAATTACAGAAATTTTATGGCGGTAAACTAATTCCCCACCATACCAACCGGAAACACCGAGAAGTGTAGCTACGACAGTCGAAAGTCCTAAGCCCCAAGGCAATACGGCTCCTACGGTAGAACCCAATCGCAGTACTAAATTGATTAAAGTTAATAACAAAGCAGCAATATTAAGAGCCATATGCGCCCAACCAGCAGTGCGTAAACGGGTTCTTCCTATTCTGAAAAAGTCGAGCATTCCAGTTATAGCTGCTAAAATACCGGCTGCAAAACCACCTGCGATTAAATAGAAAGATGCTCTTGCCCAAAAGACATCATTGGTGAACCAGAAAACACCATCTGATAAAAACGCACCAACTAAAAAAGCAATGGGAAATTGTACGAGAATCGGGTGAATTGGATGTCCTAAAACAGCTACAGTACTAGGTACGCCAGCATCACGAAATTCTCTATCATCTGTTTCTAAAACATTAGGAATATTAGGAAACGGTGATGTTCTTCTATCTTGAGTTTCTGTCATGATTAATAAAAGGTTAAAGGTCAAAGGTCAATAGTATAATTTACTTGCTGTTCACTGTTCACTGTTAACTGTTAACTGTTAACTGTTAACTGATTATTCTGTGGGGATTTTTTCAACGTAAGCTTCAGCTAACATTATTAATTTACCAGTTTCTACTTCCAAACTTTTGACTGTCAAATCCATTCCTTCTAAATCAAAGTTGCTTAAATTTAATAATTCGCTGGTTTGATTTATTAATGCTTGTGTTAATTCAGGCGAAGTTTCTTCATTGTCGCCATAATCAACATTTTCCAAAGTTACAGTTTTACCATCACTACTTACATTCGGCACTGCGGAAAATGCAACTTTTTTGGTTTCGTCTGTTTCTTTTAATATTAAAGTGGCATCTAACTCTACTTTGCCTTTCCCCGGTAAACGAAAATCTACTTTTCGAGGGACAATGCTTGTGGATTTTCCGTTAATATTAATTTTCTGGCTCATTAACTGTTGCTGTACGTATTCAGAATAAAAAGCGCGATTAATATCTTTTTCTAGTAAAACAACTCGCGTACTGCCTTTAGTCGGCTTGGTAAGTTCAATTTTTCCAAATGCCGCACTCATAGGATTGATAGCTACGTTATCAATATGCATATCCAATTCCTCCATACGGAGGTCTTTTTGCATTACCATACCATCACCATCAATATCAACGGATTCTACCTCACCTTGAACCGCTTTTAGAGGATCGGTTTTGATCTCAACATCTAAATCTTCAACTTCATCCAACTGACTAGACATTCCTACTTCTGCGGCTTTATTAAGCGCTTCTTCTCCTAACCCTTTAGTTTCTGGCATTATGATACTTTTTCCAATCAAAGTTTCCTTAAGTTAATTTATGAGATTTATTAACAAAAGTTATCTCTCTAATGGGGTAGGGAAGGTTATGTATTTATCATTCTAAAAGGATAAATTTGATTTTATAAGCATGAAAGCTGAAATCATATTTTGTTGGGTGTATATTATATATGTATTTGATGATATTGAGTAATTTTTGAAAAATATTGCAATAATTAAAATCCCCTTCTCGACTTCCCGGAAGGGGTAAAATATTTTGAGCTAATTCAGGTGATGTTTTATCTCAAATCTATAGGAGGTTTAAAGATAAATTTCTCGTATTTCTTGTAAGGTATTCTTGGTTTTAATTCCAGTAAGAATCGCCTCTAATACATCCACATCTTGTATTTGAGAAATTTCTGGTAAAAGTTTATTACCTTCAGCACCGAATTTCACTTCTAAAAGTGCTTCAATACCTTTAAGTATTCCTTGCTTTATTCCCCTTTGCTCTACACTAGTTACATAAGGCATTCTCTTGTTTTCCTCACCCAACGGTTACTTCTTCCCAAAAACTGGTTTCTAATTCTTCGGGTAATTTCATCACCCAATCGATAAAGTGAAATAGATTGATGATATCTTCTCTTTGATAA
>JBARZF010000664.1:0-2533 GCA_049649675.1 Rivularia sp. (in: cyanobacteria) | reverse complement strand
TAGCTTGTTGGGAATTGGTGGTGGTAAAGCTGGAGGTAAAGGTGCAATGACTTTTAAGTTTAAGCGGAAATAAGAAACGCGGATAATTGGAACGGGATATGGGAAAAATTGGGCGTTCGCGATCGGCATTAACGACTACGATAATCTCCAATCGCTCAAATATGCTCGGCGAGATGCTGAGGTGATGAAACATTGGTTTGAGCAAGAAGCAGGATTTGACCAAGTTTTTCTATTTACCGAAAATTCTCCTAAGATTGACAATCTATCAATTTCAACTCAACCTACCCACGCTCGTTTTTGGCGATTTTTAAATGTCCAGTTTAAAGTACCTTTTTTACAACCAGAAGATAACCTCTGGTTTTTCTTTGCTGGGCATGGTATTAGATTTAAAGACCAAGATTATTTAATGTTCTTGGATAGCGACCCTCAAGCCGTTGATAGAACTGCAATCTCGGTTGATTATGTAGTGCAAAGGTTGCGTCGCTGCGGTGCTGATAATGTAGTTTTGTTAATTGATGCTTGTCGCCATGAAGATAGTCGCAGTGGGTTGGGAATTGGGGGAAAACATAAGGGAGTAATTACATTTTATTCCTGCACTGCGAATCAAGAGGCTTGGGAAATTGATGAGTTAGAGCATGGTGCTTTTACTCATACGCTTTTAGAAGGATTGCGGTTACAGGGTGAGTCTAATTGTGCTACGGTTGAGCGTCTCGATCAATATTTACGTCATAACGTCCCGAAAGTAAATTCTAGATATGGCAAACAGGTACAGAATCCTTATTTAAAAGCAGATCCACCTAATAAAATTCACTGGATTTTATTAGAGCAAGCTGCCACACTCAAAGATGTAGAACCATTAAAACTTCAAGCATATAAAGCTGAAGCTAAAGGCGATTTGCGGCTAGCCAAGCAACTTTGGGTGAGGGTTTTGGCTGTTTCCCGTGGAGATTGGGATGCAATTGAAGCGATTGAAAGGATTGCTATACGTATCGATCGTAATGGGGAAGATGTTATTAATCCTAGCGAGCAAGATGTTTTAATAAGTCGTAGTGGGGAAGATGTTATTAATCCTAGCGAGCAAGATGTTTTAGATGTTTTAGTTAATCCTAGCGAGCAAGATGCTCGCACTACAACAAGTTCTAAACCCAATATTTCAATTACTCAGTCAGTAACTTCCTCAAGGGGAGATACATTAACTCAAGAAAACCTCTCTCCAAACCTCTCCCCTGCGTTAGCGAAGCGTGTCCGAAGGACATGGGGAGAGGCTTTGAATTCTCCCCATTCCCTTGTAGGGAAGGGGGCTGGGGGGTTAGATTCTTTCCAATTTGACGTAATAACGGTAAACTTTCAAGGTGAGGAAATCAATCGAGAAAAACACCAAGCCGAGTACTTTTCTGAAGACTTAGGAGATGGTGTCAATTTAGATATGGTGTATATCCCCGCTGGTAAATTTATGATGGGTTCGCCAGAAGAGGAAGGGTATGACGACGAAAAACCACAGCATGAAGTAACCGTTCCAGAATTCTTCATGGGTAAATACCCTGTTACCCAAGCACAATGGGAAGTAGTAGCCGCTCTACCTAAAATTAACCGCGATTTAGAAGAAAATCCATCTTATTTTAAAGGATATGACCGTCCTGTAGAGTGCGTTACCTGGCATGATGCGATTGAATTTTGTGCCAGATTATCAAAGCATACAGGTAAAAAATATCGTCTCCCTAGCGAAGCAGAATGGGAATATGCTTGTCGTGCGGGGACTACTACACCTTTTTATTTTGGCGAGACAATTACTACTGAAATAGCAAATTATCGGGGGACAGATTCTAATTATAAAGGGAAACTATACCCAGGCAATTACGGTTACGGACCAAAGGGTAAATATCGCGAACAAACTACAGATGTAGACATGTTTCCGCCTAACTCTTTTGGGTTATACGATATGCACGGGAACATTGAGCAATTGTGTCTTGATTATTGGCATGATAGCTATGATAGAGCGCCCACAGATGGTAGTGCATGGGTAGATAATGATAATTGTTCTGATAAAGTGGTGCGCGGTGGTTCGTGGTTTGACTATCCTGGTAGGTGCCGTTCTGCGTACCGCAGCTACCACGATCCCGACGACGAGCCTTGCGACATTTTTGGACTAAGGGTTGTGTGTAGTGCTTCTTCTAAGATTCTTCGCTCTTGACAAATTTACACTTTATTTTCTCCCCTCATAACAATTAGATTTTTTCTAACAGTCTACTTAAGTAGACTTTGTTTTTTAGCCTGGGAATTTATTCCAAGGCGGTTATTGCAAATGGTGCAAGATATGAAACAAGTAGGTAAATATTAAGATTGCTAAACTTACCTTCTAAATATGAAAATCAATAACTGAATCTTGCTTTAAATTAAACTTTAAATTAAAAATGCTCCCTTACGAGTTTTTCTAAATTGTCATCATGTAAGCTGCAACTCTTCTAGATAGGATATTCTTACGGATGAATTGCTTTGTTACGGTTTAGGCACCCCTTGACAATAGACTTATTTA
>JBARZF010000663.1:0-11389 GCA_049649675.1 Rivularia sp. (in: cyanobacteria) | reverse complement strand
TATCCCAATAATCCATTTCGTACATTTGCTCCGCAGTAATGTTTTCTGGAAGCACATTAGAAGCAGATACAAATTCTGGATTTTCTTTAAATGTTTTCTCACAATTTATGCATTGATATCGTTGTTTTCCATTATAGTCGAATCCTTCTTTTCTATAATTATTGCTTCCACATTTGGGACACTTTAATTTAGAAACTACTACTCCTAAAGGCTTGTATATATATGTCTCTTGAAAGCGTTTATCACACCCTTTACAAAGGTATATTCTTATTCCTGTTACTGGATTATGTCCACCTCCAACATAATCATCACTTCCACAGCTAGGACAAGTTAATCCAGGAATTTTAGGAACTCTTGTCTTGTATTTTTTTTTACGTTTTACATATTCTTGTTGAAAATATTTACCACAGTTTTTACATTTATACACTTGCTTACCTGTGTGACCAAAACCAGATTTTACGCAAGACATACTATTACATTTTGGACACTTTAATCCTTTTGGTAATTTAACCTTCGGAGGGGATGTTTCATATTCACCTTGAAATTGCCTATGACAATTTTTACAAATATATCTTGGCTTTCCTTTACCATTAAATCCTCCTTTTCTATAAGAGAAACTTCCACATTTAGGACAGCTTAATTTTTGTTCATTATCATCCTGAAGGGGCATTCCATAAGAAAGAATCTCCATTTACTTTTTCTCCTTTTTGTTTAAGTATTCTTGGTAAGCGGCTTTCAAATCTTCATCCCTTAAATGAATGTAGGTGTTAATAGTGGTCTGAACGTCTGCATGACCTAATCGCTTTTGTATATGAGCAATATCCCAACCAGCCTTAATTAGCTCTGTAGCGTGAGTATGCCTAAGTATATGTGGCGATGTTTTTATTCCTGTTTTCTTATGCAAACGACGAAACAAACTGTCTACAGATTGATACTTTATGGGTGTACCCGGAGTTCCTTCCCAAATGTTCACAAAGACGTAATCTGAATCGACATCTTCTGGATACTCATCAATTAAGTAGTCTGAATAAAGTCGCATTAAGTCTTTTGAAACATGAATTATTCGTTCTCCTGTTTTAGCTCTTGCTTGGTTGTAATTATCAAACCGAGGTAAAACATGAATTTCATTCTTTCCTGCACAATGGATATCTTCATGCCGTAAGCCTAAGACTTCTCCTATTCGCATTCCTGTTTCATAAAGAAGACATAATAGAAATTTGTCTCTAATCCGATTACAAGCACCTATTAACTGTTTAACTTGCTCGACACTTAAGCAACCTGGAAACCTTTTAGGTTCCTTAAGTTTGATTAGTCTGGTCTTTACCGCTTTAGTTTTGGCTATTCCCTGGAGAAAGGGTTTGTAATTACGTAATGGTCGCAATTCGTAGCGGTAAGCATTAATACCCTCAATTTTTCCTATACGTTCGTAAAATTCATAAAATCCATAAATCGTATTTAGGGCATGGTTAATAGTTTTCTCTGACCGTTTAGCTTCTTGTGGCTGTAGAGAAACTACCTTTGGTTGTGGACTCCGTAACCAATGAATAAAGTCTGAAAGTTTTTCCAAACTTACTTCTTTCCAATCAAGATGGGAATCTTCAAGAAACTCCCAAAAAAGCTTTAAATTCTTGGCATAGCTTTTGATGGTATTGGGAGAGCGTTCAAGGTTTTCTAGGTAACGCAAATATTTCTGAATCGGTTGGATTGGTAAGTAATCTTCATCTACCACCATCCAGACAATACGATTTGAATCTGGGAAACATCCCTTTTGAACTTTCATCATTATATTCGTTATGTAAATAGTATAAGATAAAATTGTATAAAACAATAAAGAGAATCAATAGTATTTCGTTGTTGTTGTTGTAGAAAAAAATTAAATGCCAGAGATAACCACCACCAAGGATATGAGTAACATTTTCGTCTGAAAGCGGGATATTAACATATTTCCCATCAACCCCAACACCACCAGGGATAATAATATTGTGTATATCTATCGGCTCGGAGAAATCAACATAATCTTTGAAATAAACTATTCCTCTATCGGTACGAGGAATATCAATCCCAGCACCACCAGGGATAACGTCTATCATTGGTGGAACTTTTATATTTAGCTCCAATCCCAACTGCTGCACGAAGTCTTTACCAAAATCCTGAATTTTCTTAAATGACACCCCTTTGCCCAATTTGATTTTGATACGTTTGAAGGTGGGGCCGGTTTGGGCATCAATATATTCTGCTGCTATCTTAAATTCGGCTAAGGTATCTACAATCAGCTTTCCCTCCAAAGTTGTTGATAGCTCCGCTTGCTCTGTATTAGAAGATGCTGCTTCCAATGCCGCTGTTGGCTCCACACCTTGCGCTTTGGATATGATTACCGCTATGCGATCGCAATATTTAATTATTGTTTCATCCTGCGTTGAGCGTGCAATATCGGTAAACCACTTGATTGATTCTCCATCGCAAAATGCTTTATAAAGGTGTTGCAGTATTATCCGGTAATAAACTTCTTTGTATGCTAAATTTTTAATGCTTTCGCACCGTTTAATTAATTCATCAATGCCAAGCTCTATTAATTCATTTTGAATATTATCTAATTCCCAGATAGAGGGAATGCGATTAATATTTATATACCGTAAAGCATATTTCGTAAATTCAAATTGTTCTAAATTGCAGCTAGTAGATAATTGATTTAATATTGCTTCATCGCTCTTATTTTGACTAACGAGATAAAATACATAGTTAAATAACTCAGATAAATTGTTTAAATCAATTTGGTTATTATTGTATAAACCATCGATAATATCGATTGCATTATCATGTAGCTCTTCTGGTAAATTAGCAAGAGTTGCTCGTAATATTTCATCTTTACCCATGCCACTATCATGAGCGGAAACAATGGCATTATGTATAAAATTATTTGATTCCATTACTTAATTACCCCGCGATTAATCAATACAGAATTAATTGCCAATCGTCTACGGTTTTGATCGATATCAATGCATCCACGTTTCCATTGTGTTGAATTTAGAGGATAATCAGTAAGCCTTGATATGTAATATGGTTCTCTACGGCAAATATTAAACAAGCCGGACGCACTTAAATTGAATGCATCAATTCGGGAACGTCTAATAGCACTTTCTTTATCTAATCCTTTATTACTATTATCTGCGTAAAGTTGAGGGAAATTATCGCTGACTCTCGGTGCGGCTTGGTTCCATAAATCTACAGCATTTATATAGGCAGCAGGATGTTCATTTATCTCAATATTATATTGTTTGAATAATTTAGTCAGTCGTGGCAATCTTGATTTAATTCGACGCAAACAACCTTGATTAGCACCATCTATATCACCTGCTTTACTTTTGCCGTAATCGCTGCAAAATCCTTGATTTAATACTCGCTTACCACCTAGCTTTGATGGATCTATATGACCATAATATAGTGAAGTAAATTTACCATTTTTATCGCAATTTCCTTCCGCTCGGCAGATTGCAAGATTATCAGGGCTATCAATATTAGCAAACAGTTCTTCGACATTATTCTTTCTATAAATTGGGATTACATAACTAAAACTTTTAGGAATCCGTAGTCCAAATAAAGATGAAATTAGCAACAAGATAGAAACAACAGTAACGTGGTAAGGACGAATCATTTTTTTATCTCCCAGCTTGCTGCAAATAAGGACGAGGATTTACCGGCTTATCATCTAACCTCACCTCAAAATGTAAATGCGGCCCTGTAGAATTTCCCGTACTACCTATCTTGCCAACAATTTGTCCCGGTACAACTCGTTCACCCTTTCGCACAATAAGCTTACTAGCATGACCGTAAAGGGTTGATTTCCCCGCACCATGATTGATAATTACAGCTTTACCGTAGCCGCCCCGTATGCCAGCAAACTCAACTAAACCTGCTTTAAAGGCATAAATTGGGGTACCTTGGGGGGCACCAAAATCAATACCGGAGTGGAATCTATATTCTCCAGTCAGCGGGTGAATTCTCCAACCAAACCCACTGGTAATAGGTATACCTTTAGTTGTCGGAAAGGCTGTATTTTTTGGTTTGGTTTGTTGAAGTAATCGAATGGGGTATTGGGATTCCACCCATTTAGAAACTTGGGGTAGTGCGTTCTGCTTGCAGCAGCGCTTCGCTATCGCCATACATAAAGCTAAAGTAGCAAAGGCGTATTTCCAATTCGGAGAAATTGAATTTGCTACCGCTGCATCTCTTTTATTCGTATCGGTGGTACTACTAAAATCATTCAAACGAAGTTTGTGGCTCATCAGAAGTCGCATCGTGACAGCCAAACCTAGCTTGAAGAACTGCTTCTAAATCGTTGTCAGGTAGGGGACAAGAAGAAGTTTGAGGAGGGGATATTGTCGCACTATTTTTATTATTTAGTCTCGGCAACCTGACATCAATGTTGGATAGTTCAATATTAGGTTGCCAAAACTTAAGGTATCCAGGCTGGGCTATATCGGCAAAGAATAGGCATAGTACCAGCCAAAATGTAATACGGACAAACATTAGTCAACCAAATCAACAACTGGAGTTAGATTGGGCAAACTATCTGGTGTTAGCTTAATCTCTTTATTTTGTACATAACCTGGTCCCGAATAATTACCATTCAGCATAAAGTTGATTCCACCGATTCCCAGCCACAACATTACAATTGCTATACCGACAGGGGAAGAAATAACGTCCTTTAACCAGTAAAAGATATACCAGAAGTACCGTAAGTTGTTGTGAGGATGAAATCTATGCGCTTTCCATAAATCGGTTACGGGTACGTATATCTCTGGCACCCTATTTACATCTGGTCTCGAAGCTGAGTTTACATGATGGACGGTGATGGGTTCGCGGTGCATTGCGGTTGGCTCCACGTTAATAGTAGCTGGTTGTTGATTTGGATATTGCTGTTGTTGAGCCGACTGCAACATTTGCGCTAGTTGTTGTGTGGCTAATTGACCGGGTTCACTGCTGCTTACATTAAAATCTCTTCTTCTGTTATTTGACATAATTTATATCCTCAATCTTTCCAAAGATCATCATAAGACAGCACTTTCAAACTGTTCGGGTGTTATCGGCACACTACCGTCGGCGGTGCGGCGGAATGGAATTATATTTTGATTTAAGGGCTTAACATCTCCTTGCAATTGATTCGTTTCAATATTCAAATATTGGGGCGTTGTTATTTCGGGAGTTGGCATTGGTGGAATAACGGGTGCGACAGGAACGTCAGATGAATCAATACCAACATCAACACTAGAGTTATAATCCCAAATAGCCCAGGCAATTAAACTGATGCTTGCTGCGAAAAATACTCCACCCGACAACCAGTGCAAATTAGTTCCCGGAGATTTCATCATCGCTACAGCAGGACGTGATGAATCTCCAATAGTTGTTTTCACGGGAACCCCCTGCATTGCCCCCAAAATATTAAATAAAGAAAGCACGAAACATATGCCTGCACCCAACAACTTGATATACACATTAATCAACTCCTTTATCTTGTTTCGATTTCTTCAACTGCTGCAATTTCAACCTTCTCAAACGTAACGATTCGGCTATTCGCTGACGTATTAACGGTACTTCTGATAGCTGTCGCACTGGATCTTTGTACCCCTGCACTCGCAAATAATTAGCTTGAGATAGAGCGTAAGGCTCTTGCACTGTCTGGATTTGCGTTACCATTTGATTCAAGTCAACTATTGGTCGATTTTGCAAATTCTCGGCATAATCGATAGCTTCTAACTTACCTAAAAGCAAGACCGCCGCACCACCAGTACTCAATCGCTGTTCAACTTTAGTGCCATCGGTCTTGGTATAGCTATAGGTGAAAGTATTATTGCCAGAAGCAACTTCTACCAAGGCATCCATAGTATCTTGCTTGGTAATAGCCAGTGCTGCCATATGGTGGAGCCTAAAAAAAGCTGATTTTTCATTACTTTGCTGGTTGTTGATACTTTGCAGTATCTCACTAGACCATTGTGCCGCACCAAGTTGTCGCCAACCCGTTAGAGTCGCACTTCCATCGACGGAATAGTTTTGCAGCTCGTCAGGATTAAAGTCGGTACGAGTTAATTTCTCAATATAAACTCTTCTTCTGGCTTCTACTACTTCTTTCGCACGGGTGATAGCAGAAACAGTAGATGGTACTTCACCATGCTTGCCTACTATGATGGCAGCCGCTGCCAATACCGAACCCAACCCAACCGTGGCACAGCATACCCACAACACTATATCTATTTTTCTACTGCGCTTTTTAGCTATGCGGGGGTGATCGCTCGAACTAAATTTATCTCTTTTTGGAAGTAAATGCATGGCACTTATCCGTTATCAATTACTAGATAAAGCGGCTCTGTGGAATACTTTGCATTCATATGAACGCAATATACACACCCATGCTCCACCAACAACTGCACCTATTAGCAATAATAAAGGATTAAAAGCAAGCGCCGCACCTACTCCCATCATTTGACCAATAAATCCACTAATCCCGCATCCCGTAGCTATTCCGCCACCTACGTTAACCAAAAAATCTTTAATTGCCCTCATAACCTGTCCCCTGTTTTCTTAAGTATTAAAGTAAGTGCGTTAAGCGAAGCTCTACCGTTAGCGAAGCGTGTCCGAAGGACATAGGTAATCGCCATCCCAATAAATCCGCCAAACAACGAACCACCTATAGTTTTAGATACATTGATTGATGGTGGGGGAGATAGCGCTAATCCCGCTACCATCCCGGAGAAATTGCCCATAAATACGATTCCCATACCCTGTATTGCCACGGTGCTGTATTGAAAATTAGCTTCAGCAAGATAGGAATCGCATATCGGCATCATTTGTTCGATGACTTCTCGGGCAAGGATTTTGTCCTGCGGTGTGATTTCAATTGTTTGCCTTGTGTCTCCAACGATGGATGTGGCTCTTCTCCCCAATTGACTTTGCCAAAAAAATCATCGTCAATGCGTTTGTAAACTCGACCCTGTACTTCTTCCAATTCTGTTGTAGGTTCTTGAACTCCATTAAATAATAAATCTTCAAGCATCAAAGTAGAAGTTTCCAGAACTACTTTATGACGCAATGTTGCAAGTTGCTTTCCTCTCTCTACATCCGAATGCAGCACTTTAACGAAACTATTAGAAGATGCTTCACTTGGATTTACACCAAATCTTTGTTCAATGTAATCATCTTCGTTAAATTTGTGTTTCTTGCTAGAACGCTCGTCGCGCATTTCAAGTAAATAGTTAGCAGCTTCTTCTAAAGACATATTTTGAGAGACAGCAACTTCTTTTAACTGAATTAATTGCTGCTCTACATCTGGCTTAAGAGTGCTATCATTGTTTACTTTTAATTCCAGCTTCTGGCACACCTTGCTTATTATTTCAGGCGTGGTTTGCAAATCCTGAGCTACTGCGTTGATATGCTTCATTTCTTTCAAGTCTCCTAATTACAGCTTTAACAATTAAATTTTCTCTCTCTTCATCAGGAATGTATTTAGTTAAAAAATCATACAAACTGATTCCGTTAGTCTCCTGCATAAATTTATCTAGCCCACCCGCAGGAATTACTTTTTCTAAATATTCTTCATGAGTTAGCCTTCTTATCTTTGTTGCTACGTAAAAAATATCCGCTATCTCAACAGCATCTAAAGCAAAATAGCCACCACGTTTTTTCGGCTTAATAATACCTGCGAATGGATACCAATGCTGCAATGCGGCAATCGAAATCCCATATCTTTCTGATAGTGTCTTTTGGGTATAAATAACATTTTCATCGCATTTCATCTTTATTCTTAGTAGTCTTGAATTTAAATCCTACTGAATTAAATCTTTGCGACAAAAGTTGTGAACTTATTCTTATTTCACAAGCCTTGTCGCTTAAGTTCAACTTGAAATAAATTACAATCAAGCTAAACTTAAATCAATTTACACATATTATATAGACATATAATTAATAGCTTTACAAGGAGAATAGCAGAATAAGGTAAAGTTTATGGATATCGGATAAAAATCATATTCTGGAATAATAAAATAAATACAAATAAGGCTTAAATTATATTTTTATGGCGTAATGGATTTTGGTATTAAATCATGGAAAAAGAGAATTGATTTTCTAATTTAGCACATAGTTTCTTAATCTGAGACTCTTTTTATCCAGTTCAAAACTACAATTATTTCAAGTATGGCATTTGTAATTTATAAAATCGCTTCGATATTTGAAACCGCTTAATGTAAGGCTAATTAAATAAGATATAGTAATAAACTAAATATATGTATTTTCTCTTACCAATCTAAATCTATATTTGGTTGAAAAGAAATTAATGCTTATAAACAAGTGTTGATTTCAACAAGCAACCATAATAATTGGGGAAAAATAATGATTCAAGCAATTGATTCAGAACAAATATTCGTTTCAAACTTAGAAAAGTTTATTAGTAAAGCTGACAAATTTATCAAAACATATTACTCAGGTGTCAGCGATGAAAATCACGTTCAAGAAATAGTACAAGAATTGAAAAATTTAATATTAGATACCGACTTGAAACAATTGGAAATTGATTACCAGAACTATTGTGAAATTAAAGACTTGATGGGAGATTGCGATGAATCGGCTTGGTTTTAACTGGATATGAAAAGGTTTCTTTAGTCTTCTACTGCACCTAATGCTTTGAGCGTAGAGATTTCGGCTTCGGTTAAGCCTTTGACACCTGTGATATTCATGCGTTCGTAAGGGCGATCGCTCTTTAGTGTTTTGAGACGTTTGCCGGTTTTGATGTCCCAAATTTTAATTGTGCTGTCTTCACTACAACTGCTAAGGATTCTAGAATTTGGGTTAAAACAAATTGATTTCATTGTTTTAGTATGTCCTTTTAATGTTATTAGACATTTACCCGTGCTTACATTCCATAGCTTTATTGTTAAATCATCGCTTCCAGTAGCTATAAGCTGACCATCATAACTAAAAGCCAATGCTTTAATTTGACCAGTATGTTCCTCCAAAGTAATTAAACATTGACCAGTATAAATATCCCAAATCCTTACAATATAGTCATCACTAGATGTTGCTATAATATTTGAGTCAGGGCTAAAAGCGATTGTTCTAGACCAGTTTTTCTGACCTGAAAAAGTTCTCAAACATTTGCCTGTAGTAGCATCCCAAATTTTTATAGTCTCGTCATAACTACAACTAGAGAGAATTTTACCATCAGAGCTAAAAGTAACGTTTTTAATGGCTTCTGTATGTGCTTTTATTGAATAAATATTTTCATCTTTATTGCAATTCCAAAGTTGTATGTTTTCACCATAGCCCATAGCTAATTTCAGCCCATCAGGACTGAATGCTAACGTAGACGTTTTAAATTTTAATGTTTTTAGACAGTTTCCAGTTTGAACATCCCATAATCTAGTGGTACTGTCACTACTCCCACTTACAATAATACGACCATCAGGACTAAAAGCTAAACATTTTATCCAATCAATATGTCCCTGTAACTCCTTAGTGCATTTACCTGTATTTATATCCCATAGCCTCACTATATGATCTTGTCCGCCGCTCGCAATCATCTCTCCATTTGGATTAAATATAACTGAACTCAACCAGTTAGCATATCCCTGAAAACTGTAAATACATTCACCTGTTTTAATATTCCAAAGTCTGACAGAATGGTCTTGACTTCCACTGGCTAGAGTTTCACCATCAGGGCTGAAAGCAACAGCTTGTATCCAATTATCATGTCCTTCTAAAGTTTGAAGGCATTCACCTGTACTTGTATCCCAAATTTTGACAGAATGGTCTGGACTTCCACTAGCTAAAATTTTAGCATTACTATTAAAAGCAACTGTATTAACTCCACCTGTATGTGTCTGTAAAGTTTTGAGGCATTCACCAGTATTTTTATTCCATAACTTAATCGTTCCATCATGACTGCCACTAGCTAAAATCTTCCCATCATAACTAAAAACAACAGACTTTACATTATTGGTATGCCCTTGCAAAACCTTTTGAGTTTGATATGTACGTGCATTACACAAATGAATGGTATAGTTATCACCTGTAAAAGCAAAAAAATTACCGTCCGAGCAGAATGTAACTGCCCTTACAAGACTATTTTCTAATGGGAGGGTAATTAGACAATTGCCAGTTTTTACGTCCCATAATTTTACTGTTTTGTCTTCACTCCCACTGACAACAACTTGATTATCTGGACTAAAAGCGACTGTTCTAACAGTAGCAGTGTGACCAACTAAATTTTGTATACACTTTCCCGTATTAATGTTCCAAAGCTTTACGGTACAGTCACTACTTGCACTTGCAACTACTTGATAATCATGACTAAATATAACTGAATATACTAAATTCTGATGTCCTATAAAAACCCGAAGTTGTTGTTTATCATTAATTTGCCACAACCGAATTTTTTCAGCATCACTTGTGACTAAAAATTGACCGTTATAATTAAATCCTAACGAAAAAATTTGACTTAAAGTGTTAGCGAAAATAGAGTTATCTAAATTTGCCTCTGCAAAATTGACACTTCGTAAACTTGCACTAGTAAAATCCGCTCCCTTTACAATAACACCCGAAAAATCTCTTCCTTCTAAAGCACACTTATCAACCTTCACAGCTAAAATAGCCGCATTTCCCCCAACATAACCAACCTCCTCCTCACTTCTCCCCCGCGTCATTTCAATAACCTTAACTAGCGCTTCATTATCTCCCACCATTCCCAACATCAGATCCATCACCGCTAAAGTAAGTGGCGATCGCCCAAAATTTCCCCTCAATTTCTCCAAAGATTCTTTAGTAAATCCCTTTAATGGAGCAATCGCAATACAATTTCCCGAATTATCTAACTGTCGCTCAAAATAACCAGACCAAGTATAATCAACGGGTACAGCAGCCACATCCAAACAAGATTGTGAAGAAGCTAATTCCGTAAAATCATCAGCGAAAGCTCCCAACTCAGCCGCAAATTTATACGCTACAAAAAATTCCAATAACGAACGATGAGCCGGAGTATAATCTCCATTAGCATTACGAATCAGCATCGTTTGCCCCATCATATCGTAATGCCAATGATCCAAGTCATTTTGTTCTTGCACCATAGAACCAAATAAGCGCCGAATCCTATCGGGAAACAACTTATAGTTAATGCTCATTTGGTCGCTCGAAAGCATTTCCCAAGATAGTTCGCACAAGAAATACAGCTTATCTGCTAAGGAAGTAAACGTGCGTTCGGCTTTGATATCCCGTTCCATTTTTCGTCGCACAGCATACAAATAAACCCGCGACATATCCACAGGTTTACCCGCTTCAATATCTGGTAATGCTTCTAAAATTAAATCGGTCATCACCGGACGACGAGCTAAGTCTAATAATTGCGGAT
>JBARZF010000662.1:0-2163 GCA_049649675.1 Rivularia sp. (in: cyanobacteria) | reverse complement strand
TGATTCTCGCCGGTGAAGTCGCGGCTCGTTATGGTAAAACTCACAGCATTCCTTTACCTTTTCGAGGGCAGCCGCAACCGGAATTACCATCAGATGAAGAATTGCTGCTATTACCAGCAGGTTTTGTTCGATCCTGTGCCATGCGTCGCTGTATGCCAAAGAGCGAAATGAGCATCAATCCATTACGCCATGCGGGTTTAGGGCTAGAAACTTATACACAAGCAACTTCTCCTATTCGTCGTTATAGCGACTTACTTACTCACTTTCAAATCAAAGCTCATCTTCGAGGTGAGGTTTTACCCTTCTCAGCAGAAGAATTGAAAGAAGTGATGATGAACGTTACCAGTATTACTCAGGAAGTGGTAATGGTAGAACGGCAAACTAATAGATATTGGGCACTCGAATACTTGCGCCGTCACTTGGATAAAGCTTGGGATACAACAGTTTTGATGTGGTTGAGAGAAGATAGTAACTTAGCACTAATTTTATTAGAAGATTTAGGTTTGCAGCTACCCATGTTCTTTAAACGTGCTGTAGATTTAGGTGAAGAAATTTTAGTCAAAGTAACTCATGCAGATCCTCAAAAAGATGTAATTCAGTTTCAAGAGATAGTTTATCAAGAAGCTTAATTAATAATTGGGAATTGGGCATGGGGGATTGTGAAAGATAATTATGTAGGGTGTGTGACGGCTTCGATAAATTATTAATCATAAAGAAAATTGTTGAAATTGCCGTCACGCACCATAATCAATTAATTAATATTTAGATAATTGATGATCCACGCCCTGAGCCGCACAAGCGCGGTGAACGAGTGAAAATTTTTCATTAGCAATTTGAAATAGCCGTCACGCACCATAATCAATTAATTAAAAAGCTGGCGAAATCAAAAAATAAAATCCTGAAACCTTTAAAAAAGAACTTCTCAATCGATTTACATAAAAATATTTTGCTTAATATAGGCTTTCAATCAATTACTCTCGAAAACACTAATTTTCACTATTTTATACAAATAGAAATAATATAAACAGCCGTTATTATGCATAAAAATACTTAAATTACATGTTAAAAGTAAGTTTAAACACTAAGTAATTAGAATCATATTCGTCAAGCGGTATAATAAAAACTCAACATATAAAAAAACCTCCGCGAACCTCCGCGCTTACCTCCGCGCCCCTCTGCGTTTAAAAACTCACCCTCCCCTCCAACTTTACCAACATCTTCCCCCCAACACCCTTCACCCTCTCCAAATCCTCCAAAGAATTAAAACGCTTTTCTTCACGCGCTTCAACAATCCGCTCCGCTAACTTCTTCCCCACTCCAGGAAGAGTAACTAATTCCTCCATAGAAGCAGTATTTACATTAACTTTGGTAATTTCCTTTTCTGCAAAGGTTGATGGAGCTTGTATCTGGGCACATTCTTTTTTTTGCTGTTTAACCTTCTTCTCAATTCTTTGAGGAATATCAAATTCAGCATTTGCATAAAGTCTTTCAAATTCTCTTATATAATGAGCAGCTACCTGAGAATTTTCAATAACTAAAACAGTTTCATCATTCCCAATATTTGCAGCTTCCGTCCAATTATGCGAACCTGTAATAACTATACTTTTATCAACAACAGCATATTTATGATGTAATAAATCTCCGCTCGTTAATAACGGTATGCCAGTAGATTTAATTGGATTTTGCCAAGGTTTGTTATTTAGTTCGTATTTACATTTATTGCTCAAAGCCACACCTGTCATATCTAAACCTTCACTATAGAAACGGTAAGCAAAGTCTGGCTCTAATAAAGTCCGAATTTTCACCTTTTCTTCGTGACGTGTTTCTAAAATATTGCTCAAACGCTGCGCTGAAAATACAAATAATGCCGAATCAATCGATTTAGCTGCTGAATTTAATGTTTTACCAATTAATCCGTTACTGCTGTTAATCCAAAGTTTAGTCGGAGAAGTGGGAGAAAAATTTACTGTGACTTTGTTATTACCGAAAATAACTTGTTGGAAATCACGAGTAGGTTTTTGTAACCCAAATTTACTATCAAATTTACCTCCGACTCCATCACCCCACATGAGATTAAACTCTTTTGTAAAGATATCGGCTAATTCAACACTATCAATTTTGATTAAATTATTAACGTTGCCCAAACTATCGTAATTACTGTAA
>JBARZF010000661.1:0-11742 GCA_049649675.1 Rivularia sp. (in: cyanobacteria) | reverse complement strand
TTGTTAATTCTATCGGGAAAATTGCCGCGAAATTCTTCAGCTAAAAAACGCGCTCGCTGCATCACTATTATTTGGTCTTCAACTTCTAATAAATTCAAAAAATTAACCACGAAAATAACGGTTGTGATTTCACGCTCAATTAACCAATATTGAAGATTTCTTGCTTCTGTTAAAGTAAATAGCTGACTTGCATCTAAAACGTTAATAATTAAATCTGTGCTGAGTAATTGATTACGAACTAACTCATCTTGTGCTTCCCCGTCGTTAGTTCCTGGTAAGTCTATTAATGATTAACTTCGGGTAGTCGTCACTGCCCGAAGTTTATGAACTCAGCGTATCCTTTTCTGAATAAGGTTTTGAGGGGCTTGTCACCCTCAAAAAACGACTCTAACAGTTGCCTTCTTGAGCTACTGCGACTGCCGCATCGTATCGTTCTTTTATCTCAGGAGTTAATTCATCGCGAGTAAGTGTTGTTTCTTTGACAGAAACCTTTTTACTACTGGATAACGCAGAACCTACTTGTTCTTTACCACCGCGAACTTGCGAAATCGCCTCCAAAACATCTTGTTGAGAAACTTTACATTTGTCAGAGGCGCGAGCAACTGCTTTACTGGCAGCCAATTTGACAACATTTAAAATATCACCGCCAGCCAAACCAATAGATTCAGAGGTCAACCAATCAAAAGTTACATCTTCCTCACAGGGAACTTCATCTGGCAGTAAGTATTGCCAAAGCCTCGAAAGACAATCTTCGTCAGGAAGTTCAAATTCAATATGAGCCAAGATACGTCTAACAAAAGCTCCATCAAAATTTTCTGGTAAATTGGTTGCAAAAATTACAATACCATCGAAACTGTCTAGTTGTAACAGCATGACGGAGCGACTTACGTTGACTCCGTGGTCGGCACTTTGGGTTACACTTGTTAATCTCTTACCAAGAATTGAGTCAGCTTCATCGAAAAACAGAACAGAATCAGTTTCTTTAGCTTGTTTGAAAGCAGCGGTTATATTTTTCGGTGTTTCACCAACATACTTAGACTCAATTTCTGCATAATTAACAGTAATAATTTGCTTATTGAGAAGTTTGGCAATTGCTTCTGCACAAGATGTTTTACCTGTTCCAGGTTGTCCAAAAAAGTTAAGAGCTACGCGACAACCAGAAGGGTCTATTTTTTTTAAATTCCACTCGTTATACAACTTGTCGTGATAGCGAATACGATTTAAAGCTGCCTCGATTCTTTCTCTAGTAATTTTAGGTAGAATTACTTCATCAAGGTTGCGTTGAGGAGTCTGGGGAATGAAAACTTCTGTTCGCGTTATCTCATTATTCTCTTGTTTGATAGCTTTATCTTTTTCGGTTTCAACATTTTGAGAAATCTGACTTTTCTCTCTAGTTTCATCCGTTTCATTTTCTTGAATTCTATTCCAACCCATTGGCATATCTATTATCCTTGTAAAAATAAAATAAATAAAAACACAATTTCAAGTATTTACACAACTTGGCTCATAATACTCGTCTGACCGATTTCTTCGATTATTTTTTCCACTTTATTAGAATTCATTTTTTGAAATTCTTCCATGCTTAACTCTTCTTCACTTTCACTAATCTTGACTTTTCCTGTTTCCTTAGTTTCGGCATATACTGTATAAAGAATTTTCTGAGCTTTTCCTGCTACTGCATCAACAATCAAATAAATGTCTAGCAATTTGCTTTCTTCCAAGTTATTTTTTTGTAACCAGTCTCTTACTTTAAGTCGTATTGGTTCCCTATTTGTCTCTAACCATTTTGCTGTTTTAGCGCGTAAAATTGGCACGTACTTTTTAACAGTGTAATACACAAAAATAGATGTTACAACTGTAGCTATAACACCTATAAATCCGAGAATGACAGCACCAATAGCCTGCCAAATTTGGTCATTCATAGTTACTAATTTGATTGAGTATTAACTAAAGGTAAATTCCAAGGAACAGTAATACGTGTGTCATTACTTTTTAAAAATTCTTTGCGGATGATAAAAGGTAAATCATCCCATACTCTTTGTGTATTGGCTGACAAGGATGTGCCATCTTGAAAACTAGCAGTCAGAAAAACTTCCACTTTTGATAGCGATGAACGACGTTGAAAAACTAATTCAACTGATTGAATCAGTGTTTTAATTTTTCGATTAAGTTCAACATCTTCTCCCCTAGTTAGGGTCTGATAAATAGAACTAGGAGGGTAATTCAATTTTTTGCTTAAGGATTCTGCAAGAATTTTATCGACCCATTCATCCAAATCTTTCTGCGTTCGTAATTCATTTTTGTCGATAACCCCTTTTAGTAGTAAACCACCTACAACTAATACAGTAGTTCCAACAACAGTAAAACCAAGTAAAGCACTAAATTTCATAATATTCGCCTCATAAATTAAAACATTAATTTAGGTAGTCATTTCTAGGTTATCGGAGTCTGAGTTCTCATCTTTTCCTGCGGTATAGTCAATGTCAAAATTATCTATATTACTTTTCATCCAGGATTTTCTGATTTCTGGAGATAAATCATCCCAATCAATTTCTTCTTCAACTACCTGTTTTACTACTTGCTTTGACTCTAAAGCCTTAATTAGATAAGAAGTCGTTTTTCTTACCCATTTACTAGAGCTTTTATTTTCAAAATAAATTGCCACTTTTAATAGAGACTGGCGAAATTTTCTCCAGGCAGTTTTAACTAATCTACGTGCAGGAACAGCAAGTTTATCATCGATCCAGGTGAAAGCATTTTTAAAATGGTCAAGCAATTTAGGTAAATGCTTTTCTATAAAAGGAAATAAAGTATTTTTTGCCCAAGAGGTTACTTTCTTCCAAAATACTCCAATAGCTGCAACAGCTAATCCAATTAGGCTAGCTACACCTGTTATAATTGCTTGAGTTGAATTATTTGAATTCATATGTTTTTAAGTAAAATTTAGAATGACAATATTACAGAAACTTCCTTACTTTTAATTTTCCATAGTCATGATTTCTAATTCTTTTTCTCTTGTTTCCACAAAATCAACTTCATAATTAGATACACTACTTTTTAACCAGTTTTCTCTGACCTCTTGCGGTAAACTATCCCAGTCAATCTCTTCTTCAACGTCTGTTTTAAGAACAACTGGTCGGTTAGCTTGAACTTTTTTAACAACCTGTGATGTTGTTCGTTTTTTCCAAGCTGTGGATGAGGGAATCTTTTCAAACCCCACAACCATTCCCAAGAGAAACTTGTTTACCTCTTGCCATGCTTGTTTTACCAGACCTACAATCTCAGATTTGATTGTATTCGCAGATTTAAATGCTAAATTGATCCATTCTTCGGGGATAGGAATCATATATTTCCTTATCCAGCTAAGAAAATTTGAGTGAGTCCATAACAAAACTTGATTCCAAATAGTTAAAGCGACTTCTGTCACAAGATTAAATATTCGTTCTACTATTTTTCCAAAACTTTTTTGATACACAACGGAACCCTCTAATTAGGATAAATCTGAAAAGAAATAGAATCTTTATCCTCGTGAAAGAAAATATTCTGAATTTCTTGTGGTAAATCTTCTAAATAGATGTCTGACTCTTCAACTTTTTTTAAAGTAGGTTTGCTGTTTCCGGCTAGAAAAGCAAAAATCTCGGTTTTCTGATTACAGAAATTTGTTTCTTTATCTCTGAAGTAATGGGTTTTTACTGCCATTAATTGTTCTTTCGTAATAGCTATTAGTTTTTGAGTTTCAATGCTAGGTTCATTCTCAATAACAAGGCTTGAATCTGTTTCTCCACACAGAAAATAAACTGTACTTAAGCAAGTGTTAAATAGATTCTCTTTTTGATCTATTTTCTCATGTATAAACTTAGCTATATAGGTATATATCTTAAGTTTATGTTCTAATTCTGAATCTTCTTCAAAATTAATGAAAAGGCTGAGAATTTCAAATATCTGCTTTTGTATATTTGCAAAAAATTGATTGTTAGAAGGATGCCTACTAGGCATATTTTTAACCTCTGAATTGATATTTTCAAGTAAATTTAGAACATTTTTTGACTGCTGCTGAAAATCTGTGCTTGATGCTTTATTCATGTAAAATATCTCTAAAATTTCAATTGCTTTGACTTAGAAAAACACTCTCTTAAACATCAAAACCATATTTTTCCTTCAAAAAAGCTTTTAGTTTATCGTGTGGTTCTTCTCCGTAGCAAGAGCCAATAACTTTCCCATAGTCTTCTAAATCGATACTTTTATTTGATTCAAGTGCTTTTAAGAATTCTTGTTCTAAAGCTGGTGTGATATGAACAAAATAATAAGCCCATCTACCAGTGCTATCTTTGGCTTTGAGTTTATGAACGAAATGACCTTGTTTTGCAATCAGTTTATCTACATGTAGATTACTATAATTTCCTAAAGAGTTTGAACTATTTGAATATAGGCTTTTGCCTGCCTTGGTAAAACTTTGCTTGAAAGATTCTATATTTTTGAATTTACGTAAAGCATCGATTACCGCATTCCGAATCCTGTCATTTTGATGATTAATCATAGACTCTAAAACCCTCTTTCCTAATGGATTTGCAACACCGGCTAATGCATAGGCACAAGCACTTTGGTCGGATTCTAAATGGGTCGTATCGAGTACATACTTAATTACAGGAACATTACCCGTACCAATTAGCGCTAGAAGACAGCGACCACGGAATCCATATTTGTCCATATCATCTTCAGGTTGACTCACACCCCGTATCAGTGCGGATATAACTTGAGAATTACCAATAAATACTAAGTAAACCAATGCTTCATCACGCTGCTCCCATAGGTATGTTTCATCTTTAAAAATTTCTATGAGTGAATCTACCATTTCAGGAATAAAGCATCCTAATCTTCCTAAAGAAATTGCTGCATTTTTTATGATTTTGTCAGGTAAATTGGAAATAATTAACTTCTTTATCGCCTCAGTATCTTTTGGACGTTCAATATAAGATGCTTTTGGTAAATCCTTTTGAAGTTTACCTCCATCTGCCACAACCGCCCATTCATAAATCCAATCTGCTTGAGAATATATAGTGTTTTCTGAATTACAAATGCTCAGGATTAGAGCAGCATAACTCCGAGCATTAATATCATGTTTTTCATCGATAATAACTGTTCTGAAAATATTAAGTTCTCTATCGCTAAAGATGTATGCTCTATAAGTCTGACTGCTTTTAGCATTAGTTAACCAAAACATAGCCCATAAAGCAGCAGTTGATACTCCATAATTGCGTGTTTTTTCTTGCTCAATAGCTGTCAGCAATACTTTGATAACTTCACCTAAGAGTACATCAGGTAAAAAATATCTTTTTACGTCAACCTTATTAATTTGTGAACGGAAAAATATATCCACTAGGCTCAGCAATGAATCAACACGTTCCTCTAGGGAGCAAAAGCTATTTAACTTATCTAATAAAGGACTTAATATTCTGGTTGCATTTTCTAGATTAAGAGTCTCATTATTAATATTTTTCGTATTTATATAAATACCAGCAATTTGACTTCGACTTTTGTCATAGGTTTGAATGTAATTTTGTAGTAATTGCTTTTCTAATAGTGTCGAGAAATGGGACTGCATCACACTGTTAAATGACTTGTCCATCGAAGTATTGAGACTATTATTGAAACCATCAAGCTCATAAAGATTATCAATAGCTTTATTGATAATAAAATTAACTGTTCCATTCTTCCAGTCAATTTCTGTGGCGAGACATTGCATTGCAAAGCTAGATAAAGCACGAGTTTCTTGAGGAGAGCGATTCGGAGATAGTAAAATTTGCATTACATCATCTACTACACCTGCATTTAATCCTTCCTGTCCGTGTTTTGCTTCTGCAAGTTTTTGCATCCAAAGTTGCATATTGACTTGCCAATCAGTAGCTACAACTGGTTCAGCTTTTCTATTTATACCAATAATTTCGATTTGTTTATATACAATAGGTATATTATGAAGTTGCTGATACAAATAATCAAAAATCTCTAAAGTCTTTTTTTGTTCTCCTTTCTGCGAAGATTTTACATCCCTAGTAATTCTTTCAATTTGTTCGATTTCTTGGATAGAATATTCTATTTTTTTGTTATAAACTTCAATCTCCTGCTCTAATTCTTCAATTTCCTGTTTTAGGTGAAATTTTTGCCCCGGACTATTAGTCTTAACAAGCTCTATTTCAAAGAAAGCGCATTTTTGGCGACATAGGTTTCTAGTTTGTATTAACAATTCTAAATTTTGCCTCTCATTAGATGCTGCCATTACTTACCTCGAAAGTTTACTTCTGATGGTTTGTATGATTTTGGGTGTAAAGACTTTGGATAGTAACCCTTGTGTTTCTAGTTCTAATTCGTAGGATGCAAGTGCAGGAATTAATGGTAAAACTAACTTCAACTTGGCTGAAGCTGCTTTATCTTGGTTATCCAATTTGTCTCGAATAGTATGTAGAAGTGGAATCAATTCGGAAGAGTATTTATCAGAAGTTGTTTTTTCGATAGAATCAACTGCTTGTTCAACCTTAACTAGCTGTTTTTCTGCTTCTTCGTCGGAAATGATAATTGCTTCTTGCGGGTAAAGTTCCCAGTATTCAGTCTCGTATTTACGAATATCAGGAAGGATTTCTCGCTTAATTTGTTGTTTTAATTCAAATTTAGCGGATTGGCTATCACTGAAAATTAAACGCTTTTGAAAAGAACCTAGCTTTTCGTAGAGCATTTCTAAAATTTCTTCGATATCGTTTAATCTAGCTTGATTGTTCATCGGTAATTACTCTTGAATTTACAACTATGAGCCAAGAGTTTTTCATAAAGAAGGAAAAACACTAAGCTAAAATACTTACAATTTAAACTTAAATAAGACTTCCGCGTCTAAGTAATTATGTCATAGTAGCAAATTTTTAGGTACAAGTGTAATAAAAAGCTGAATCACTCTAATTTCCTCCTATTGAGGGGTTTTTGCTGTATAAATTTTACCGAGCCGTAGTGACTATGGCTTCGATTAGGTTGTTGTTTACTGGCAATAGCTACTCATATAGACGCTTGAAATGAATGTACTTGTGTCAAACTTATGATTCAATCAAGAACTCTGTACTAACAAGTTTTGCTTTGTTTGATTAGGGCTTCTACATCTGCAATTGATTTTCCGTATTTTTAGTCCAAAAACATACCATAAATAGAATTGGTATATAGAAATCAGCAAATAATAGGCATATTTTTTTGAGATTGATGGACAATTATAAAATTGTCCTATCCTAGTGTGATTAACAGTATTTAAAAGAGTACTTTTACCACGCTTCATATCTCCGAGTACGAATAATCGAAATACTCCTTCGCGCAAATTTTCGCTAACAGTATTTATATCCGCAATTTCCTGCTCTAAACCCAATTTTCCAGAAGCCTTTTCTCCTTCTGCTTCTGAAATAAAATACTGCTTTTGCAGCAGAGATTACAAGGTGTTTAGAATCTATTTATATAGACTTCAAAATTGCGTAGATTTCACTTCACGGAAACTTTAAATATACAAAATTTGTCAACATCATTTTTATTTTTGAGAATAAATTATTAAATTATTTTGAGATACTAAATCACTATAAAATTATATTTTTCGCTTAAATAATAATAAAACTAAATAAAACAGTAAAAAGAGAATCTTCACCCTCAACAAAGTAGTGTGAGGTAATTGAAGATGGAATTACCAAACAACAGCTAGAATTGGGGAGACATCTACTCTTAACAACTAACAACTAACCATTAACTTCAAGTTTCCGAGATGCCAGAGACATTGAATAACAAAATACCCAGTAAATTAAACCGATAAATAAATAAACTTCTGCATAACGACCTAAAAATTGCGGTTGAGCTAATATCGATCTGGCAATTCCAGTTAATTCTAATAATCCAACTAATGATAATAAAGAAGTATCTTTGAAAAGTCCGATAAATTGACCTACAATTGCCGGAATAACTGCACGTAAGGCTTGCGGCAATACAATTAACAATAATACTAAAGCTGGATTTAAGCCTAAAACTTTGGCGGCTTCAACTTGTCCCCTCGGTACTGATTGCAATCCTCCTCTAACATTTTCTGCCATGTAAGCAGCACTAAATAAGATTAATCCAGCCACACCGCGCAATACTCTATCTAAACGAATTGGTAAAAATAACGGCAGCATTACTTGAGCTAAAAACAAAATTCCAATTAATGGTAATCCCCGGATTATTTCAATATAAAGGATAGAAAACCACTTTACTACTGGTAAATCGCTGGTGCGTCCTAAAGCGAGTAAAATTCCGATAGGGAATGATAGTACAATACTGATTGCTGCCATTAATAATGTTAAAAGCAAACCATTCCAATCAGAACTAGATACCGATCGCAATCCCAATCCACCGCCAATTAGCCATAGAATTATGGGGAAAGATAGCAGCCATGCAAAAGCTAAGTAAGGTGATATTAATTTAGCGAAATTTTTTCCCAGCCAAAAACTAATAAATGCAGAAATTCCAATACCCAGTAACAATAAACGAGAGTTTACATCAACTGGTAAGACTATTAATAAAATACCGTATAAAAACGCTGTAATTATTAACGTTATTTTTGGTAAATTTTCTTTCGCTGAGAATACACCCAAAGTTAAAAAGGTGAGTGTAGAAGCAATTAAAGCTGAAATCCAAACTCGCCAATACAAAGATTGTGGATATCTACCAACCATAAATATACGTAAATTGGCTTCAATAACTTCCCATTGTGCTTGAGTAAATATCCAGTTAATTAAATTCCATCCAAAGAAAAAGATAATCGCTAAACAAATTATCGTAAATAAACTGTTGTACCAAGTGCTAAATAAATTCTTACGAAGCCAAATCATAATCAGTTAACAGTGAACAGTGAACAGTGAACAGTGAACAGTGAACAGTTAGAAATTTATTCTTCACCTTTAACCTTTAACCTTTAACCTTTGACCTATTTCCTATCTCTCTTTAATTTGAACTGCTCTATTAAACAAGTTCATCACAGCCGAAATAGTTAAACTAAAAGTTAAATAGGTAAGCATAATTAACAACATTACTTCTACTGCTTTCCCCGTTTGATTAAAGGTGGTTGAAGCAACAAAATAAATATCGGGATAACCAATCGCGATCGCCAAACTTGAGTTTTTAGTTAAGTTTAAATACTGACTTGTTAAAGATGGAATAATTACCCGCAAGGCTTGAGGGAATATCACCAATCGCATGATTAAACCCGGTTTCAAACCTAATGAACGCGCTGCTTCCCACTGCCCTTTTGATACCGATTGAATTCCACCGCGAACTATTTCGGCGATGAAGGAACCTGTATAAAAGACTAACCCGATTAATAAAGCTGCAAATTCTGAAGAAAATTGTAATCCTAAAACTTCTAAACCACCTTGACTTAAATAAATTAATCCTCCCAGGGAGATTTTATTATTTACATTCGGAAAACTTAGGAAAACAGCAGAATACCAAAATAATAATTGTAAAAGTAGTGGTGTATTACGAAATATTTCTACATAAATTAACGCAATGTTTCGTACCAACCAGTTATCGGATAGTCTTGCTATACCGGCACCTATTCCCACAATTGTAGTCAGAATAATTCCAGCTACAGCAACTCGTAAGGTATTTATTAAACCAACCCATAAAGCCAGACTGTAAGCATCGGTAGGTTTATAAGCGATGGGAGTTTCACCAATATCAAAAGATGCTTCCTGTTGCAGAAAATCAAATCCGAATTGAATCCCTAATTGCTGTAAATTACGACTAACGTTAACAAATAAAATACTTACAATCGTTATCGCTAATATTACAGCAATAACTTGTGATGCAATTTTCCAAAAACGAGTATCTCGCAAAAAATTCATAAATCAGTAATCAGTTAACAGTGAGCAGTGAGCAGTGAGCAGTTATTAATTATCAGCTATCGCTACCTTAATCTTTATTTTTATTATTCATATTTCTTATTTATAGGTACTAATTACTTGGTAACTGGTAACTGGTAACTGGTAACTGGTAACTGTTCACTGTTCACTGTTAACTGTCATCGGAATGGGGGAGAATATAATAAACCACCTTTTGTCCAGGGTTGATTGCGATTGTCGCGAGGTAGATTAAGTTTGGTTTTGGGGCCGAGATTGCGATCGTAGATTTCGCCGTAATTTCCAACGTGCTTAATTATTCTTTCACCAAAGTCTGGTGTTAAACCAATTCCTTTACCTAAATCTCCTTCAACTCCCAGTAGGCGCTTGACTTCTGGGTCATTACTAGTAGTTTTCAACTGTTCTACGTTCTGCGAATTAATACCTAATTCCTCAGCTTTGATAACTGTATTTACTACCCATCTCACGGTATCTCCCCATTTTGCATCTCCGTCTGCTACTGCTGGTGTAAGGGGTTCTTGCGATAAGGCTTCTTCTAAAATTATGTGGTCTTCTGGCTTAGGTAGTGTGGTGCGTCGGGAAATTAATTGGGATTTATCGGATGTAATTGCGTCGCAGCGTCCTTGTTGATAGGTTGAATATGTAGTATTTACATCTTCAAAAACTACGGGTTTGTAGGTAATTCCCCGTTTTCGCATTTGGTCGGCTAAATTTTGTTCGTTGGTGGTTCCGGTTTGGGTGCAGATTGCTTTACCTTTAAGGTCGGACAAAGATTTGATATTACTATCTTTTCGTACCATCATGCCTTGACCGTCGTAAAATACTACAGGTGCGAAGTTTAAACCGACAGAAGTATCGCGACTCATTGTCCAGGTGGTGTTACGGCTGAGAATGTCTACTTCCCCGGTTTGTAATGCGGTAAATCGTTCTTTAGCATTGAGTTGACGGAATTCCACTGCATTTGGATCGTCAAATAAAGCAGCTGCGATCGCGCGACATACATCTACATCAAGTCCGCTATATTCACCGCTACTATCTACAAAACTGAATCCTGGTAGTTGTCCGCTAACTCCACAAATTAGCTGTTTGCGATTGTTGACTGTACTTAAACGACTGTTGTTATTTTCTGCTGATGGTTCGGCAACGCAGGATGATATGGCAAGAAAGATGGGTAAGGATAAAAGTAAAAGTCTGAATTTACGCATTAAATTTTTATATACATTGGATATTGCTTAGTAAACAATATCAGATAGTTCTGAAGTCGGTAAATTCTCTTTTATGCGATATTTTTTCTTGTTGTGGAAGGTTAGGAAAGAAAACCGTGGAGACGCGCTCGTTCGTTGAGGGAAGAGGTGAGGAGAGATATTTAACTACCTGAAATAGATTTATTCAGTTCTTGCACTAATAAATGTACCGTGGTAGATGGATTATCATCAACTGGGTTATGAGGATTGTATTGTTTTAGCAGAGTTGTAGCGTGTTTTATAGCAGTAGCTTGTTTTTCAAATAGCTCATCGTAAATTGTTTCGCTATTCTTCTGATATTTATGACTGAGTAATGATTTTAATTTCTTGATATAATCGCTTCGAGGAATGGCAGTATTAATAAATTGAAAATGCAGCAGATACCATAATTCAAAAGCTTCGTTAGATAATCGCTACTTTAATTCCATTGCTACTAGCGTTTTTTATAGCGTTATTAAAATCTTGTTTGGGAAAATCATCGCGGTCAAAAACACACCAAACCTGGTCGTAATCTTTTTGTTCGCTAAGGTGTTTAGCAATTTTAACTAATCTACTAGGATTTTCACCGAAGCCCCGTACATCTATTTCAA
>JBARZF010000660.1:0-1911 GCA_049649675.1 Rivularia sp. (in: cyanobacteria) | reverse complement strand
ACTAATAAATAAGCCGTAACTCCAGGACCTATTAATAAAGAAATTACTAACACTACTCCCACAGCTTGCATACTGGCGATAATTGTTAACGTAATTGCTGCCGTCAATCCAAATTTAATAATATTTGTCGGCAATCCGCTGGCTTGTGCGCCTAATGGATCAAAGGTGTAAAATAGCAATTCTTTATAACAAACTTTCACTAAAAATAAGGTAATAAATGTAATAATTAAAGTTCTAAAAACATCTTCTGTTGTCACCCCTAAAATATCGCCAAATAAAAAATGATGCAAATCAACTTTACTTTTCAGCACGCTAATTAGCATGATACCCAACGCTAAAAAACCCGAAAAAACCAAAGCCATTGCAGCATCGATTTTAACCCTAGACTGCGATTCTATCCAAGCAATCACAAAAGTGCTGAAAGTCCCGCAAACAAAAGCACCCAAGAAAATATCAATGCCAAGAAATATTGCGATCGCAATTCCGGGTAAAACAGCGTGAGCAATTACATCACCGAGTATTCCCTGACGTTGTACTATAAGATAAGAGCCAACCACAGAACAAAGAATTCCTAAGCTTGCAGCAATAATTAGCGCATCTCGCATGAATCCAAAACTAAGCGGTTCCAAAAGTAAATTAATCATTATTGGTAATTGTTAGTTGATAGTTGTTAGTGGTTAGTTGTTAGTTGATAGTTGTTAGTGGTTAGTGGTTAGTGGTTGGTGATTAGTTGTTAGTTGTTAACTGATAACTGGTAACTGGTAACTGGTAACTGGTAACTGATAACTGCTCACTGCTCACTGCTCACTGCTCACTGCTCACTGATTAAGCTGATTTTTCTTGTCGATTTAAAAATAAAATATTATTGCCATAAGCACGCTGTAAATTTTCGGTTGTAATAACTTCTTTCATCGAACCATCAGCGATAATATGTTTGTTTAACAACAATAAAGAGTCACATTGAGCTAAAGTTTCACCCAAATCATGGGTAATTAAAATCAACATTTTGCCATCCCTTCTTAATTCACCAAAAATATCAAACATAATATCTTCAGTAGTTTTGTCGATTCCCACAAACGGCTCGTCAAAAAATAATAAATCAGCTTGCTGTGCTAGCGCTCTAGCTAAAAATACCCGCTGCTGCTGTCCGCCAGATAACTCACCAATTTGACGGGAACGAAATTCCCACATCCCTACTCTGTGCAATGCAGATTTAACTATTTCTTTAGATTTACGACTTGGTTTGCGAAACCAACCCGTGCTTACAGTACGAGCCATCATCACTACCCAAAGCACCGTAATCGGATAATCCCAATCTACTTGGGTTCTTTGAGGTACGTAAGCAATGGAGCGTAATCGCTTGTGGATGGGACAGTTACAAAATTTAATAGTGCCATCTGAAACCGGAATTAAACCGAGTATCGCTTTGACCAAAGTGCTTTTACCAGCGCCATTTGGACCGATTACACCAACCATTTGTCCGGGGAAAACGCAAAAACTGACATCTTCAACAGCCACTACACCCCGGTAATCTACATCCAAATGCTCTACTTCTAGCACTAATTTCTCCTGTATGATAATGATAATTATTTATGTTACAAATCTACTTCCCTTCTTGCGGTAGCTACTGTATGATAACGATTATCATTTTACTGCACTGTTCCTAATAAGTAATGTTTAGAAAATTACCTCTAAGCGCGATTACGGCATTAACTTTAGCTCTTGGTTTAATTGGCTGTGGTGGTAACGAGCAAGTCAATTCCAATTCTGGTACAGAAGAAAAATCTGCCGTAAATACCAGCAGTACTGCAACGGGGGAGCGTCCCCTAGTGGTTGCAACTACTAGCGTCATATGTGACCTAACAAAACAAGTAGCGGCTCAAACTGTTGACTTGAAGTGTTTAGTTGATG
>JBARZF010000659.1:0-4865 GCA_049649675.1 Rivularia sp. (in: cyanobacteria) | reverse complement strand
CTTTAGATAGAAGTACCCATGTCATAGGGCTAGCTAGTCGAGGAGCGGAATGAAGGGAAACTTTCACGTTCCGTTTTGTAGGAGAGTTGAGGTTGGTGACAACCTCCTCGACTCCATCGGAATTGCTGTACAGTCAGCAAAATGTACTCACTGGTTAGGGCATCTTTTCCTACCTTTCCAAAAAGTAAAAGATCGTATGGAGCAACGCGCAATGATGCGACGTGGAAGAAGGGGGAGACGGATTAACCGCAAACTTGAATTTTCAAAACGTTCGCATCGTCAATCAAGGTTTGATAATCGGATTAGCAAAAAGATACCGCCATCAATTAGAGCTAATCGCGACCTAGAGAAAAGAATACTTGACGAACTTAGTAACATATTTCCACTTAATAAAGTCGTCATAGAATATGTTAAAGCCCGTGGGAATGAAGGTTTCAGCCCGGTTATGGTCGCGCAAAAATGGCAGTTTGAACGAATAAGCAAGGAGCATCAATTTATTACTATAGAAGGTTGGAAAACTTCACAAATACGCAAACAGCTAGGACTCATCAAAAAAAAGACTAATAAGTCAGATGCAATCATTGAAACTCACGCGGTAGATGGTATTGCCCTTGCTTGTAGCGAGTTTATTGAATACCGAATCACCTCTCAATATTCTAGAGGTTGGGTAGGTTTCGTAAATATTACACCATGCCCTTTAACGGTTATTCGCCGTCCGCCAATATCTCGACGACAACTACATTTAATGGTTTTTGCGCTTGGTGGTAAACGACGCAAATATGGCGGTACAGTTACCCGTCACGGTTATCGTAAAGGCGATTTCGTTGAAGCTACTCAAGGATCTAAAACTGTCAGAGGTTGGGTTAGTGGGGATACTGAGAAGCAAGTATCTGTCAGCGATTCTAACTGGAAAAGGCTAGGACAATTTTCTAAGAATAAAATCCGATTGCTTAAACGTTCCGTTGGACTAGTTATCCATAACCACGGTGGTTAAAACCACGCGGGGCATTTTTCCACGAGCGCTTTAAAAAGACTGAGGCATCCTTATTACCGAGATTTTTTTATGGCAACAGTAGCAAGGCTGGGAATAGGAGGACCCGTAGGTAGTGGCAAAACTGCCTTACTAGAATGTATTGTTCCCCTGTTGATGACGCAAGGTATTGAAGTAGCGATAGTGACTAACGATTTGCTAACTACTGAAGATGCAGACCGTCTCAAAAGTCGAGGAATTTTACCAGGCGATCGCATCGTAGGAGTAGAAACAGGTAGCTGTCCCCATACGGCAATAAGAGAAGATCCAACCATGAATCTTCTAGCGATAAAGGATTTAGAAATACTTTATCCTCAGCTAGATATGATTCTCATCGAGAGTGGGGGGGATAATCTTGCCTCTACCTTTAGCTACGATTTGGTAGATGCCTATATTTTTGTGATTGATGTGGGGGCTGGAGATGATATTCCCCGTAAAAATGGGCCTGGTTTCGTTCAAGCTGACTTAGTAGTGATTAATAAAATTGATATTGCCCCTTATGTAGGTGCAGACTTGAATTTAATTCGCCAGCAAGCCCCACTACACCGTCGAGATAAACCGATTGCTTATACCAATTGTAAAACTGGTGAGGGATTAGATGAGGTAGTTGCTTTTATTTTAGAGACGGTTTTATTTCGTAGTCCATCGTAAGTAATTAATGTTACTAAGTGATAAAGAGATGGGAAGAGAAAATTTGGAGATGAGATTGGAATGCAATCGCGTTGGGCAAACTGTAGTTACTCATCAGTATATGGCTCATCCTTTGCGTTTATCTCAAGTATTTCGTTTGGATGCTGCTGACTCACAGCGTGCTTATCTCTATGTTACGAACACATCGCCAGGTTTATTGGCTGAGGATGACTTGGGTTTATCTTTACAGCTAGAAGCGGATACTAATCTCTATCTTACCGACCAAGCTGCTACCAAGGTTCATTGTATGCCTGTAACAGGTACGAAAGCGACAATCTCTTCAAAAATTAAGGTAGGAGCGGGGGCAAGTTTAGAGTTAGTACCAGAACCACTAATTTTGTTTGCCGATGCTGCATTGGAGCAAACTACTTGCATTCAACTTCACGAGAGCGCAGAACTTTTTTGGAGCGAAATTATTCTTCCAGGTAGGCTGGCTAGAGGAGAGTGTTATGAATTCCGCCACTATTTCAACCGCTTAGAAATTACCTCGATAGCAGAAGAACTATGGTTTAAAGATACTATGTTCTTAGAAGGAAAGCACAATCTTTTTAAGCATAGCGATTTATTTAGCTCAAAGCCCGTACTGGCTAATTTAATCGTAATCCAACCACAAACAAATTTTGAGGTACTAGGAAAAAATCTTGAAAATCTTGAAGCTGCTAATTGTCCCGATGTGATTGTAGCGAGTTCTATTTTACCCGAGAGTAAAGGTTTGCTGGTTCGCGCTTTGGCTAGTAAAACTCTAGGAATTAAAAGGTACATCAAATATGCTTTAAACTGCGTCCGCTATTTGGGCAATCGCTCTAGCCTACCCTATGTTCCTAAGTAATAAGTAATAAGTAATAAGTAATAAGTAATAAGTAACAACTAATAAGATAGTCCCCATAAATAAATTTAGGGTTAAGACAAGGACGCATTTTTTATCGCACTACGTGTCTCAAAAAAATATTTTTATTTTTTCCATAGATCAATAATGGTGCCTTTAAACCAAGTTATTTTTTCTTTCTTTTAACTTTTGCCTTGTTTGGTAACTTAAATTCTGGACATGATCTGAATTCAATACTAAAAATCCATCACCAATGATAGATGAAAAATGATAAATAAAACTATCGAAATAGCACAAAATTATCTAGGCAATATTACAGAGGATGCGAGCCTAGCCCAAAGGGTGAAATTAGCCCGCGAACTAGACCATTGTTTAGAAGTATACCTGAGCCAAATCGATAGCTGCAAAGGAAGAATTCAGGCTCAATCAATCTCTGGTATTACTGTAGGCATTATTAAAAGTCGAGATTGGTCGCTGCGTCAAGAAGATGTATTTATTACTGAATCGGGTAAAATACTACTAATTTATCTACAAGAACAGAAATTGATGGTGTTGAGTTTTACTGAGCCTCTAGAAGACTGCGCTATAGAATTGGTGCATCTAGGTCATGTTTTGGGCAATCATCACTGGCCAATAATTATCCGAAAAAACAAAATCTATCTTCAACTAACAGTAGATGCAGCCATAATTGAAGCGACTATTGGCAATTTTCAAATTCCTGGTTTGAAAATAGATTATGAATCGCGATCGCCAGAAGAACACTTCAACTTTTCCCACCATAGCCATGATAGCCAATGATTCAGTCACAAGTCGCCCAGCAACTTGCCTTAATGCAGTTATCTGATTCATTTTTCCCAAGTGGCTCTTTTACCCTTTCTCACGGGCTAGAAACCTTAGTAAAAACTGGAAAAATTCAGTCAGTGCAAGAATTACAAATTTTTTTACAGCTATTGTTACGCAACAAGGTAGGAGTGACTGACATAGTAGCACTAATACACAGTCATCGGGGTAGTAATAACGGCAACTTAGAAGTAGTAAGCCAAGCAGATAGGCAACTATTTGTGCAAACTGCGAGCGCTAAAAATAGAGAAACTCAGCGTCAAAGCGGACGGGCTTTGCTAATGGTGGCTAGTTCCACTTGGCAAGATGAGCGATTAGAAATCCTCAATCAAAAGGCTGCTACTAGGAAGATACACTGTTTGCATCCAGTTATTTTTGGCGCGGTTGCTTCGGTAGCAAGTTTGAGCGAACGAGATGCAGTATTGGCTTTTTTGCACGGTTTAGTTACTAGTATACTGGGTGCAGCTATTCGTTTGAGTGTTTTAGGACATATACAAACACAGCAAGTTTTACTCGGGTTAGCACCAGATATTGAGGCAGTTTGGTCAACTGCTGCATCGATGAATCTAGATCAAATGTGGTCTTGTACTCCTGCTATTGATATCGCTCAAATGCAACATCCAAAATTGCGAGAGAGGTTATTTGCTAATTGATTAATTTTGCTCCCTAACGTTAATAAAAAGCACATTTATCAAAACAAAAAGAAATCAAAACTATGAGTTATCGCATGGATAGACGGGCGTATGCAAATACCTACGGACCAACAGTAGGCGATCGCGTTCGTTTGGCAGATACGGAATTATTTATTGAAGTAGAACGAGATTATGCTAGCTACGGCGATGAAGTTAAGTTTGGTGGCGGTAAAGTAATCCGCGATGGCATGGGACAATCTCCGATATCCCGCGAAGATGGTGCGGTAGATATGGTAATTACTAACGCCCTAATTCTCGACTGGTGGGGTGTGGTTAAAGCCGATATTGGTATCAAAGATGGCAAGATACATAAAATTGGCAAAGCAGGTAATCCTTATATTCAAGATAACGTCGATATTATTATTGGTCCGGCTACCGAAGCCGTTGCAGGTGAAGGACATATTGTTACGGCTGGGGGTATAGATAGCCATGTTCATTTTATTTGTCCCCAGCAAATCGAAACTGCAATCGCATCCGGTATAACTACCATGCTTGGTGGTGGTACTGGCCCAGCTACTGGTACTAATGCTACTACCTGTACTCCAGGCCAGTGGAATATTTGGATGATGCTACAAGCTGCCGATGCTTTTCCCATGAATTTGGGCTTTTTAGGCAAGGGAAACAGTGCCAAACCAGAAGGGTTAGCAGAACAAGTTAAAGCTGGGGCAATGGGTTTAAAACTCCACGAAGACTGGGGAACCACTCCTGCCGCAATTGATACTTGCCTCTCGGTTGCAGATGAATATGATGTACAAGTAGCAATTCATACTGATACCCTCAATGAAGC
>JBARZF010000658.1:0-38870 GCA_049649675.1 Rivularia sp. (in: cyanobacteria) | reverse complement strand
TGATAATTTTTGACAGAGAATCCGTACCATCATGACCGTCAGCGTGTCCGCCCAAGCTCAGATTCACTACTGCCGCCATCCCCATCTCGCCAGCTACTCGGAAAACATAGCGAACTGCATCAGCGATATGAGCATCCTGTAAATCGGTTTTGACAATAATAAACTGCGCTTCCGGTGCAACCCCACAAAATTCTCGATCGGAACCGCCAGCAATACCCGCTACGTGAGTACCGTGTCCGTCGGTATCGAGAGACATTGATAGATGTTTATCTTCTAGCTCGGCACCGTATCCGCCTTCTGTAACTCCCTTCCCCGATAATGTTTGATCCCAAATACGTAAAATACGTCCGGCGAAAGCAGGATGTGCTGGATCGATACCGCTGTCTATAATACCCATGACTACGCCTTTACCGCTTAGTTGCGAGTTTTTTTGCTGAAACTGCGGTAGCTCCACTTTCTTTGGTGCAACATCCATGCGCCAATGCAATTTTCGCGATGGCTTGATACGCTCGATAGCTGGTTCTTCGGATAAACGATCTAAAGCTTCAATAGGTAAAAAAGCAGTTCTGACTTTACCGCGATTTTGATTGATTTTAATACCGTATTGTGATAAGTGACTCAAGTCTGCTTGTTCGTCGCAGTATATAAAAACTACACTGCGAATTGGCTTCAAAGCACTTCTAGGAGAAACTATACCAAGCGAACGTTTGTGAGTTGTTAATGCCCTTGCTCCTTCTCTTTGATAGTTCTCATAAGCTAACAATATTCCAGGAGAAAGTTTTTCGTGTCTCATATTAACCTCTATTTAAGTTTAAGTGCTGCAAGATTTTACCAGGATAAGTCGTTTAAATCACATTGGCTACAAGTCTTTTTTGCGTTTAGTTATTTCATCAAATTATGATGATATTTTTCTACAATCAAAAAAAATAATTGGTTGTAAAAAAATATGATTATATGTTCAACAAGCGGCGTAACGCTCGTCTAAGTTTCATCTATTTAAGGAATACACAAATTGACTTGATGATTACAGATAATCGAATAAAATAATAAAACAGTGGCAATCT
This sequence comes from Rivularia sp. (in: cyanobacteria), assembly GCA_049649675.1. Taxonomy (GTDB): domain Bacteria; phylum Cyanobacteriota; class Cyanobacteriia; order Cyanobacteriales; family Nostocaceae; genus Rivularia. Next base: position 37,806 of record JBARZF010000658.1, on the reverse strand, counting down.
GGTTTTATATTTGCGATAAGGTTAAGCGTGTAGATATTTTCCCCCCTTCACCAGTGCAATAACCCTCTGGGCTTGTTGTAGGGTGCCGTTGAGCGATCGAGAACAACATCTTCCACTCTTTCTTCTCTCCCCCCAACTTTTTGCAAAACTTAATATAGAAAATTATTAATTTATAGCACGTCATCATGGCATAGGTTTAATACTTTCCTATGCATAAGCCAGATGTATTGCTAAGTCTTTAATAGGGTAATATTTTTGTAAAGATAACTTCCTGCAAATGCCTTCTTCGCAATGCACAAATTTTTACTACTTCGAGCTATCGTTGCATCATTTTCTTTTTCAAGTTAATAAGCATAAAAACCCGAATAAAATAGTTACAAAAACTACTTATTTTATCAAAAATATAATTATTACTTCAAAGCTATATTCACAGCAACTGCTCGTTCGGCAGTTTATTTAAAACTATTTGTTTAGGATAAACCATTATCTATCTAGAGTTATAGACTTCAGTATTTTCTCTATATACACTAGTATAAGTAGTTTGGTATACTTTTTATTGAAGATTGTAATTAACTGACTCGGCTCTATATTGAATTTGATTCAAACATAATATAATACGCAACTTTAGTTGTGTCTGTTTAATATGGAGATTTATCCTTAATTATTTGATTATTTCAATACCCTATTAACATAACTGCTTAGATAAGACGGGGAAATAAGTTTTCAACCTATTGAATGGAATTGAAGTCATTGTTACAAAAATTAAGGGATAAGAATAATTTTATTTTAGTAGTTTGAATCAATGATATAGCAGTCTAATAAGAAATAAATACTAATTAGAATCTTGTCTATTTATAGAAAAAACGCAATTAAATAATTTATTTGTTGCGAGTTTGATTAAACAAGAGATATAAAGTAGAATAATAATTAAAAAAATCGCGATCGCTATCTACAATGTTGTCATATAAGATTTTGTTTTTAGCGTGGATATGATATTTTAATGATTTAAAATAGCTAAAATACAATATTAACGAAGCGAATCATGAATACATCATAAATTGCATATAATTTCATAAAAAATATAGATAATGCAATTATCTATATAATAAGGAGTACATAGTAGCTTTCTTATAAAAGATATTATTTAAGTTTACCTAAATATAAATTTCAAGTATTCACCGCCATCAGAAAGTACCATGATGGTGCTAATGATCGGTTAACTTACCTGCTTGGAAGCGAGACTGGTGTGTTCTTACATGACAAAACATAAATTACAAACACTACTCAAGCTAAAAAAGGCAAATCGACACATTCCTTGTCGAATTTCTCAAAATAATTTACCAGTAACTTGCAACGATAAAATTGATCGGGTATCTCATATTTATCAAGAGATACTGTTTGCAACAGATAGTTCGGGAAAATGGACATTTCTTAGTCCAATGTGGAATGAATTAACTGGTTTTACTGTTGCAGAAAGTATTGGAAGTAGTTTTATTGATTACGTTCATCCTTGCGACTATTTATATAATTTAGAATTATTTGAAATTCTAAAAGCAAAACATATAGAAGAAAGCGTATACAAAACTCGCTACAAAACTCGTTACAACGATGTTTGTGTTGTAAAAATTCGTATGCGAACTTTGCTAAATCACCAAGGAAAGATGATTGGGACTTTTGGTAAGATCGAGTTTATTGATTTTGAAAGTCAGCCACAGTACCATCCAGAGCAAAATAAAATTAATAGTCAAGATGATGTAAAAGTGATTAGGGCAAATAATCAAGCTTATCTCGAAGCACTTATTAATGTAGAAACTGCTTTACAAACTTTCGATGGAAGCGATGAATGCTATGCAAAAATTGTGTCAATTTTAAGATTAGCTTATAACCCTAGTCAAATTTATATATGTGAAACTAATAAATCTAAAAATGATGATTTATTAATAGATTTAAAAGCTAAGTGGTACGACACGGCGATCGTATCTCAAAGCGATAAAATGCCCCTACAAAATAAACCAATTACAGAAATTTTTCCTAATTTATCGCAGAGATTAGTACGAGGCGATATTGCAAAGAGCAATTTCACAGAAGTTAGTCTTGAAGAACAAAGGTTTTTAGAAGCTAGAGGGATTTGTTCTATCTTACTTTTACCATTTATAGTTAATGGTGAGCTTGTGGGTTTTATTGGATTAGAAAATTGTTTAGAAGGTAGAGAGTGGCAATCAACAGAAATTACATTTTTGCAAGGTACAGTTCTTGCTATTTCTCTTGCTTATAAAAACTTGAGGACAAAAAAATATTTAGATAAAACTATTGAAGAATATCAAATTTTAAATTCAGAATTAGAAAATAAGGTCGATGTGCGTACCGTTGAATTACACCAAGAACTTGGTAAAAATAAGTGCATACAGAACGAATTGGAAAAATCCCTTTCTTTGCAAAAAACAACATTAGAAACTACTGCTGACGGTATTTTATTAGTAGATAGTAAAGGTTGCATTTCTGGCTACAATCATAAGCTTGTGCAAATGTGGGGTATTCCTCAATCGCTAATCAAATCTGGTAATTATACACAAGTATTAGAATTTGCAACCAATCAGCTAAAAGACAAAAAAGAAGATTTGATTTCTACTTCGCAGTTAGAAGCTTATCCTGGCGCTGAAATTTACGATTGGATCGAAATTAAGGATGGTAGAACATTCGAGCGTTATTCCCAACCGCAATACATTGGTGGTGAAATTGTAGGTAGGGTATGGAGTTTTCGGGATATCAGCGAACGTTTTCAAGCAGAAGCGAAAATCCGACATCAAGCAAACCACGATCTTTTAACCAATTTACCTAATAAAATGCAGTTTTGCGAACGACTGCTAGAGTCTTTAATAAAAGCTAATTTGAGCAAGAGTAAATTAGCCGTATGTTTTTTGGATTTAGATAGATTTAAAACTATCAACGAAACCTTAGGTCATAAAATTGGTGACAAATTATTACAAAGCGTTGCTCAACGTTTAAATAGATGCTTGGGTTCGAGAGATACAATTGCTCGATGGGGGGGTGATGAATTCACTTTGCTTTTATCTGAGATTGGTGATGCGCGAGATGCTGCTCGTGTTGCCGAAGAAATTTTAAAGGCTTTAAAACCAGCATTTTTGATTGAAAATCATCTGTTACATATCAGCGCTAGCATTGGGATTGCTGTTTATCCCAACCACGCAAACGATGGAGAAACTTTAATTAAAAATGCCGATGCTGCATTAAATCGCGCAAAATTGCAAGGAAGAAATCACTATCAAATTTATAATTCGACTATTAATTCTCAAGCTTCAGAATTACTTAATTTAGAAAACAGCTTGCATTATGCTATGGAGCGAGATGAATTAAGATTGTATTACCAACCTCAAGTTGATATTACTACAGGAGAGATTTGTAAGTTTGAGGCTTTATTACGCTGGGAACATCCAAAATATGGATTAATTTCTCCTGCCAAGTTTATTCCTATTGCTGAAGAAACTGGACTCATTGTACCTATTAGCGAATGGGTTTTAAGAACTGCCTGCACTCAAAACAAAATTTGGCAAAATATTTTGGGTAATCCATCTGTGAGAGTAGCGGTTAATTTGTCTGCAAGACAATTTCTGCAACCAGACTTAGTTGATACCGTGCGGCGTATATTAACAGAAACTCAATTATCTCCTCAATACTTGGAATTAGAAATTACTGAAAGTATTGCGATGCAAAATGTTGAGTTCAGTACGGAGATTTTAACCGAGTTATATGATATGGGTGTCTCTATATCTATAGATGATTTTGGAACCGGGTATTGTTCTTTTAATTATCTCAAACAGTTTCCGATTCACTGCTTGAAAATTGATCGGTCTTTTGTGCAAGATTTAACTAACGATACTAACGATGCTGCGATCGTTACAGCAATGATTGCTTTAGCACATGGACTAAATCTTTCTGTTGTTGCTGAAGGTGTAGAAACCGAAGAGCAACGCAATTTATTACGAATTTTGGAATGCGAATTAATGCAGGGAAATCTTTTTAGCCCTGCTGTTTGCGCTCAAGAAGCTACAGAATTATTATTAAAATCCAAATCTCGATTGATTAATACTTCTGTTTTGGCAGCTTGATAACAGTTATCAGTTATCAGTTATCAGTTATCAGTTATCAGTTACCAGTTACCAGTTACCAGTTAAGGGGTTAGGAGGTGAGGAGTAACTAAGGGCAAAGGTCTGCATGTTAAACTTCTCCTTGTCTCCTTGTGCCCTTTCCCCCCATCTCCCCATCACTCCATCACCCCCCCTCCCCATCCGTTATCCGATGGTTCTAAAAATACTCGACTCTGGCATCAAAACGGCGATCGCGCAAAACTTGAGTTTGTCTTTGTGCTTCCGAGCGTTGGTTATACTCTCCTGCATTGACAAAATCTTCATTACTGGATTTTCCAATTTGGGCTGTAGGTACGTACTGAAGTACTTGATTTTGACACTCCCCGCCGTGAACGAGCGGGGATTCTTGAGCTAATCACTGCGCTTTCGACCGAAGCCGGAGGAACGTCTTACACGATTATGTTCTATCCGAACTTACTAGAATATCACTTGTTATCTAGTTGCCCACTTATGGATAGCTCTCCAAGCGTTTCCCTATTGCAAGGGAGATTTGCGTATGCCCTACGCTATCTGAGTTACCTCAAATATTTCTACAACGATATGTTGCTTAAATCATTCATCGATTTTAATCGATTACTGCACTATGTTTTACGAGGTTTTCGTTACTAAATCCGTCCAATTATTTTTCCCTCAAAAGTGTCGGTTTGTTTCATCCGAAAGGTTCACTTCGGTGCGACGGTGTTTCAACCTGTGGACAATTGTATTTTACCACGGAATAATAAAATATTAAAAGTCGTCCTAAAAGAACGAGGCTTTAAACCCATTATCTTCGGTAAATATCTGGATTTCGCAAAGGTACGACTATTACATAACGTTTATCGGCAGAGTTGCTAAATCCCAGTTTTTCCCAAGTTTCCTCGTCTACAAAGCCAGTTTCAGATAAGCCTTGATATCGTTGGAATGCAAGCAAGCCTTCTCTAGTAAAAGGACCGAAATAACCAGTGGGATTTGCTTTTAGTAATCCTAATTCCAGCAAACGCTTTTGCAGTTTTTCAACTCTGGGATTATTATCACCAGGATAAATTGGCTTAAAGTCCGAACTCCCTCCCATGCCTCCTCTACTTTTCAATACTTGAAGTATTGTTTGAGAAGTACGCGCATCTACATTTCCAGTCATGGGTAAACCGTAACTTTGCTGGAATCGCATTACAGCCTCTTGAGTCGATCTATCGTAAAAGCCGGTAGGGTTTCCGTAAAAATAACCCAACTGCTTCAAATTTTGCTGTAAAGTTGTGACTTGAGAACCCCTGGTACCAATTGTGATAATACTAGGCGGTAAAGTGGGTATAGAACCTGTTGGACTATTTACGATTCTGCCCCAAGTAACTGAATCTACAGCTCCAGTAATAGGGAGACGATTATCTTGCTGAAATCGAACTACAGCATTTCTGGTGACTTCACCAAAATAGCCGGTAGGATTTCCACTAAAGTAATTTAAAGTCTTTAATCTCTGCTGTAGCTGTCTTACCCAGTCACCTTGACAACCGAAGCCAATAATTTCTCTTCTGTAATCGCAAAAACGTCCGGGAGGATTTCCATTTCCATTTCGATTTTCTTGAGGTGGATTAACTTGTTGATTGAGCGCTAAACGTATTGCTCGTTGAGTTTGAGGCCCAACAATACCAATTGGATTTATGCTATTCCGTCTTTGAAAGTTAACAACTGCGTTTTTAGTTAGTTGGCGAAATCGACCAGTTACTGGGCCATTATAAGCGCCCAAAGTTGTTAAATTCCGTTGCAACTCTCTTACATCAGCACCATCGCAACCGCTTCTAAGTCCGCGCCGACACGTATCGGAAGAAATCCGAGTTCCACCCGTACCACACCTGCGTTGCAATGCTGCTTGGGTTTTAGGGCCAACTTTTCCGATAGCAGATATTCTATTCGCTTGCTGAAATTTTCTGACAGCAGTTTCAGTCATTGGACCGAAATTACCATTTACCGGGCCATTAAAATGACCTAACCTTTTTAAACAACTCTGAACATTCTTGACTTGAGAGTTGTTATCTCCCCTCTGTAAAGCTAAAGCTTCGCTTGGGCTTCCTAATATCGTTAGAGTTGTGACAAGAGATATCCAAGGTAGAGCAAGTCTGCTATTGTTAGACATTTTTTCACGAATATCGGCAATTGACTTGAAATCAACTTTGACTGGAACAACCTCATTATTAAAGGATGTTTCCTCGACTAAATCTTGGTAATCAGAACCGATTTTTTTCATCGTTTTAAGTTAAATAAATTCCCTGTTGTGGTATTCACCTCGCAGCAAGATTTTTTTTGCAATTTATATGAGTAGTTTTTGACAAACTACTACAGAACGGTGATTATTTACAAGATGCTGTTATCTATTAGATTTACCTGACGTTATATAATATGAAACTTTCTACCATTACTAACGATGTCTTTCTAAGAGACTAGTTCTACTATTAATCGCAACTGCGTTTAATTATTCACAGCTTTGCTATTAAGGAATACTCAATACCTATGCAATTAACTATTGATATTTCTGGCTTTTTATGCACCCATACAAAATATACCAGATATTAAAGTAAATTACCGGCATATTAACTAATCACACGTTTAATTTTGTGTAATGAATGTTGGAATTATACATTAAATGATTTTGCAATGTTGGAGTAAATAATACTTTTTTAACTTTTAGATACAATGGTCTTAAGTCCTATTTAAGTACGTCTAAAAAAAATTATGAAATTATAATACTATAAATCTCACCGAACTAAATTTTTAAACTTTAATCGTTAACATGAATCGAGTCGAGTCTCAACCTTGTCCAATGTATTTGTAGCCGGGATGCTTTGTATAAATAAAAAATCAGGAACTGAACTCCGTACAAAGGGAAGACAATTTATGATTCTACTTTCTTGGTATTACCTGCTTTTACCCAAGCATCTTTCCCACTATCTTCAATACGAATCTTCTGCCAAACTTTATCATCGCTTAATCCTAAAACTATAACTTTTGCATTAAAGCCAATACCACCTAGACGTTCGGCATTAATTTCTGGTTCCGCTCTTAAAATTAAACCTTGAGGCCAAGTTACTGTTGCCGGGTAAGCACCGGGTGGTAGTGGCTTTTCTTGTTCTTCTGATGCCGATTTTGTGGGAGTAGGTTTTGGTTTTGGAGCAGTTTTTGTTTGAGAATTAGCAGCAGTTTTTGTGCCAGGAGTAGGAGTTTTCGCAGCTTGCGCTTTCACCGCAGCTTTGTCATTAGAAAAAACAGGTTTGGGAGGAGTCATAGAAGTTCGATTCATAAAATAAATCGCCAGCGCTGCACCACCACCCACTAAAATAGCCATTGCTAATAAAACGCCAAGTATTACTTTTAGTATGTTAGACAACATAGTAACTACCTATAATAAAAAGTTAAGTTATCAAGTTATGAGTGAAGAATTATAACTCTTAAATATTAAATTCTCAACGATTAGAAGGCGCGGAGTTAGGAGTTAATAATTGAGAATGGGGCATGGGGCATGGGGCATGGGGCATTGGGAATTGAGTAGGGAGTTGGAAGTGATATTTCCCCATCTCCCCCTCTCCCCATCCCCCCATCCTCTTCCTACTGCAACTGTTGCTGAATCCTGTCGCTTAAAGGATTATGTTTGGATGCAAGACGCGCCCTTCCCGAAGCTGCCCATTGACGCAGTTGCTCGATTTTTTCTTGAGCGGTTCTAGCTAAAGGTATGATTTGACTGGCGGCTTCTAAAATATCGTCTGTGGTAAAGTCGCGGTTTTGGCTGAAGCCGATGTGCATGGCTTCGATTAATGTTTGCTCGATTTCAGCACCAGAAAAATCGGGTGTTTCGTAAGCTAATCTTTGAATGTCGTATTCTTTGATGTTGTGAGGACGCAACCGCGATAAATGTACGCTGAAAATAGCAAATCTTTCTTCTTGAATAGGTAAACCGACGAAGAATATTTCATCAAACCTGCCTTTACGCAATAATTCCGGGGGTAATTCTTGAATTTCGTTCGCAGTGGCTACTACAAATACGGGTGAGGTTTTTTCTGCCATCCAGGTAATAAATGTTCCAAATACTCTGCTAGTAGTTCCTCCGTCGCCTTTGCTACCCAACCCGGAAAAAGCTTTGTCTATTTCATCTATCCACAGAATACAAGGAGCGAGAGCTTCAGATAGCTGTATCATTTGACGAGTACGAGATTCCGATTCACCTACCAAACCGCCAAATAATCTTCCCACATCCAAACGTAGTAAAGGTAAATGCCAATGATGCGCGATCGCCTTTGCGGTTAATGATTTACCAGTTCCTTGAATTCCTACCAACAGCAAACCCCTCGGATGGGGTAAACCGTATTGTCTGGCTTTTTCGCTGAAACCACCACCTCTTCTTAATAACCAATCTTTGAGATTATCCAATCCCCCAATATCGGAAATTTGTTCTGTGGCAGGAATAAAATCGAGGATTTGGGTTTGACGGATAGTTTGACGCTTTTCCTGTAAAACTAACTCCACATCTTCCGATTGTAATTCTCCTTTGTCGGCGATCGCCCTTGACAAAACGCGGCGAATCCTCTCCATACTCAAGCCTTGAGCCGAACGAACTAATTCATTTAAAACTTGATTTGGTAGAGAATTATTAGTAGCAGTTAATAGTCTTTCGATTTCGGTTTGTATTTCTGCTGCATTCGGTAAAGCGAATTCTACCACCGTCAACACTTCGGTTAAATCGTCGGGAATGGCAACACGCGGTGAAAGAATGACAATATTTTTTGGTTGCGATTTTAATAAACGGGCTAAATTGCGGAGTTTGCGGGAAATTGCCACATCATCCAAAAATCGATGAAAATCCCGGAGAATTATTACAGCAGGTGCTTCGGCGTGTAGCTTTTCCACAAATTCCAAAGCTTGTAGGGGATTGCGTCTTCCGAAACCCGCATCGTTGGGATTGCCTTGATAACCATCTACAAAATCCCAAGTGTATACCTGACGATTACCTTGTTTAGTAGCTTCTTCCCTTATTACGCCTTCTAAACGTTCTTCTTCCTGAGTAGGAATATAAATTAAAGAGTAGCGAGCGCGTAATAATAGTTTAAACTCTTCGCGGAATGCCATAGTTGTTTTTTAGTAGTTTATTTTATTCTTTAGGTTTTTATTGCATTTGGGAAATAAGATTAATTAACTACTGAGACGCACAGAGCGTAGAGGAAAAATTGATAAAGGTTTTTGGGTTGAGTAGAGAAGTTGAACAATTTATTGAAAAAGTTTTATCGCTCGCTGAATAAGAAAAATTATGCTCCGTTATTATTTTTTCACCCATTACCTATTACCCATGCCTCATCCCCCATTCCCCATTCTCCATCCCCCATTTCTTCTGCAATCGGTAGCGTAAAATGAAACTCGCTACCTTGATTCTTTCCGTTAGATATAGCCCAAATTTGTCCGCCCAATTTTTGAATTATTTGACGGCAAATCGCTAAACCTAATCCGGTTCCACCAATTGTACGTTGTAAAAAGTTTTCTTCTTGATAAAAACGTTGAAAAATTCTTTCTAACTGTACGGCTTCTATTCCTCTACCTGTATCTTTAACTATTATTTCTAATTGATTCGGGAGAAGTTGTTTTTCTGGTGCCTCTTCCGAATCATTTTGATGATATATTTGAGCGCTAATCGTAATTTTTCCGTCTGTTGGAGTGAATTTACAAGCATTATCTAAAAGTTTATAAAATACTTCTATTAATCCTTCTCTCTCTGCTTGTACTAAAGGTAAGTCGGATGGTAAATCTACAACTATCTGTGGTAAATCATCGGATGAATTACGCCTTTTTAAACTACCAATAACTAAACTCAAACTTTCTTGTAAGGAACTTGCTTCGAGTTGCGATCGCACTGTATTGGCTTCGAGTTTTGAAAGCGTGAGAAAATCGCCAATTAATCTTCCCATGCGTTCGGAATCTCCCAATGCAGTATCTAACATTGTCTGCTGCACTTCTAAGGGGATATTTTCCTCTAACGCTAAAGTCTCTAAACAAATTTGAATGGTAGATAAGGGAGTCCGCAACTCATGTCCTACAATAGCTATTAAGTTACTTTGGGTACGCTCTAAATCCGCTAATCGGCGGTTAAGATTTTCTAAGTTACGATAAGCCTGAGCTTGTGCTAAAGCTACTGCAACTTGCGTGGCAATTACCTCTACAAAAGATTGTTCGGAATCATTCCAAATATAAGGTTGATTGCCGCAGTGATGAATTTCTAAAATGCCCAACCAAGTTTCTTGATAGCGAATTGGTATTATCAAACATGAACGAATTTGCCAGCGTTGAAAATGTTCGCTCAATTCAGGATGTGCTTGAATACCTAAGTCTTGGGTAATATCGCTAACGGCGATAACTCTATTTCTTTCTAAAGCATTTTTAAATAAAGAATGATTTGCTATTGTCCAATTTTCTCCTTTCATCGAAGCAAATACATCGGCAACCCATTCATAATTAATTAAAGTATTTTCTTCGTTTGGATAATTGTAAAATATACAGCGACAAGGACTAAAAACCCGACCGAGTTCTCTAACTGTACTAGTAATAATTTCTTCTGGCTTTAAAGAATTACGAATAAAAGCTGTTACCGTATTGATCAATCTTTCAAAGTTTTCTTTTTGAAGAATTGTACGATATGATTTTAACTGTTTATATTGACTTGATTGTAAATAATTTATCAACCTACCTGTAAAAAGTCGAGCATCAATTTCTAAAAATTGCTCGTTTTTTATTTGTGGTTGATTATCGGATTCAAGACTGTAACGTTGCTTTGCTATTTGTATTTTATCTGCTAATTGCGGTTGATAATCCAAAATCCGCTCCAACAACATTAGAGCAGCTGTTTTACTTACTTCACGTTCAAATGTCCAAATACCTTTGAATTGTCTTAATTCATCAAAGGAAACTCCTTCCACTGGAGTAGAAAATTCTCGACAAACTATACAGGCAGAGTATTTTTGAGCAACAATGATTAAATGCCATTCCTGAGCTAAAAAATCATCGTTTGGATCGAAGGGAACTACTGTATAAGGATTTGAAGTTGCTACCAAGTCAGAATCCGGCGCAGCCATGACGTAAATCTGATCGCTGCGTTTTGCGATTCGTGCATAGCGACGAGTTTCTTGACGATAAAAACGCTCTCGTTGAAAGTTAGCGATTACAAGGGGTTGCTCGTTTCCTACTATCACCAAATCTTCCATTGCGTGAGAAAGTGCAGTTAAGGAAGCCTTGAAATATACTTGAGGGCGTAAAGATTTATTGGTAAGCAGTAAACTGTGTAATAGGGATTGCTGGGAAATATTCATTACTTGAATCGAAAAATACACTCACCTCCGTCCAATTAAGGAGCGATTTTTAATTGTACGAAAGTTAATAGTTGATTCGTGACAGAATGAATCTAATACCTTACGGAACATTATTTTAAGCAACCTCAACCATTGAAGGAGATAATTTTCTGTCCCCTATTTTAGCACTGTATAACTCTGCTTCATCCAAGCTGACACAACTTAGATCGGTATCTCTCATATCAACTCTCGCTAAAATAGCTTTGCTTAAATTAACGTTGTACAAATCTGAAGAACTTAAAATTGCACCCGTAAGATTAGCTCCTGCAAGGTTGGAGTTAGCCAAATTAGCACCAGTTAAATCAGCGTAACGTAAATCCGCACCTGCTAAATTTGTATTGCTCAAATCGGCATAGCGTAGAGAAGCTAAACGCATATCGGCTTTGCTCAAATCAGCTTTATGCAAATCCGCACTTTCTAAATTTGCCCGAATTAAACAAGCTTTCCTCAAAGAAGACCAAATCAAGAAAGATTTACTTAAATTGCTTCTCCACAGAGTTGCTCTTTCCAAATTAGCTTCATTTAGCTTTGCTCTACGCAACGAAGCTCCTTCTAAGTTAGCACTCGTCAGATTTGCGCGATTTAAATTAATTCCATTCAAAGAAATCTCACTCAGATTTGATTGCTGCAAGTTTGCTTCTACAAAATCTCTATTACCAGCGAAATAACTCTCTATCAGTTTATTAATATTCATAAGAACACACTAAAAATAATTGAGGACAAGCAGACTAACTAATTACAGTATCTGTACGACATTGCTGGAAAATAACATTTCTTAACGACTTCTTAAGAAGAACCCTTGCCAAACCAGAAAGCCTTCATACAAATTCACGCTCTCAACAAACAGATAAATACCTAACTATCGCTTCCTCTGCTTGCAACCTCAGCTTTAACACCTCAGTAAATACAGAAAAAGCAGCTAATTCTCGACCACAAATCACCTGCGTCATCTATAAACTTTTATAAACCCTTGTAAATAAAATAAACAATTTTGTTACGTTTAGTCAACTTGGCTTGACAATTATTGTTCTTGAATAAGCTTTTTCCTGTGAAGGGGATGGGGGATAAGGGAATAAGGGCAGATGGGGAGACAAGAAAAGATGGTTAAAGATAAGCCTCGTCCGCGACTTCACTTGTTTACGGTTAATTCTGGCTCTCACAATTATGCTGGACAAGATTTTAGGTATGTTTTTATTCACGTCTTGCACCATTCTCAACAACAGCAAAGAAACCCGGTTTATTTTCGTGAAAACATTATTATTCCATTGTGCAATCAGCAAGAAACCGGGTTTCTGACAGTGGCGCAAAATGTGAGTTTCAACGCACTTTTTATATTAGTCGCATCAATTAATTTTAAGGCGGGAATTTAGTTATTATTAACTGCTAACTGCTAACTGCTAACTGCTCACTGCTAACTGTTAACTGTAATCATTCCATTTTCAGCAACTGAGCAACTCTTGGATCGATAATTTTTTGACCTAAACCGGGAAATCTGATGGCTACGGAAACTTTATTAGCCGAACCAAAAATATGCGTTATTTCACCGGCTCCGAATGATTTATGCATTACTCGATCGCCAACTTGCCAGTTTACGTTGCTTGTTGGTTTACCACTACTTGCATTCTCAAAACCATTATCGTAAGTTGCCGAAGTACGACCGCCAGTATTTGTATAAGTAATGCTACGGGGACGTTGTGTCGCTAATAGTTCTCTGGGTAATTCGTCGAGAAATTGCGATTGCACTGCTGGTTCGCGGGTTCCATACAGCCTGCGCTCTCGTGCGTGGGATAAGAACAATCTTTCTTGAGCGCGGGTAATACCGACGTAACATAAACGACGTTCTTCTTCTAATGCGGCTGGATCGTTCATGGAACGGTAGTTAGGAAATAATCCTTGTTCTAACCCCACCAAGAAAACTACGGGAAATTCCAATCCTTTGGAAGAATGCAATGTCATTAAAGATACTGCGCTTTGACCTTCTTTGACGTTATCTAAATCGGAACTTAGAGCAGTACTAGCGAGAAATCCTGCTAAAGAAGCATCAAGTTCTGCTTCTTCTTCATATTGACGAACTGCGTTGTAAAGTTCTCCGACGTTGCGTATTCTATCTTCTGCTTCGTCGTTTCCTTGTTTTTGCAAATCTTGGACGTAACCGGATTCATCTAAAACACTTTGTAAAATATCCGATGCACTGATGTTTTCAGTTTCTTGCTGAAAGCGGCCAATCATCCGAGCAAAGTTATTTACCGATTTCGCCGAACGTCCACCCAAGGTATTAACTGATGTCTCATCGCTCAGTATTTCCCACAGACTAACGCCTAATTCCCGAGCGGCATTTGTGAGGCTTTCGATGGTGGCTTTACCAATTCCACGTCTGGGTGTATTAATCACCCGCAATAAACTTACAGTATCATCGGGGTTGGCGATCGCCCTCAAGTAACCCAGTGCGTCTTTAATTTCTTTGCGGTCATAAAATTTCAATCCCCCAACTACAGTATAGGGAATTCCGTTACGTACCAACATATCTTCAAAGGGACGCGATTGAGCGTTGGTGCGATAAAGGATAGAAAAACTTCCCCAATTTATTTCGGGATTTTCTTCTTCTAAAGAACGAATTTTATTGATGACAAAATTAGCTTCTGCTACTTCATCTTCAGCCTTAAAATAAAATATCTGTTCGCCTTCACCCCTTGTTGGTTTGAGAACTTTATCAATCCGTTGGGTGTTATTTTCAATTAAGTGGTTTGCAGCCTCAAGAATATTTTCGCAAGAACGATAGTTTTCTTCTAACTTAACCATCGAACGGGTATCGTCATCTTCTAAACCATCTCCAAAGTCTTGCTGAAAGTCCAGCAAAATAGTGAAGTCAGCCATTCTAAAAGAATAAATTGATTGATCTGCATCACCTACCACAAATACAGAACGATTTTGCCAATTCCACTGACTTTTCTGTTCTCCATAAGTCGATAGCAGGCTAATCAATTGGTATTGAGTGCGATTTGTATCTTGATATTCGTCTACCAAGATATGACGGAATTTATGATGCCAGTAACCTAAAACCTGCTCGTTTTGCTGAAACAATCTTACCGGAACCAAAATTAAATCGTCAAAATCTAATGCATTGTTTTCTGCTAACTTATCTTGATAGAGATTATAAACTTCTGCGATTACCCTTCCTTTATAATTTGGTTCTTCCTTCTCATATTCTTTCGGCGATAAACCCTGATTTTTGGCATTACTGATTGTGTAGCGAACCGAACGGGGATTAAATTTTTTATCGCTGAGATTTAACTGCTTGGTAACAATTTCCTTGACCAAACTTTGAGCATCTGATTCATCAAAAATAGAAAAATTACGCTTCCAAGTGCGTCCGTTTTCATCTTGGTATTTCTCAATATCAAAGCGAAGAATCCGAGAAAGTAAACTGTGGAAAGTACCGCACCACAAATCTTTGATAACAGTCTTATAAACTTTCGATCTGAGCTTTACCTGGTCGTATTCTGATAATAAATCGTAACGTTCGCCATGCTCCGAAAGTGCTAACTGTTCGGCAAATAGTTTTTGAATACGTTCCTTCATCTCCCGTGCGGCTTTATTGGTAAATGTTACCGCTAAGATATTTTCAGGATTTACTTTGTGTTCGGTAATTAGATTCGCAATCCGATAAGTCAACGCTCGTGTTTTTCCCGAACCCGCGCCAGCAACAACTAGCAAAGGACCGCAAAAATGTTCGACAGCGCGACGTTGATGGGGATTGAGGTGACTTAGAGAGTTGGTGGTAGTTGTCATGGAGTTTGGGTAAGCAGGAAAAATTACAAGTCGTAGCAATGCAGCAATGTGCCTTTTTAATTACATTAATACAACTGTCTTATATTGCTAACTTTATAATCTTACCGAAATTTAGCCGATTAACATTGAGATTGTTTTACTATTTGGTGGCTTGCAGGTAGAATGACCATTTATAAAGTGGAAGGAGTTATCGCTAAAGTTGTAGCCCACAGCGATGTCAAAAAAATATAGACATAAAGGATGCCTCGAACGAAAAAGAATAATGACAGTGTTCCCTAAAAGGGATATATAAAGGTTGATACTCAAATGTTACTTTTTTGTCAGATCAAATTTGTCTTGAAAATATTATTATAGGACTTACGCACTCTACAAAAGAACCATCTTGTGTATTAACGTAAATATTTTGTTTCAGGCTTTTGGATGTCGCTTTTGATTGCTGGCGTTCACTGTAGGTGCGGTTCTCGCCAAAATATGATTTAAAAATCTAGCTGTAAGCCTTAAAAACTATACTTATTATTTAGGCTTTTCTGTCAATGCGTAAGTCCTATATTATTAAAATAACAAGATTTTAGGCGTTATTCAACCCGGGTTTCAGTTATCCAACAAATCAATTTCATACTTCTTTTCAGCAACGCCAAATATTGACTCACCTATGACAATAAATTCATATCTACAAACTACTCCCAGAGTTTTAATTTCACAAGTCCAATGTTTATTTATACAGATTACGAACTGATAAAGACGCGACCTGAAGTGAGGGAGTTTATTCATTTTTATTTGATCGATGTAGATCAATAAATTTAAAATGCTAACTCTTTACCAGCAGAAGAAACGGCTTTGAATAGATCGAAACTGAAGCTACTAAAAGCATTGGGTAGAACAAGGTAATAAAAGTGAGAAAATAAGCTTTACAATCCACAAGATTTCATTTATTATTTGGCTATTATTTGGCTATATTTGCTCAAATAATAGCTTTGACCTCAAAAAAAATAATAATCTAAATTATCAAATCAAATAAATGATTTCTTTCACAACCATTAGTCACAGAATTATAACTGCTACAGGAATGGCTATTATTGCCTCCTCAATTTATGCGAATGACGCTTTAGCTCAATCTTTACCTCAGAAAGAAATATTGATAGCCCAAACCTTTGGTGGAATAGAGAGAAAAATACCCCTTACAGAAGTACCACTTCCTGTTATGGGTTCGGTAAAGACTATTACTGGTACTCAAGCAACAGAAGCAGGAATAGAAATGCAATCGGACGGTTCGATCGTATATGAATTAAGCGGTCAAAATCAACAAGGTTTTAAATTCGTAGTAGATGCTACTCCCAGCGGACAAATTGTCGAAATTGACGAAGAAATTGAGCGGAGTGCTGTTCCTGCTAGTGTCATCAAGGCGCTGCAGCAGTGGGCACCAAATGCCCAGATTGTCAGCAGTTGGCGAAGTACTCGTTTAGGTGAATTTGTCTATGAGATTGTGATGAATAATAATTTTTGGTTTGAAATTTATACTGACGATGACAAAATAACAAAGGTCACTATTAATCCACTTGAAGAAAGATGAAAAAGACCTTTACAATTAACAATTGGCAAGCAGTTATAGTCACCGCAGTCACTGCAATAACTATTACTTTTAACAGTAATGCTGTTTCTGCTCAATTACTTAGAGGTGCTGGTGCTGCTTTTCCTCAACCCTTGTTCGAGCGTTATCAGGCAGAATACGAAAAAGACACAGGTAAAAAGTTTAAATACACAGCCATTGGTAGTGGTAGTGGGATTCGGTTATTCGGTAATCAATCTATAGACTTTGGTGCTACCACTTTGATTCCTACCCCCATTGAACAAAATCAGATGAATGATGGTTTGTTAATGGTACCCACGGGAGCAGGTGCAATAGCGATTATTTATAACCTCAAAGACGTAAGCTCCAATGTCAAGTTATCTCGCGATACATTAGCAAAAATTTTTACAGGTCAAATTAGTAATTGGAATCAAGTTAATCCTCGATTTCCCAACAAAGATATTCAAGTTGTAGTTCGCTCCAATAGTAGCGGTACATCTTTTGTTTTAACCAAATACTTAGAAAAAATTACTAATGGTAAAATAAAGGCCAGCAGAAATCCAAATTGGGGATTTGATATCTTTGCTGCACGCTCTGAAGATAGTGGAATCGCTGGAGAAGTACGCCGAATTGATGGTGCTATTGGCTATGTGCAAACAGGGGTTGCTCAAAAAAATAATCTGTCTGTAGCTAGGATTGAAAATCAAGCTGGACGTTACGTTAAACCAACTTTAGAAGAAACGAAGAAAGCTTTAGCTAATGTGAAGTTCAAAGCAGATTTTACTACTGAGGATATTAACGATCCAGAAGATGGTTATCCTTTAGTTAGTTTGACTTGGCTACTGTTTCAAAAAAGGTATGTTAGCCAAGATATTGTCACAGCAAATAAAGAATTATTGACCTGGATTTTAACTAAAGGTCAAAATTTTAATGAGGATTTAGAATTTACAACAATACCCGAAGATGTTGCTCAAAAAGTCATTGAAACTGCGAATAATGAGTTAAAGGTTCGTTCTTTATCTTCTGAGAATAAATTACCTGTAACTGATTCAACACAAACTCAAATTTATCAAGCTCCAAAATCCCCGACAATATTTTCACAAACCCAAAACTTTGGTGAAATTATTGATAACTCACCTCCTTATTTTGGTGAAATTATTAATGTCGATGAATTAGAAGATGTTAGCCCAGGGCATTGGGCTTATGAAGCGCTGCTGTCTTTAGTAGAAAAATATCGTTGTATTAGTGATTCTAAAGAAAGAGCTTTCAACGGTAATCGAGTGATGAATCGTTATGAATTTGCAGCAGCTTTAAATATTTGTTTGGTAAAAGTTGGACGTTCAATTTATAGTTTAGGCAATAGAATCTCCGAACAAAAAGAAGACTTAGCCGCTATTCAAAGATTACAAACGGAATTTGCTCAAGAGCTAGAAACTATTAGGAATAAAGTAGATAATTTAGAACAACGAGTTGCCCTTGCCGACAGCCGTCAGTTTAGCACTACAACAGTTTTACGAGGTGGGGTAAATTTTGATTTAATTAGTGCTTTTGGTAACCGCAAAGCTGTTCCTCCTGGGGCAAATCCCACAGAAGACTTAGAAGATGAAAATTTGACCTTTTCTGGACGAATGGGACTAAGTTTTGATACCAGCTTTACAGGTAAAGATAGATTGCGAACAAGTATAACCGCTGGGAATGTTAATAATACTAGTGCTGGTGTCACTGGCACAGATATGACTCGTTTGATTGGTGCTACCAACACTGGTAATGATATTATTATAAGCTCGCTATTTTATGAATTTCCCATAGGTGAACGGGGAATCGTGGCGATCGCACCAGCAGCAGACTTCCCCACTCGGATTTTCCCCGCTCTTAATCCTGTCTCCTCAATTTCCAATTTTGGCGCAGAAAGTCCGATTTATTCCTTTGCTTTTGGTGCAGGTGCAGTCGCTTACTATCAATTCACCGACGAATTCGCCGCAGGTATCACTTATTTAACCACTTCTGGCAGCAATCCTGATGAAGGAATGTTTAATGGCCAATATACCGCTTTAACTCAGATCACATATACTCCATCAGATAAAGTTGGGGTTGCCTTGACATATGGTCGTTATTATGCTCCAGAACCCGGTTCGACAATTAATGTCACCGGGAGTAAAGGTAGTAATTTTGCTCAATTACCTTTTGGTGGCAATACTGCGACTTCTTCCAACGCTTTGGGTTTACAATTTACTTATAAATTGAGCGATAAA
This sequence comes from Rivularia sp. (in: cyanobacteria), assembly GCA_049649675.1. GTDB lineage: Bacteria > Cyanobacteriota > Cyanobacteriia > Cyanobacteriales > Nostocaceae > Rivularia. The sequence continues at coordinate 18,680 of JBARZF010000658.1, read as the reverse complement.
TTGATTATGGGAGGTTGGGGAAGTTACTTTAAGGCTAATGCTGAAACTTCCCCCAGTATCAGTGGTTTTAGTGGTTCATCTGGAGCTGATGCGGATATCTGGAGTTGGGCAATTACAGCATCCTTAAAAGATTTTGGTAAATTAGGCTCTCAGGTAAACTTTGTTTTTGGTATGCCTCCCAAGGTTACCAGTAATGACGTTTTTGAACGAGAAGATCGAGATACTTCTTTACATTTTGAATTATCTTATCGCTACCCACTTAACGATAGAATTTTTATTACTCCTGGATTTTTAGTGATTACTAATCCAGAACATAATGCAAATAATGATACTACTTGGGTTGGTTTGATGCGTACTAGCTTTTCGTTTTAACTGAAACCAGAATAAAAAATAAAATTTATTGTATTTTTCAATTCCTTTTTTATCTGTTCGCCCCTTCAGTTTATTTTGATAATTGATAATTGATTACTGACTACTGATTACTGGTAATGAAATGGTGAAAGTAGAACCTACTTCAAACTCACTCTGCACGTAAATATCACCACCCATCATTTGACAAAAATGGCGGGTAATAGCTAATCCTAATCCGGTTCCACCATACTTTTTGGTGGTTGAAGCATCACCTTGTGTAAATGGTTTGAATAGCTGCTGTAATTGATATTCGGTCATTCCTATGCCGGTATCTTTGACAACAAAAGTAATTGTTTCACCTGTTATGCTCGCTACAGCTTCTTTTTGCCGTCTAATTTTCAGCGTTATCTTACCATTAAGAGTGAATTTCGAGGCATTGCTCAACAAATTCAACAGCACCTGTCGTACTCTTGTTTGATCTTGATACATGGTGCCTAGTTCCCCATCGCAATCAATTTCTAACGAGCTACCATTTTTCTCTATGGTTGGCTTGATGGTGGAAACAAGATTTTTTATCAATGGCAGCACTTCAAAGGTTTCCGGGTAAAGAGTCATTTTCCCGGCTTCAATTTTGGACAAGTCGAGGATGTCGTTAATCAGTTCTAATAAATGTCTACCTGATGTATTAATTATTTCTAGATCGGAGGTAAAATCTTCTTCTATACCTAAATCCGTAGCGTCTTCTTGTAAAAGTTGGCTTAAGCCGATTATAGCGTTTAAAGGCGTGCGTAATTCATGGCTGACGTTTGCTAAGAATTGACTTTTTGCTTTGCTGGCTGCTTCTGCTTGTTCTTTGGCTTGTTCTAATTGCTTTGTTCTTTTCGAGACTCGCTCTATTAAATGATTCAGTGATTTTGCTAACAAGCCGATTTCATCTTCGGTGGTAACTGGAGCGCGTAAATCGAAATTGGATTTGCGAGCGACTTGTTCGGCTACTTGAGTTACAACTATTACTGGTTCGGCTATAGCGCGGGAAGTTCGCCAAGCCACCACAACTGCTATCGCGACTGAAAGCAGCATACTAGCAATAACGATTGTTCTTTCAATTCCTTTAGAAAATTCTAAGTCTTTGGCTCTACGAGATTCTTGCCTTTGGGCATTTTGAAGAATATTATTTAATCGTCTACCTAGCTGCTCCAAACTAATAGCTGTTTGAGAGCGGGTAAGTTCGAGTAATTTTTGCTGCGTATCAGAAAGTTGCTGTGGTTCCGATTTACCTTTTGCTTGCTGCAAGATTGAATTTAGCTGTTGGGTGTAAGACTCTAAGCTATCCTGGTACTCTCGTACTAATACCTGAACAACTGGTTCTGCTGCTGCTAATCTTCCAGGTTTATCGTTTATAAATTCTGCAATTTCAGCTTCGACATCTTCGACTTTACGGATGCTTTCATCAAATTCAGCTTTTTCGGCAGAACGCTTTTGGGGTAGTTTTGCCACCGCAGCCAAACTATAGCTGTGCAGTTGTACTTCTACTAAAGCATCTTTGTAATCTGCCAGCATTTGCGTTTGATATTGGGCGTGCTTAAACTGTCGGATTTCTCTTGCGCGATAGTAGTTGGCAATTACCAATCCCACAAGCGAACCAAAAAAACCAATTCCAATCGCCACAAAATATCCGTAGCCAATTTTTTGATGGATACGTTTAGAACTAGCTTTAAGTTTCCCACTGGAAGGAAATTCTAAAGTAGGCAGTTCATCATTTAAGGGCACATCTTCTGACACTTCTTTACTTTCTGAACTGCTGTATAAAGCGGTTGGCTTTTGAGTTTGCATCTCTCAAATCTCTTTACCCGAGAGAACTCCTATAAGGCTTTGTCTGCCCGTTCTAAGTATGAAACACCAAGAACAAGCAGCCTGCCCCATTTTCTATAGAGAAATTTTATCTCCCGCCATAATTTATACATATACTATACATAATTATATCAGCGGTGAAATAAGATCGATTGAGTAATCAATAATAATTATCATCTTCTTTTATAACAGTTACAAAAGCCTAATTGCTAGGTACTTTCCACGAGCTTTACGATATAGAAGTTATTTTACGGTAAAAATTTAACAAATTTTAATCAAAATGTCTTGACAAATTAAAGAAGTGAGGAGTAGTAAATTTTAATTTTACTCCTCACTTACTGTTTTTTGCTACAAGACAGCTACCCGTCCACTAAAAACGGGGCTACCTACTTTTTACGAAAGACTCAAAGCTTTGGTAGAGTTTGGTACTGCTACTCCATTTAAGTTGCTTATTTCTTGCTTCAGCAATTGAGCTTTATCGGTACGCTCCCACGGTAAGTCTAAATCGGTACGTCCGAAATGACCGTAAGCCGCGACGTCCTGGTAAAAACGTCCGCCTCGTTCATTTGACAATTTGTGTAAGTTGAAGGCATGAATAATACCGGCAGGACGTAGTTCAAAGTGCTTTTGAACTAATTCCAATAAAGTTTGCTCGTCAACTTTACCCGTATCGAAGGTTTCTATCATTATGCTTACTGGTCGTGCAACACCAATGGCATAACTTAGTTGAACTTCACATTTTTCTGCTAAACCAGCAGCAACAATGTTTTTAGCTACATAACGACAAGCATAAGCTGCGCTACGGTCTACTTTTGTGGGGTCCTTGCCAGAAAAAGCTCCGCCGCCATGTCGGGAATAACCACCATAGGTATCGACAATAATTTTGCGTCCGGTAAGACCTGAGTCTCCTTGAGGGCCGCCAATTACAAATTTTCCGGTGGGGTTAACCAAAAAGCGGGTTTTCTCGTCCGGCTTGATTTCAATGTCGTCGAATACAGGTTCGACTACCGCAGACCACAAATCTTGCGTAATTTTTTCCCGTACTGCGGCTTCATCGCTAATATCGCCGATGTTGGGCGCGTGCTGGGTGGAAACTAAGATGGTGTCAATACTCACAGGTTTGCCATCTTCGTAGGCAATACTTACCTGAGTTTTGCCATCGGGACGTAGATAAGCTAATTCACCTGTCTTGCGAACTGCTGCTAGTCTGCGAGCAATGCGATGAGCTAAGCTGATGGGCAAGGGCATTAGTTCGGGAGTTTCGTCACAAGCGAAACCGAACATGATTCCCTGGTCGCCAGCACCAATCTTATCGAATTGTTCTTCGCTGGAATCTTCGCGATTTTCTTGAGCGGTGTTAACGCCTTGAGCGATATCCGCTGATTGTTCGTCTAAAGCGACTAAAATCGAACAGCTGTTGGCACAGAAACCATTTACAGCGTCGGTGTAACCAATCTCAGCTATTTTTTTTCTAGCGAGATTCATGTAGTTAACATTTGCTTTACTAGTTATTTCACCAGTAATTAGCACCAAGCCTGTATTGACCACAACTTCTGCTGCAACGCGGCTTGTCGGGTCTTGTTCGAGTAAAGCATCCAGAATAGTATCTGAAATCTGGTCGCAGATTTTATCTGGATGACCCTCGGTTACAGACTCGGAGGTAAATAGATAGCGACGAGTCAAATTCAATTCCTCCTAAAAGAGTATTTAGACTTAATTAATGCGAGCATTTTATTAAGTCGTTTTGATCGATAATCATAATTTTAAATCTTATGGTCAAATATTGCATTGACAATAAAATTTATTTGTAAGGATTAATCCTTAATGGGAGAACTACGCCCCCTACATCCCCTCAACATGAAAGCATTAGGGACTACTTATTAAATCGGTAATGGTGAACCTGTAAATATTTTATTTTTTTGATTTGCTCGTTAATTTGAGGAAAGTTCGCGTCAAAGCCTATTAGTTAAAGTATCTAAGCGGTTGTACGCGGCTGACTTTCATTTGTTCAAAACTAACTTATAGCCAGACAGGTTACTTTAACAAATATAGAGCATATTTGACAACAAATAACGATGATTTTAATGAAATTAAACTATACCAATATTTTGGAAATTAATAATGAGTTAATGGTTATTTTTATCAAAATCAATAGTTGTCCGAATTACTTGAAAAGAAATAGTTTTTCTGTTATTTAGCTGATTTTCTAGGAATATTCAGTTTTTGAAATTCTTTACTTAACTTAATCTAATTTATCTTAGCCTGTATTATTTTCATTAAAAAAGGGACATCATCTGGATGCCCCAATAAAAACAACAAAGCTTTTCAACAAATTTTATAAGCTGATTTAATCCAGTTATTAAACCTCAACAGCCATTTTCGCTTCTGTCTGTGTCAAGCGTTCGTAAGCAGCACGCATCTTTAAACCAGTTAATACTTGGAATAAACCCGTTCCATTATTAGAACCTGGATATTCGCGGTGCTGGAGTAACAAATGAGTCATCTCTCCCTGATACTTAGTAGATGTTTTACTCAAATGTGTCTCAATATAAATGACTTCATCGAGGTTATCAAATTGACCGTCAACCTCTAATACGGAGACATAGCGACCGTAGTATACATCGGAACCGTAGTACATCTGCATACCGGGGTAAGAACAAGTCAGCTTGCGTCCGCAAGGAGTCCACTGAATTGTTGAACCTTCGTCAAACAAGTAAACGGGTTCAAAGCCTTCTTTATCTTCCCGTTGCAGCATACGTACCCGCAGTACTTTACGCTCTTTGTCATCTTTAATCAGGTTGGTTGGTAACACCTGAAGAACTACATCCGCAAACTCTCTTTGCGGTTCAATATAGTTTTGGAAATCAGGTTTGCGGGAATTAATTGCAGCCAAGACATCTTCGTAATTGTGACCTCTTTCTTCCATATCGCGCTGGATTTTCCAGGCAATCTTAACTTCATCGCCAATGTCTAAATAGACGCTGAAATCAATTAAGGAACGCACTCGTTCGTCATATAAAGGATGCAATCCTTCGATCACGATAATATGATTTGGCTGTATCCTCTCAGGGGGATCTAATTCGCCGGTTTCATGGTTGTAAATCGGTTTATCAATAGATTGACCTTCTTTAAGAGCTTTCATTTGCTCGTACATCAAGTCAAAATTATTTGCTTTTGGATTTAAGGCAGTAATACCTGTTTTTTTACGCTGTTTGCGGTCTAAGCTATGATAATCATCTAAACAGATGACGGTCATAAATTCTTCACCGAACAAATCAATTAAGCGACGCAAAAACGTAGATTTACCGCATCCGGAGTCTCCAGCAACTCCAATCATTACAATGCGATCCGGCATATTTGTCATAAATCCCCTCTAATTAGTTTCTAAAGATGACTGAATCAATATTTTTTTTACACAGATTTATTACAAGTCAGGAGTCCCCATTACGGTTGCCCTGCGTTCTTGCTACACAACATCAATATACGACAAAAAGGGGTAAGTAATGATTTTATTACTTGATCCCTGTCTTGTTAGTCGCGATCTGTTGGTGTAAGTATTTAATCCTAGCTATATTTCGGATTGTAACAGAAGCGGCGTATCATATACAAGTTTTGCACCTGAACGATCGCTATTACCTGGTTGCGCTCAAATTACGAATATTCATTTAATAATTAAAAAACTATTGTCAGTGGATGGATCTAAAATCTATCATCTCTATCTACGGGTTGATTGTGCCAATTTTTCTATAATAGATAAGTGTATCATGAAATGATTAGCTTGTATTTGTTAACTATCATAAAAATGGCTTACTTAGACCGTCATAGTTACGCTGAATATGTTGCAACGAAATTAATTAGTTTTTTACCAACTACAAAATATACTCACGCTCGTCATGAAAATCAGAAATCGAAAAAACATCGCCGCGTTCCGGAAAACTATGATTAGATGGGAAAACCTCTCTCAGCCAGCCATTTTTGACTTCACTTCTACTCGTGTGGGCAGGAATTTGGGCCATAACAAAGAATTTTTGAGTAAAACTACCATCTATTTCCGCCCAAATTAAGGGGTTTATGTCGCATCCGCGCCACGCTTCGCTACCCATATTTTCAAGGAACAGTTGTAGCCCCTTTTTGGCTTGGCGCAAGTTCCCTTTAACCTCCGCCAACAATAATATTTATGAAGTTGACAGATGTTTCACATCACGTAAAACTGATTATAGTTGTTTATATAACTTTTAGTTGTCGATACAACGCGATCGCATTTTAGTATTGCTACGGTGAAAGCCGAAGCAGAAAAAATTGTAGTTGTAAACGTTCTTACTCAATTTAGACTAAGATCGGTTTCGTCATTTGAAAGTATTAAGATAGGCGAATAACATAATTTAGATCGGTGGAAGAAGTCTTGCTCGGAAGCAATATAATATTTTGTTGTTAATTATTATCAATATAGTTGACATACATTGGCGATTATAGTTTACCAGCAACTTGGTAAATGCAGGCTATCTTCTGTTCGCAGGAGGTAGAAATTGTCAAAGAAAAAATTAAATTGATTCATTGTTAACATTCTGCGAGCAACTTATCAATTACTTTAGAAGGTGAACAGGTGTGTCTTTAACTAACCCTGCCCCATAAGTAGGCGAGTGTAAGCAGTAAGACTAATGGCTATATTTGCGGCCATTTCCCTTCTGACAGTTGAGCTTAGTATACCGAAATACGGATTTACTCTTGTTGAACTGTATAAAAGGGAAAGATTTTTTTGAAAAGGGTTAAGTAATCAATCGGAGTGGTAAAAAATATGTATTATCAAGGCGCTGTTGAAAGTACTGCGAACACGGAATCGGGTAGCCGCGTTTTTCTATATGAAGTAGTGGGTTTACGTCAGAGCGAAGAAACTGACAAAACAAACTACCCAATTCGTAAAAGTGGCAGTGTGTTCATCAGAGTGCCTTATAACCGCATGAATCAAGAAATGCGGCGTATCTCTCGTCTAGGCGGCAAAATTGTTAGCATTCAATCAGCGGACACTTTGGAGCAACTCAACTCAAAAGCAGCTTCAAATGGCAGTAACGGTGCTAGCAGTAAAGGGGGTGTTGAAGCCACATCAGAGTCTAGAAAGAAGGATAAAAAAGGCAACACCATGACTGAAGCGAAAGCCAAGAAGAAGGACGTTCCCGTTAATATTTACCGTCCCAAGAATCCATATGTAGGTAAATGTCTATCTAATGATGAATTAGTCGGCGAAGGCGGAATCGGTACCGTGCGTCATCTAAAATTTGACATTTCCGGCGGAGACTTGCGTTATCTTGAAGGTCAAAGTATCGGTATTGTTCCACCGGGAGTAGACAAGAATGGTAAGCCTGAGAAACTCAGACTGTACTCCATCGCTTCAACTCAACATGGTGATGATGTAGATGATAAAACCGTATCATTGTGCGTCCGCCAGTTGGAGTACAAGCACCCCGAAACTGGCGAAACAGTTTACGGCGTTTGCTCAACTTTCTTGACAGGTCTTGAAGTAGGAGCAGATGTTAATATTACTGGTCCGGTGGGTAAGGAAATGCTTTTACCCGATGACCCCGAAGCTAAGATCGTTATGATGGGAACTGGAACGGGTATTGCTCCTTTCCGTGCTTATTTATGGCGGATGTTTAAGGATGAAGAGAAGAAAGTAAATACAGATTATCAGTTCAAAGGCTTTGCTTGGCTGATATTTGGTATTCCTACAACTCCTAACATTCTTTATAAAGAAGAACTCGAAGAAATACAGTCCAAGTATCCCGATAACTTCCGTTTAACCTACGCTATCAGCCGCGAGCAGAAGAATAAGGATGGCGGTAGAATGTACATCCAGCACCGTTGCGAGGAGTACGCTGAGGAATTATGGAAAATGGTTAAGGACGAAAGTACTTACGTCTACATTTGCGGTTTGAAAGGTATGGAAGATGGTATTGATGCCGCACTTTCTGCAGCTGCTGCCAAGGAAGGTGTAGAGTGGAGTTCTTACCAGAAGCAACTTAAGAAAGCACACCGCTGGAACGTAGAAACTTACTAAGAGCAGTTTTTAGTCCAAAAGTTAATTTAGTTTACTTTTGACTGCTGACTTTTGAAAAAACATTTAGGTAGGGTATATTGCCCTACCTATATTATTTAGTAAGTAGGGTGTTTGGATTTTAGATTTTAGATTGGGGATGCAGGAATTATCCTCTTCTTGAAAAAGATAAAAAGAAATAAGATGCTTACAGGTTTTAGATTTTAAGTTTTTCAACTAAAATTATAAAATTTATGAATTTTAGATTATCCCCTGCTTTCCTGCTTGAAGGTAGGGACTTGTTTTTAGTCTAAAATCCAAAATCCAAAATCCAAAATCCAAAATTAGGAGGGTGCTATAATCGTGGCTTTTAAACTGGGAATCCTGGGATTAGGTACCGTCGGATGCGGTACGGTAAAGTTATTATTAGATAGCGATGGTCGCCATCCTTTATTAGAAGAGATTGAAATATATCGCGTCGGAGTGCGATCGCTTGACAAGCCACGTGAAGTAGAATTGCCGCAAGGGGTTATGACTACAGATTTAGAGGCAATTGTCAACGACCCAGAGATAGATATTATTGTAGAACTTATGGGTGGATTAGAGCCAGCCAGAGAGTTGATGCTCAAAGCCATTCGTAACGGTAAGCACGTAGTAACTGCGAATAAAGCCGCAATTTCCCGCTTTGGAGAAGAACTATATACAGCCGCCAATCAAGCGGGAGTATATGTAATGGTTGAAGCATCCGTCGGTGGTGGAATTCCAGTAATTCAACCGTTAAAGCAATCTTTGAGCGTTAATCGGATTCAAGCCGTAACGGGGATTATTAACGGCACTACTAACTACATCTTGACGCGGATGCAGAACGAGGGCAGTAGTTTTGATGATGTATTAGCCGATGCACAGCAATTAGGTTATGCAGAAGCAGATCCTACAGCCGATGTCGAAGGTTTAGACGCTGCTGATAAAATTTCTATCTTGGCATCTATAGCTTTTGATGGAGGCATTAATAGAGAAGATGTGTATTGCGAAGGAATTCGGCAGATTAGCAAAACCGATATTGAGTACGCTCAAAAATTGGGATTTGTAATTAAGCTGTTGGCGATCGCCGAAAAAATTGGGCGATCGTCGCTTTCGGTAAGAGTTCATCCAACTTTAGTACCTTCGGCACATCCTTTAGCAAGTGTCAACGGCGTAAATAACGCCATTTTTGTAGAAGGTGAACCCATCGGACAAGTTATGTTTTTTGGCCCCGGTGCGGGTGCGGGTGCTACAGCTTCGGCCGTATCATCAGATATTTTAAATCTTGTATCTCAACTTATAAGTTTACCTGAATCGAACAAGCAAGATTCAAAATATAAATCAAAATATAAAATTTCTAAGTTAGACCCATTATTAACCAGCTTCCATCAAGAAAATTGTCAATTAGCTGCTTCTGAAGAACTAGTCACAAGATTTTATGCGCGTTTCCTGACAAAAGACCATCCAGGAGTAATCGGGAAACTAGGTACTTGCTTCGGTAAATGTGGAGTCAGCTTAGAATCAATTGTGCAAACAGGTTTTCAAGAAAAGCTAGCAGAAATAGTAGTCGTTACCCACGACGTTACCGAAGGTAGTTTCCACAAAGCTTTAGACGAAATTCGCAACCTAGAAGCGATTGACAGCATTCCTAGTTTATTGCGAGTGCTTTGACAGTGAGCAGTGAGCAGTGAGCAGTGAGCAGTGAGCAGTGAACAGTGAGCAGTGAGCAGTGAGCAGTGAACAGTGAGCAGTTAGGAGTTAGGAGTTAGGAGTTAGGAGTGGGAGCATCTTGCTCCCTGTTCTCATCTCCCAATCTCCCCATCTCCCAATCTCCCAATCTCCCCGTCTCCCAATCTCCCAATCTCCCCATCTCCCAATCTCCCAATCTCCCAATCTCCCCATCTCCCAATCTCCCAATCTCCCCATCTCCCAATCTCCCAATCTCCCCGTCTCCCAATATCCCAATCTCCCCATCTCCCAATCTCCCAATCTCCCCGTCTCCCAATCTCCCAATCTCCCCGTCTCCCAATCTCCCCATCTCCCCGTCTCCCCATCTCCCCATCTCCCCCCTCTTCCCCCTCTTCCCTCTCTCCTTGTCTCCCCATCTCCCCGTGCCCTTCGGCCCAATTACAATGTCGAATTAACAAGAAATCTTGAAAAAAGTACTAGTAGGGTATAGTCTATGGCTTAATTCTGTTAGATGCTAATTCTAATACCAACAAGTTAATAATTACCATGACTAACCAGCCACCTCCCAATCCGGGTTCGTCTTCAGACTCGGAACTGGGGTTTGATGATTTTATCGGCATACTAGTTGCTTTTTTAACTATCGGTACGGTTCTTGTTTGGTCGCTTTCTCGAAAGGAGACTAACTGGAACTTTGCTAATTTGTCCTCAAATGCTGCCGTCGGTAGCAGGGTACCACTAAGATCCGATGGAGATAATGATTTGAATGATTTGACGGCTTTGTTGCGTCCTTCCCCAGAACCTAATAATAATCTAGAGTATCGTCAACCAGTCACTGAGGCTGAGCCAAGACGAAGAAATCCAGTTTTATTCGAGAGGAGAACAGATAACGCGGTAATTCCGCCATTCTTGGTACCACCTGTAAGAAGAGTACCACCCGATTATGACAAAGTAACTGGGAATAATACTAATAATGCAGGGCTAAATGTAGGTGAAGATAAGCTCAAGCCGATTGAGGCACCAGTAGTAGTTGAGAAGCCTACTCCAACACCAACACCAACACCAACACAGGCTGCAACACAGGCTGCAACACCAACACTTTCACCTACCCCTACCCCAACACCAACCCCAGAAGCCAAAGCCACAAAACCACCCACTATTCCAGCGATAGATTTTGCTGATGTACCTGCTAGCTATTGGGCTAAGCCTTTTATAGACACACTTTCATCCCGGAGAATCATAGCAGGCAAGGATGAAAATACCTTTGAACCACAACAACCTGTAACCCGTGCCGAGTTTGCGGCGATAATCGACCAAGCATTTAAAACCGATCTTACTAATAGCAACAGAAATTTTGATGATGTACCCGAAGGTTTTTGGGCACAAAACCAAATTAAGAATGCTGTTGATAAAAAGTTCATGAAAGGCTATAACGCAAATACCTTTAAGCCCGAACAGAGGATTCCACGAATGGAAGTTATAGCAGCCTTAGTTAGCGGACTTAATAAAACTCTAAAAACTCCTGAATCCCAGGATCAAGCTTTAAGCGTCTATAAAGATGCCGACCAAATTCCTGAATGGGCTAGAGAACCAGTAGCAATTGCTACAGCGAACGGTTTAATTGTAAATCATCCAGACCGTAATTTTTTCCGACCCAAGGAAGAGGCTACACGTGCAGAGGTAACGACAATGATTTACCAAGCTTTAGTGAAAATGGATAAAGTCGAACCGATCAAATCGCAGTATGTGATAAATCAGTAGTAGTAGTGAATTTCATAAGTTTTGAGAGGTAAATTATTCGCAGTGGGAGCGTCTCGCTCCCTCGTCGAAGAAGGGCGTTAACGCAGTGTGTCCGTCAGGACATGCTTTCCGGCTCGCACTACTCTAACCCCACATAAGTTATGAGGAATTCGTAGTCAGGATTTTAATCCTCAAATTAAGGGCTAAAGCCCTAACTACGAACCTATTCCTATAACTAACTAATAATTAAACAAAATGCAGACCTTTTGGTCTGCACTACAAAGAAAGTATCAGCCTTATCAAATGGCTAATTACTGATTTTTAAGCATCTTTGCCAACTACTTGTGTTTTGAGGGTTGTGATTTCACTAGTCAACTCATTGCGAGTGGAGGCTTTGAGTAAGTAGCGGTAGATAAACCAGGCAGAATAGCCAATGCCAATCAATTCAAAGGTTGGTGCTACTAAAGGAATATCATTTAATGCATCCAAGATAGATAGCACTACTCTAACTGCGATTAAGGCACCTAAAGCAATACCAAGGTAGATAAAAAACTGCTTATACTTATTGAAGAAGGTACCAGCGTAATCAGTGAAATTATCTAAATAACTTGAAAGTTGCTCTCCGTATTTCAGCCATTGCTCCTGAGGTTGTGTGGAAGGCTGAATTTTGGTTATAGTTCCAGTAGGATTGTTCATTTCTGGCACTTTTGTTTCTGAGGTTTGAGTTCCCACGGTTTCCGGTTCTTGCATTGGGGCTTCCATAATAGTAGTACTTGTTTTTATTGTTCTGGAGACAGTTACAATTGCTATGTTGTTTGAGTAGGCATGACTGCTTTTTAAGGCGAATTTTAGTTTCCTACTTGCTGCTATTGTCTCTTAACCGCGACTCGATCAACTATCTTGTGTTGAAATTTTAAAGGCAGCGGTTGTCAGTGGTGATGCGAGCAGAACATAGATTTTACAGAATTTCGGACTTCTTAGTTGAAGGAACTAGAATCCCAAAAACGGTAATTGTATCCTGCGCTTACAAGTTGCTAATAATAATAGCCATTTAAGTACGGATTGTGCAAAATTCTGTTAAGTTTTTATTTTTTATGTAAATCGGATCGGCAATAATGTCATGCCTTTACCAAAAAAAGCATTTTTATGATTTAAGAGTATTAGAACGGCGTTATAATTACCTTTAAAAAAAGGGGAGAAGCTCGCGTCACCTCTTATAGCATTTAATAATGAGCAAAAAATCTTCACAAAAGCGATTATTAATTTGTACTTTTCTAGCGCTAGCATCCGGCTTTTTTGGCGGTTATATCGGCGGACAAATTAGCGTACAAGCCCACAGCCAAAACTGTCAGAATCAACGCCTTTACTTATTTAAAGCAGGTTGTAAAATTGCGATCGCGCCGGGTGCGATGTGGCAAGGTAGCACTACAGGAATTTGGACTGGAAGCGTGTTAGGTGCCTTTTTCGCTGGTTTAGTAACGCGGAAGGAGTGAACAGTTAACAGTGAACAGTTAACAGTGAACAGTTAACAGTGAACAGTGTTAGTGCAGCGTGACGCGGTAGCGTCATACAGTTAACAGGCGCGGAGGTGCGGAGGCGCGGAATTATCTTCCCCCTCTTCCCCCTCTTCCCCCTCTCTCTTTGTCTTATTAATTCAAGCGATGAGGGGTTTGTAGACTATTCCAGTTTTTCCAGGAATTGCTATTAGTGTCAAAACATCGCCAACAACCGTTGTTTGATTCTTGGTAACAGAATAAACTGCGTTCGCTGGCGTAGAGGTCGTCGGTTAAATAATATACAATGTCTCTAAAAGGATAGGTTTTGCGGCTTAATCGTTTTGCTACAGCTTGATTGGGACATTCGACAATAAACACTGGCTCGGAATCTATATACCCTAAAGAGAAGATACACATTCGTAAGATAGCTCGCAGCCAGCTTTCGGAGTTTTCAAAGCATTTATCAACAATTGTATTGCTTAAAGCTCTTTCTAATTTACGGTTTTGTTTGTTATCGGGAATACGATGCTCTGACATAGCTCCACCATATTGCTACAGCATTATTTTGAGATTAAACTATAAGCTTTATGACTGACAAGCGCATACGCGAAATTACTGCATCTAAATGTTCAGATAGGGAATAGGGTTGGGGGGAATAGGGAACAGGGAGTAGGGAGTAGAGAGTATAAATATTAATTGATGATTGACATCGGCTTAATAACTGGTAATTGGTAACTGATCACTGATAACTGATAACTGATAACTGATAACTGTTAATTCATAACTGTTAACTGGTAAAATTCAGTTACGTTAATAAAAATAATTTGCCATGACTGCTGAAGCAAATCAAATGGATGCGTCAACTAAGGGTGCTGATGCTGTTGACGAAGCTATTGCTAAAGGTATTGATTTGGATGGTTCTACTATTGAACCTGAAAAGCTGGATTTATACAACAAAGTAATGGCTTTGGAGGGAAATAGGCAGCGTAGTGGTGTGAAAAATACTATGCGATCGCGCATTGTTAGAATTGGGGCTAAACACCTAACCCAAGATGAACTGAATAAAATGCTCTCCGAAGCTGATTTTGTGCCTTTGAAGGAAAAGGAAATCGCTTTTTATTATGGTGGGAAGTAAGATACAGTAGATTTTCGGCAAGGTTGCCTTTAGCACGAGAGTTTGACCATTTTAGGGTGTGTTGTCGCAAAACACAAGGCACCATGACAAATAAAATTAAAAACTCGTCGTTACCTCAATATTTTGGTGCTGCCTTACGAATATTATTTAATAAAAGAATTAATAAACCCGGTTTTTTGAAAAAACCGGGTTTTTAAGCAATATACAAACTTTTCAAAATATTTTTTCTCTGTTCCCTATTTTCCGTTCCCTAAATAAAAAAAATAACTGTTTTTGCGTAAAAGTTGCGGGTAAAGGAAGATACCAGAATAGACTTTACCAAATTCATTTAAAAATAGTGATTCTCAGCAGATGGATAATGCTCTCAATCAACAATTAATTGTGTTAGTCGAGGAGATTAACCTATATTCGGCGGCGGATGATAGTGCAGTTATCCGAGTTAAGCGACGGATAGCTTTGAATAAGTTTGTCAACGCTGTTGTAAATTCTGGACGATTAAGCAAGCAAACTCAGTGGTTGGGATTGCCTAATTATGAAGACTATCATAATGAAGCGTTACAGTTAACTTTTATGGAAATATGCAGCAAAATGGAGGAATACAATCCGCAATATCCGGTAATGGCTTGGGTGAATAAAATTTTTCACTGGCGATTTATTGATGTTGTTAATAAAGAACGAAAAAAAGGAATTACTAAGGTTCCGAAAGGGGAAAAAATATCACCAGTTTTGTCTTTAGATGATATTACTAAAGAAATACATTGCTCAAGCCAATTGTCTCAAGCAGAAGTTATTAAAGAAGTTATCAATAAAGATCCGGAAAAGTATTTAATTAGTCAATGGTTAAGAGGACATCCCGAAGCTAATTTAAAGGCAATTTTGCTTTTTTTATTGGAGGGAAAGAAATGGAAAGAAATTTCTCAAGAGTTGGGTGTTCCTTTGACAACGGCTTCTAGTTTTTATCAACGTCGAATGCATAAAATAATCGACTATCTAAAGAAGTATATATAGAAGTAAATTCACGGCTCGCCACCAAAATAATTTTGTCATGAACAGTACCACCCAAAAACTAAGCTTTACCGTTCCTTTGTCTTTTGAAGCTCATTCAATTGCTCAAGAATTAGTATCGGAAATCTCTAATCAACAAAAGCGTCAACAGGTTTATTTAAATAGTTTAACCGTTTATGCAGTAAATAATTATTTGCGCTGCATGGGGTTTGAGACTGATTACTCGGAAGGTGACAGTCGCAATCTTATCGCAATTCAATTGATGAATGTTGCTGACTTAATAGTTAAAGATATTGGTAAATTAGAATGTCTTGCGGTTTTCGCTGAAGCGGAAGTAGTGGAAATTCCCCCGGAGGTTTGGGAAGATAGAGTTGGTTATGTTTTTGTAGAGTTAAGTGATTCTCTTAAGAAAGCAAAAATATTAGGCTTTACCCCTGAAGCTGCGGATAAAATTTATTTGAGTAAGTTACAACCTTTAGAAGATTTTCTAGTTTATTTAACTGAATTGGAAGTAGTTGAGTCTAGGGAAACAGAAAAAACATCTAATATTATTAATTTTAGAGAATGGTTAGATGGAATTATTGATACTAGTTGGCAAAAACTTGATGAATTATTAAAACCTCAACAGTTGGGGTTAGCTTTTAAAAATGAAGTGAGTATAACCAGAGGACAAAAAATTGATTTAGGAATGCATTTGGATAAAATATCCGTCGCTTTGGTAATGAAAGTGATATCGGAAAATGAAAGTGAAGGAGTAGATATTTTAACTCAGGTTTATCCAGTTGGTGAAATGGCTTTACCGAGTGGGATTAAATTGATTATTCGCGATGAAACTGGAGAAGCATTAGAAGTTATTTCAAGAGAAGATGATAATTGGATTCAATCTGAATTTAGTGCTGAGTCTGGAGAAAGGTTTAATATTACGGTTGCTTATGGTGATTCGCAGGTGATGAAGGAATTTGAAGTGTAATGTCAATTTTAGATTTTACCTAACAGGATTTTGGATTTTGAATATATTTTAAATAAATTGTTAATCTAAAATCCTTTTTTTTATATTACCTTTGAACAAATTTGGCTATAGCTGTAATTGTTATGCTAATTAAATAGTCGGAATGGTGCGTTGCTTCTCACAATACACCCTACAAACAAATTATTCGTAACATATCGTTATTAACATAATCTTGTGGTGCGTTGCGGCAATTTGGAGATTGTAATCTGGAACAAAATTACTCAAGCCCTAACACACCCTACGTATTATTGCTATTAATTTAATTGTTTTCTATTCCCAGATTTTCCATACAAGTACGCGAAAGCCAGATAATTTTCCTATTTTTACGTAAATTTTGCGTAAAATACTCCCAAAACTACCGATAAAAGAATATAGCTTCCGGATAGTTGCGGTAACAAATATGAAAAAGTTAGTTGTACTCAAACTGGATGGTGATTTTAATCAAGGGTTTAGCGTTAGTTTGGAAATTGGTGAAGATGGTAAGCGTGCGGATTTTGAGTTAAGCGACAACCAGTTAAAATTACCTCCTATTCCAAATTTACCCCATATTTATCAAGAGTGGTGTAGAAGCTATCGGGGTTTAGATGGGCATCGAATTAAGATTAAGAAAGGGCATTTATCACATATTAAATTTACGTCTTTGAAGGAAGATTGTAAAGCGAAAGCTGATAATATCAAACGGATTTTTACTAATTGGTTAAAAGCTGATTCATTTTACCGGATTAAGGAAGAATGTTTAATACATTTATCTCCCGATGATGAAATCCGGTTTATTATTCGCACTACTGAATTTCAATTAAGAAAACTTCCTTGGCATTTATGGGATTTATTTGATAGTTATCCTGATGCTGAGATAGCTGTAAGTTGTTTTTCTGCTCGTCGTTTTACTAGAAGTTATCGTAATCAAGTAAGAATTTTAATTGTTTTAGGCAACAGTGAAGGAATTAACGTTGCTGATGATGAGAAGCTTTTAAAAGAATATTGTCGGAATGCTGAGTTAGTTGTTTTAAATGAACCTTCGGTATTAGAGTTAAACGAATATCTTTGGGATGAAAAAGGATGGGATATTTTCTTCTTTTCCGGGCATAGTCGAACGGAATTACAGCAAGGGATAATTTATCTAAATAGATTTGATAGTTTAACGATAGAAGAATTAAAAGAAAGTTTAAAAAAGGCTGTTAGGGGTGGGTTGCAGTTAGCTTTTTTCAATTCTTGCGATGGTTTAGGAATTGCTGCCGAGTTGGAAAATTTGCATATTCCGCAAGTAATTGTGATGCGGGAACCAGTTCCAGATCGGGTTGCTAACCAATTTTTAAAGTATTTTTTTCAGGAATTTACCGGCGGTAAATCTCTTTATAAATCGGTTAATATTGCTCGAAGAAAGTTACAGGGATTAGAGAAAAAGTATCCTTGTGCGAGTTGGTTGCCGGTAATTGTACAGAATTTATTGGAAATACCTCCTACTTGGCAAAACTTGGGTGCGAAAGCCAATTGTCCCTATTTGGGTTTGGCTGCTTTCAAGGAAGAGGATACGGCTAATTTTTTTGGTAGGGAATTTGTCACGCGACAGTTGGTTTCGGTGGTGAATAAAAAACCGTTTGTGGCTGTTGTTGGTGCTTCGGGAAGTGGAAAGTCTAGTGTAGTTTTTGCGGGTTTGATTCCGCAGTTAAAGCAGGATAAGAAGCGCGATTGGTTGATTGTTAATTTTCGTCCCGGTAATAATCCTTTTGAGTCTTTGGCGATTGGTTTATTACAAGGATTACCTCACTCTAAAAACCTAACCCCCCAGCCCCCTTCCCTGCGAGGGAAGGGGGAGAATGCAAATTCAAATCGTTTGACGGAATTGGAGTTTGAAGTTGAATTAAGAAGCGGTAATAGCAGCTTAGAAAATATAATCGAACCGTTTATTATTAATAATCAAAAGTCTCATTTAGCGATAATTGTAGATCAATTTGAAGAACTTTTTACTTTATGTTCCGATGTTGAAACCCGCCATCTTTTTATTGATAATTTATTCAATTTAATTAAAGTTGCTGGCTGTACTGTAATAATCACTTTACGAGCAGATTTTTACGCAGAAGCTTTATCATATCGTTTTTTGGCTGATGCTTTGCAGGATGCTCAGGTAAATTTGGCTGCGATGGATGAGCAGGAATTGCAAGCAGCGATTGAAAAACCAGCGGCTAATTATAATGTTTGTTTGGAAGAAGGTTTAAGCCAACGCTTGATTGATGCGGTGTTGGAATCTCCGAGTAATTTACCTTTGTTGGAATTTACTTTAACTCAATTGTGGGAAAAGCAGCAGGATGGTTGGTTAATTCATCAAGCTTATGAAGAAATTGGTGGTGTGGAAACTGC